>CAZUKR010000001.1:0-72101 GCA_964620885.1 uncultured Eubacterium sp.
CACATCACAGGTGAAATCTACCTATTTAATTCCTACAGTAAATTTACGCTATCACTTAAGAGCGTAATCTTGACAAAAAATAAGAAGTATGTTTTAATATCAGTAACAATTACTAATTTTAAACAGATAAAGGAGAAGGAGGAACATATGAAGGAATTAAAGGGAACGAGAACAGAGGCAAATTTAAAAACAGCATTTGCGGGGGAATCTGAGGCAACAAATAAGTATACTTATTTTGCAAGCAAGGCGAAGAAAGACGGGTATGTTCAGATTGCAGCTATCTTTGAAGAGACTGCAAACAATGAAAGAGAACATGCAAAAATGTGGTATAAACTGTTAAGCGGCGGAGCTGTTGGGGATACAGTAGATAATCTTGTCGAAGCTGCAAACGGTGAAAATTATGAGTGGACAGATATGTATGCTTCCTTTGCAAAAGAGGCAAAAGAAGAAGGCTTTACTGAAATTGCAGCTTTGTTTGAAGGGGTAGCTGCCATTGAGAAAGAGCATGAAGAAAGATACCGCAAATTACTTGCAAACATACAGGGGGATCTGGTATTTTCAAGAGACGGAGATGTAATCTGGAAGTGTGCAAACTGCGGACATATCTATGTTGGAAAAAAAGCACCGGAAGTATGTCCGGTATGTAACCACCCACAGGCTTATTTTGAAATAAAAGCAGAAAATTATTAAGATTTATAGAAGTGAAAACAGGAGAGTGTTTGGAACCCAAAGAGTTCCGGATACTCTCCTGCTTTTATGTTCATATTATTATAAAATTGCTTTTATTATTACTAAAAAACAGAGAGAAGACAATCGCTTACAGCAATCAACTTCTTAAGATAACTGTCTACCTAATTTACGGGCTTCCGCCAGTTTCTTTTTGGACTTATTTTCACTTCCGGCAGCGGTGATGATTCCTATATCTTCTACATCCATGTACGTAATAATTGCATCTTTGTAGGTTTGTATTGCAGCTTCAAAACCACTTTCTAAAGCACTTAGAAATAGAGCGGCCTTTTTTATTTTAGGCAATACTTCCCAGATATACATTCGCTCAATCGTGCAATGTGTTTGGCCTGTCATGGAAAAGTAATAGATTGGGGACGCTATCACCAGCATTTCCGCTTCTTTTAGTACTGGATAAATTTCCTGCATATCATCCTTCTGTATACACTTTCCCTTTTCTTTTGAATGACAATAATCACAATGCTTGCAGCCGCCAATTCTTTTATTGCCGATATTCACAACCGTCACTTGATGTCCGGCTTCTTTTGCACCTTCGGTAAAAGCCTGCACCATTGCGGCGGTGTTGCCCTTTGGTCGTGGGCTTCCATTTATTACGACGATGTTCATAATATCCTCCTTAAATAATTATCTTAATACGGGATTTTTGACGTATTCAATTACCCGTTTTACCTCGTTTGGGTCCAGTGGATCAAGCATTAAGCATTTGCCTGTGTCAAGTGATGCAATTGCTTCCATATCCTCGCTACTTAATTCAAATGTCCAAATATTAATATTTTCCCGGATTCTTTCCTGCCTGACGGATTTTGGTATCACAATTACATTGCGCTGAATATTCCACCGCAATACTACTTGGGCAATGCTTTTATTATGCTTTTTGGCGATAGAATCCAAAACTGAATTTGAAAACAAGTTGTTCAAGCCCTCTGCAAATGGAGACCATGCCTGTGCCTGTATTCCAAATTCTTTCATAAGTTTCAGATCATCTTCGCGCTGATAGAATGGATGCAGCTCTATCTGGTTAATTGCCGGAATTACATTTACATGAAGGCAAAAATCAACAAGGCGGCTGCTGTAAAAATTGCTGACCCCAATCGCTCGGATTTTTCCCTCTTGATAAAGTTCTTCCATTGCTCTCCAGGCTCCATAATAATCCCCAAATGGCTGATGAATCAGATACAAGTCAAGATAATCCAGTCCCAGATTTGTGAGGGAGTCCTCAAATGCCCTTTTTGTTTTCTCATATCCCATTTCCTGTATATATGCCTTTGTTGTAATAAACAGCTCATGGCGAGGAATGCTGCTTTTGCGGATAGAATTTCCTATAGCTTCTTCATTTTGATAAATGCTTGCCGTATCAAACAGCCGATACCCTTCTTCAATGGCCTTTGTCACCACTTCTTCGCACTGTGCCAAATCAGTTACTTGAAATACCCCGAAACCTTCCATTGGCATTTCTATACCATTATTTAATTTTACGGTTTTCATATTCAAATAGCCCCTTTCTATGTACAAAGCATTTTTAATCGTTTGACATATAATATTTTAATATATATAGTGAGTATATAACCTAAAGTAAGGTTTAGGTCAAGAAAAATTTATATATTGATAAAATTGTATACAAAATGTAAGGAGAATTTATTATGAAGTATTCTATCGGAGAAATATCTAATCTTACGGGTATTGCAATATCCACTTTACGTTACTATGACCGTGAAGGAATGTTTCCTGACATAGAGCGGAGCAGTGGTGGTATTCGGGTTTTTTCTGACATTGAGCTTAGTACTATTCGGGTTATTGAATGTCTGAAATTTTCTGGAATGTCTATCAAGGAAATCAAGGAGTTTTTGATTTGGTGTCAGGAGGGGGATATTTCCCTTAATAAAAGGCAAAGGATGTTTCATGACCGTTTCACAGAAGTAGAAAAGCAGTTAGAAGAGATGAGAAAAAATCTTAATTATCTAAAATATAAATGTTGGTATTATGATAAGGCAGTCGCAGATGGAACTGAAGAAATAGTGAAAAATTTATCTGATGATGAATTACCAGCAGATATTAGAGATTGCAAAATATATTAAATAAAGAGTATAGGGTGTAAACAAGGTAAAAAACGTCCACCTTCTCGACAGACGTTTCACACAAATAAAGCAAAAATCCCTTGATATCAAGGGATTTTGAGCTTGCGGAAATTGTATCAATATCATCTTTTTTAAAGCACATTAAATATATTTTTTCACAATATCCATAAATGTATCCCTGTTGTTTTTTACGAAGGAATCATAAGTTGTTTCTGCACTGGAAACAGCCATTCCAAGTTCTACAAAGAATGTTGGAATTTCTTCTTCCAGCATAACTCCAAGGTCTGTTCCAAAGGCTTCTTTTCCAAGCGATTCACAGCCCTTTTCAAATACGGCAAATGCAGGTTTAGGACCCTCCGGTGTCTGTTTTACCCCGCCGCGGAATCCCAAAGAGCCAATCTGGTGTGCGGAGCAGGAGGATGGGCAGCCAGAAATGTGTATTTTAGGAAGAACGCCATCCTTAAAGCCTTCCGGCTGTACCCGTTTGATACAGGCAGTAAGAAGACCCATAGAATCTCTGGCTCCCACCTGACAGATAGAGGCTCCAATGCAGGCAACAGAAGTCTCAAATAAAGTTTGCGCGCCGTCTTCTGTCAATGCAAGAATCTGCTCTGCCTCCGAAGCCGTCAGATTAATAATAAAAAGACTGTCGTAGGGAGTAAGACGGAGTTTAACTTCATCCATATCCTGAATAGTATTATATAGGGTGCGGAAAAATTCAGGTTTTGGATTACCACAGATAGGATGATAGGATACGGCATAAAGTCCCTTTTGTTTTTGTGGAATTGCCCGTGGATGCACCAGGGTGCCGCTTCCAGTTTTGTGAATGGCAGCCGAGGAAATGGTGATATCCAGCTGCTGGGATTTTAAAACATGATTCAGCTTTTCCTGATAAGCTTTGATATATTCTTCGGTGCCAAGGGTTTCCTGCATAAAACGTGTTCTTGCCGAGGCCCGCTTTTCATAATTACCGTAAGTGGTAAAAGTGTCTATCATAGCTTTTATATAGTATAAAATCTGGGAAGGATTGATATGCTCTGCAACCTTGGCACCCATCCGGGGACTGCGGCCAAGACCGCCTGCACTGTACACATCAAAGGTTTCATCTTCATTGGCAACAAATCCAAGATCCCGAAAGGTGGCATGTACGGCATTGTCTGCGTTGTTGGAGAAGCAGACTTTCAGCTTTCGGGGAAGTTTTACTGTTTTTATAAAACCAAGGAGATAATCGGCGGCTTCTTTGGCATAGGGGAGTACATCGAAAGCTTCTTCTTTCTGAACGCCGGAAAGAGGAGAACACATAACATTACGGGGGAAGTCGCCTCCTCCGCCACGGGTAATAATGCCGTGGTCAAAGGCTTCTTCTATGAGAGAACATACCTGTAATTCATTCAGGTTATGAAGCTGAATGCTTTCGCAGGTGGTAAGATGTACCAGATTAATATTATATTTTTTGATACTGTCTGCAAGAAAAGCAAGCTGTTCCTTATTAATTTCTCCACCGGTCAGGCGCAGACGCAGCATACTTGCTTCACCGCCCCGCTGGGCATAACTGCCGAATCCGCCGGAAAATCCCTTGTACTCGGCAATATTAATTTCTTTTTTATAAAAACTCTGAGTTATTTCATGAAATTCCTTTAAATCTTCACGAAATTCTGCTATATGATTATTTGTCATGGCAACCTCCTGAAAAAATTGTTTGCTGTTATTTTCTCCTATCCTATCATGAAAGTTACATAAAAGAAAATTATAAATATTTATAAAACGATAAAAATGTGTTATGATAATTCCGGTAAAAGGAGAAACTATGATAGATAACAGGATTTACACATTTTTGGATGTGTGCAAAACTATGAATTATACCAGAGCAGCAGAAAATCTCCATATTACTCAGCCGGCAGTGACACAGCATATTCATTATCTGGAGCGGGTCTATGGAGTGGTATTGTTTCAATTACAGGGGAAGAAGCTGCTTCTTACCCATGAGGGTGAAATGCTTCATCAGATGGCATCGGCCATATGTGTAGATGAACGTCAGATTCGGAAAGAGCTTCAGGATAGTATTCAGCAGAAAGAGACGTTAAAGATGGGGGCAACTCTTACCGTGGGAGAATTTGCAGTACCTGTGGTATTGCAGGAATATCTAAAGGAATTTCCGGGAACAGATATATCAGTTATTGTTCAAAATACAGAAAAGTTACTTCAGATGCTGGAGGCAGGAGAAATTCAATTTGCAGTTTTAGAGGGAAGATTCGATAAGAGCGCCTATGAATACCGCAGGATTTCAAGAGAAAAGTATATTGGCGTATGCGGAAGGAGATTCCATACTGAGTATTGCAGGAAAAACCCCATTGCTATGGAGGAACTATTTTCACAGCGTTTAATCATAAGAGAAGAAGGTTCTGGAACAAGAGGGATACTGGAGCAGTTTTTAGCGGAACATAATCAATCCCTGGATAAATTTTCAGGAAAACTGGAAGTTTCTAATATGGGAGCAATCCGAAAACTTGTGATGGCAGACTGCGGTATCAGTTTTTTATACAAGGCCGTGGCAGAAGATGAGATAAAAGAGGGAAACTTATTTGAGATTCCCATAGAAGATTTTCAGATTCAGCGGGAATTTAATTTTGTATATCTAAAAAATAGCATTTTTGCTACAAAATATGATACAATAGGAAAATACTTTGAAAAATGGAGAGGATAAGATATGAAGAAAGCAATTTTTTTTGACATTGATGGAACTCTTTGGGATGATAAGCAGCAGATACCGGACAGTACTGTAGAGGCACTCCGGATGCTGAAAGAAAATGGACATTATTTGTTTTTATGCAGTGGAAGAACAAGAATATTTATTCCAGACAAAGAGCTGATGCCCCTTGGGTTTGACGGTGTAGTGGCAGGCTGCGGTACCTATGGGGAATTCCAGGGAGAAGTGAAATTTTATTATAAACTGGATTTGGATCAGATAAGAAAAGACTGTGAATATTTGAATAAGGTTCATGCTGCATATATACTGGAAGGCAGATATGCCTTATATATAGACAAGGAACGTTTTGAAAAGGACTTTTTCACGTATAGCCAGATGAAATCAGTATTAGGAGACAGGCTTTTAAGAGTCAGCGGCAACGAGGATAGCCTTGAAGTCAGCAAATTTTGTGTGAATTATCTGAAAGACGGACAAGAAGCCGTGGAGCAGGAATTAGAGCAGAGGTATGAAATTATCCACAGAGACGGAGATTTCATGGAAGTTGTTCCAAAAGGATTTAATAAGGCAACAGGGATAAAAGAAATGTGTCAGGCACTAGGCATAGACCATAAGAATACCTATGGCTTTGGAGACAGCACCAATGATTTGGACATGCTGGAGTATTGTGCACATTCCGTAGCAATGGGAGACGGTATGCAGGAGGCAAAAGACGTTGCTGAATACGTTACGACAGGTTTATGGGAAGATGGTATTTACAATGCTTTAAAGCATTATGAATTAATTTAATGGATAAATAATTCGGAGAAGGGGATATACCGATTGGTGTATTTCCTTTTTTTGTAATGATAAGAGTGTAAAAAGGTATTTGGGCCATATGTACCAACGGATTGCTTCGCACTCCTAAAAACATTCGAAATCCGCCCTATTCGGGCTGCTTTCTCATGTTTTACGGGTCCCAAACTCATGCTTTTTCATGCAAGCATGAAAAGCATGATCTTTTGCCCCTGGTACCATAATATAAAACGCTCCGCACGAGTGTAGAAGATACTTTTTTATAAAAATTTTAGAATTGAATCTGTTGACAAATGCATAGCAGGGGAATATTATATAATCTTGTAAATAGATAACAATGTTAATTATTTACAAAGCATATGGTTTGAAAGGGGATGAGTTTATGGAAAGAGAAAATGAAGAAGTCATGCATATAAGATTACTTCATGCCTTTCACCGGATTCGGAGAGCAAATATTTCAGTAATGATGGAAGTATCGCAGAGTGAATTTTTTGCATTGCAGATTATTTATAAATATCAGCAGGAATATCCGGATAAGGAAGGAATTTATGTATCTGAGCTGGCGGAGAAGCTCCGCATAGCATCGTCCCAGACCTCCAGAATGCTGAGAAACTTAGAAAAACGTAAGTTGATAAAGAGAAGTGTTGACGCCAAAGACAGGAGGAATACCTATGTGGTTTTGACGGATGAAGGAGAGAACGTATGGCGGCATACCAAGAAGTGTTTAATGGCTTATGTAAAACGTGTTCAGAATGGTATGGGGGAAGAGAAAATAGAGCAATTGATCGGATTATGCAATGAAATGGCGCAGATTATGGAGCATGAAATTAAGAAGACAGACCGAGATGCTTTAGACAGAAAAGAATAACAAGTAGAAAGGAATAAGCATATGGGAAAGATATTCAAGTATTTAGGTGAGTATAAGGCAGTTGTAGCCGGGATTATCCTGCTGTTGATTGTGCAGGCGTACTGCGACTTGTCTCTGCCCCAGTACATGTCAGAGATTGTGGATATAGGTATCCAGCAGGGTGGAATTGAACATGTGGCACCGGAAGAAATACGCAAAGAAACATTAGACAATTTATATATGTTTGTATCGGATGCTGAGGCAGAAAAGGTGGAGGCAGCTTATCAGGAAAATGATAAGGGTAATTATGAGCTGACACTGAAAAAGGAAGCAGAGATAGAGGAACTGGATGAAATTATGGGTATGCCCCTGGTGGTGATGTCTTCCATGAAAGAACAGACCGGAATGGATATGGATACCATGAGGGCATTGCTGGAAAGCGGACAGATGACCAAAGAGCAGATACTCCAGCAGGAAGAGGCGGCAGAAGAACAGCTGGGGGAAATGAGCGACACGATTATTAACCAGAAAGCATTGCTTGTAGTAAAGGAAGAGTACGAAGCACTGGGATGGGATATGGGAGATTATCAGAACAGCTATATGTTCCGTGTTGGTGGTAAGATGCTTGGAATGTCTGTTGTTATGATGGCAGCAGCAATTTTTGCAGGATTGCTTGCCTCCTATGCTTCCGCAGGTGTGGGAATGCATTTAAGAAGCCGTGTATTTAAAAAGGTGGTTTCCTTTTCCAATAGTGAAATGGAGAAGTTTTCTACCGCATCCCTGATTACCAGAAGTACAAATGATATTCAACAGATACAGATGGTAGAAGTTATGCTGCTGCGAATGGTAATCTATGCACCTATTATAGGAATCGGCGGAGTCATCAAGGTAGCCAATACCAGAACAGGAATGGGCTGGATTATTGGTGCGGCAGTAGGTGTCATCATTTTAATAGTAGGAATATTGATGGGTGTTACACTGCCGAAATTTAAGAAGATGCAGACATTGGTAGACCGTATGAATCTGGTTTCCAGAGAGATTTTAACTGGTGTTTCCGTTATAAGGGCATTTTCCAGAGAAAAGTTTGAAGAAAAACGTTTTAACGAGGCCAACGGAGACCTGATGAAGACCCAGTTGTTTACCAGCCGTGTTATGTCTATGATGATGCCGTTGATGATGATGATTATGAACTGTATTACCGTTGCCATCGTGTGGTTTGGTTCCAAAGGTGTAGATGCCGGAAACCTTCAGGTAGGTGATATGATGGCATTTATCACATACACCATGCAGATTGTAATAGCGTTTCTGATGATTACTATGGTATCCATTATGCTTCCAAGAGCTGGAGTTGCAGCCAACCGTATTGATGAGGTACTTACTACAGAGGCAGAAATCTTAGACCCTGAAAAACCTTTGGATGCACCTGAAACAGGATGGGCTGGAGAGGTTTTATTTGAAGATGTGGCATTCCAGTATCCGGGAGCAGATGAAAAAGCCATTGAACATATTTCATTTAGAGCAAAACCAGGTAAAACAACTGCCATTATAGGAAGTACCGGATGTGGAAAATCAACACTTTTGAATATGATTCCGAGATTCTATGATGTGACAGAGGGAAGAATTACCATTGATGGTATTGATATCCGGGAAATAACACAGAATAAACTTAGGAGTCTGATTGGATATGTTCCCCAGAAGGGAGTGCTTTTCACGGGAACAATAGCTTCCAATATCGGGTTTGCAGGTGATATACCACAGGAAAAAATAGAAGAAGCTGCTCAGATTGCTCAGGCAGAGGAATTTATTTCAGAGAAAGAAGATCAGTATGAAAGTCCCATTGCACAGGGAGGTGCAAATGTATCCGGCGGACAGAAACAGCGTCTGTCTATTGCAAGAGCCATTGCAAAGGGGCCTAAGATATTTTTATTTGATGACAGTTTTTCCGCATTGGACTATAAGACAGATGTGGTACTTAGAAGGGCATTAAATGAGAAAATCTCTGATGCAGCAGTTATTATTGTGGCACAGAGAATCAGCACCATTATTCATGCCGATCAGATTATCGTACTGGATGAAGGAAAGATGGTGGGAAGAGGAACACATGAGGAACTGCTGGAATCCTGTGAGGCATATCAGGAAATCGCAACGTCTCAGTTATCTGAAAAAGAGTTAAAAGGAGGTCTTGTATAATGAGTGAAACAAAAAGACGTCCTGAAGCGGGGCATGGACCAGGCGGTGGAATGATGTCGGGAGAAAAAGCCAAGAATTTCAAAGGAACTGCAGTACAGCTTATAAAATATATGGGAAACTATAAAATAGGCGTACTTATTGTAATGGTATTTGCCATTGCATCCACCGCATTTAATATCGCGGGACCTAAAATCCTTGGAAAAGCAACGACAGAGTTGTTTGAAGGTCTGGTGGCAAAAGTTTCCGGTCAGGGTAGTATAGACTTTGATAAAATCGGAAAGATATTATTGTTTTTATTAGGCATTTATTTAATTAGTGCATTCTGTTCTTTTATACAGGGATGGATCATGTCTGGAATAACCCAGAAGATCTGTTTCCGGCTTAGAGATGATATTTCTAAAAAAATCAACCGGATGCCCATGAAATATTTTGAATCCAGAACAGTAGGTGAAGTGCTGTCAAGAATCACCAATGACGTAGATACTCTTGGTCAGGGATTAAATCAGAGTATTACACAGCTGATTACCTCTGTGACTACCATTATTGGTATTCTTATCATGATGCTGACCATCAGTCCGCTGATGACACTGATTGCTGTGGTAATTCTTCCGGTTTCCGGTATTTTGATTGGTATTGTAGTAAAGTTTTCCCAGAAATACTTTGTGGCACAGCAGAAATATTTAGGAAAAATCAATGGTCAGGTGGAAGAGGTATACAGCGGACATAATATTGTGAAGGCGTTTAATAAAGAAGAAGATATGCTGGAGGAATTCGATGAAACAAATGGAATCTTATTCCAGTCCGCATGGAAGTCACAGTTTTTGTCTGGAATGATGATGCCTATTATGAATTTTGTAGGAAACATTGGCTATGTAGCTGTTGCAGTAGTTGGTGGTATACAGGTAGTCAACGGAAATATTCAGGTTGGAGATATTCAGTCTTTTATCCAGTATGTACGAAGCTTTACCCAGCCAATCGCTCAGATGGCTCAGATATCCAATATGCTTCAGTCTACTGCGGCAGCAGCAGAGCGTGTTTTTGAATTCCTGGATGAAGAGGAAGAAGATCAGATTGTAGAGCATCCGGTGAAACTGGAACGCATAGAAGGAAGTGTAGCTTTTGAACATGTGAAATTCGGATATGATGCGGAAAAAGTCATTGTAAATAATTTTAATTGTCAGGTTGAACCGGGGCAGATGGTTGCTATTGTAGGTCCTACCGGAGCGGGAAAAACTACTATGGTAAAATTACTGATGCGTTTCTATGATGTAACAGATGGAAGTATCAAGGTAGACGGACATGACTTAAGAGAGTTTAACCGAACAGACCTGCGGGAACATTTTGGCATGGTACTGCAGGATACCTGGCTGTTTAAAGGAAGTATTATGGAAAATATCCGCTATGGAAAGCTGGATGCTACGGATGAAGAAGTAATTGCAGCAGCAAAGGCGGCCCATGCCCATCACTTTATTAGAACATTACCGGGTGGATATGAAATGGAATTAAATGAAGATGCAAGTAATGTATCTCAGGGACAGAAACAGCTTCTAACCATTGCAAGAGCGATTTTGGCAGATAATCCCGTACTGATTCTGGATGAGGCTACTTCTTCCGTAGATACCCGTACAGAAGAACGAATTCAGAGAGCCATGAAGAATCTGATGAGGGGAAGAACCAGTTTTGTTATTGCTCATCGACTTTCCACGATTAAGGATGCAGATGTGATTTTGGTTATGAAGGACGGAGATATTATAGAACAGGGAAATCATGAGGAACTGCTTGCAAGAGGCGAATTCTATGCAGAACTTTATAATTCCCAGTTTGAAGAAGCAACAGCATAAATAAGCATAAGACATAAAAACGAATGAGAAGAGAAAGAACAATAAGGTTCCGGTCTCTTCTCATTCATTTTCTATACTTTTATAGATTCACAAAAACAGCCTCATGATGAACGGCTGGCAGAATTTTTTCCATTAAGTCTTTCGTAGTAAGTTTCAGACTTGAGGTATTGATGCAGGGATGACAGCCCAGATATTCTTCCTGAAGCAGATCCTGGTCCATTAATAGCTGTACCTTGTTCTGGGAGTCATTCATCAATCCAAGAACGCTGACAGAACCGGGAGTTATGTGCAGTAATTCCTCCATATATTCTTCCGGTGCAAAAGACAGGCGGGAAACACCCAGCTGCTTTGATACAATTTTAGTCTGAAATTTCTTATCTCCAGGCATCATAAGGAGATAGAAAGTAGTTTTCTGTGTATTGCACAGGAAAAGATTTTTGCAGATATGAACACCAAGGCGGCTGTCTACATCCTGACTGGCTTCGATTGTGTGTACAGCCTCGTGGTCTATGCGCTGATAAGTAATCTGCAGGGAATCCAGCAGATTATAAGTCTGAATCTCTTTTGCAAGACGATTTTCGGTATCTTCCGGGCGTCCGTTAAAAACGGAGGTATGTAAAATATCCATAATAATTATCCTTTCATAAATAAAAATATAGCAAAATTAAGTATATACTTTCTTGAAAAAATGTACAATTCCTCAAAAGGACCATATTGTAATATGTTACAAAGATATGGAGCATGGGGGGAAAGTGCTGACAAAAAGGTGTAGGAGTGATAAAATAAAGATAACAGAGTCGTAAGCAGCAGATAAGGAGTGAAGAAAATGTTTCAAGCAGGAGATTATATGATATATGGAAACAATGGAGTATGCAAAGTGGAGGAGGTAGGAACCATATCATTGGTTCCAGGGATTCCAAAAGACAGGATTTACTATACGCTCAAACCTATTTACGAAAAGGGGAGTACTATATACGCCCCAGCAGACAGTGAAAAGGTAATAGTACGTCCATTAATTTCACGGCAGGAAGCATTTGAACTTTTGGATGGAATAAAAGAGATCGAGCCTTTGTGGATAGCCGATGAGAAACAGAGGGAGAATATCTATAAGGAGGCACTTGCAACTTGTGATTGCAGGGAAATAATAAAAATTATCAAAACTTCCTATGAAAGAATGCAGTGCAGAATTTCAGAAGGGAAAAAGATTACCAACAGTGATCGAAAATATTTTAAGATGGCTGAGGACAGCCTTTATGGAGAATTGGCTATTGTGCTGGATATGGAGAAAGAAAAGGTAGGAGAATTTATCGCAGAGCGAATGAAATAGGACGCATTTTCTATTGACTTCCCCTTTTACTGGTGGTACTATATTACAACAGAACACAATATGTAGTATGTGAACGAAAAAACACATACTATATCGTGAAAATATAAGAATTGTAAAAAGAAAGAGGGAAGGGAATGGAGAACACATTAAGAGTTATAAAAAAGGATGGAACAAAAGAAGAATTTAACGTACAGAAGGTAGTTGTTGCAGTTAATAAATCGGCATACAGAGCCCTGACAAACTTCACAAAGGAAGAGTTGGAATTTATCTGCCAGTTTGTGGAAGAAAAAGTGGACGAGATGGGACTTGAGGAAATCCAGATTTCACAGATGCATAATATAGTAGAAGGTGCATTGGAAAAGGTGAATCCTATAGTGGCAAAAAGTTATCGTGATTACCGCAACTATAAGCAGGATTTTGTCCACATGCTGGATGAAGTATATAAAAAAAGCCAGTCGATTATGTATATAGGAGACAAAGAGAACTCTAATACGGATAGTGCACTGGTATCCACCAAACGAAGCCTGATTTTCAATCAGTTGAATAAAGAGCTCTATCAGAAATTCTTTATGACTACAGAAGAGATTCAGGCATGCCGGGATGGTTATATTTACGTGCATGATATGTCTGCCAGAAGAGACACCATGAACTGCTGTTTATTTGATGTAGAGAATGTATTAAAAGGCGGTTTTGAAATGGGAAATCTCTGGTACAATGAACCCAAGACACTGGATGTTGCATTTGATGTAATTGGAGATATCGTATTAAGTGCGGCAAGTCAGCAGTATGGTGGATTTACGGTGCCAAGTGTGGAAGGTATATTGGAACCCTATGCAAAGAAGTCTTACGTCAAATACAAAGAACGTTATAGGGCGTTAGGATTAAGTGAAGAGCGTGCAGATGAAGAAACCATAAAAGACATTGAACGTGATTTGGAGCAGGGTGTTCAGGGATGGGAGTACAAGTTTAATTCTGTATCTTCAAGCCGGGGAGATTATCCTTTTATTACTATGACCTTTGGAACCGGAACGGGACGTTTTGCAAAGATGGCATCCATTGCGATGCTTAAAGTCCGCAGAAAAGGACAGGGAAAGACAGGGTGCAAAAAACCGGTACTTTTTCCGAAGCTGGTGTTTTTATATGATGAGAATCTTCATGGGCCGGGAAAGGAACTGGAAGAAGTATTTGAAGCAGGTATTGAATGTTCCAGAAAGACGATGTATCCGGATTGGCTGAGTCTTACGGGAAAAGGATATATTGCAAGTATGTATAAGCAGTACGGAAAAATCATCAGTCCCATGGGATGCCGGGCCTTCCTGTCACCATGGTACGAGCATGGCGGTATCAATCCAGCAGATGATAAGGATGAACCCGTATTTGTAGGACGTTTCAATATAGGCGCAGTAAGTCTGCATCTTCCTATGATTTTAGCGAAATCCAGAAAAGAAAGCCGTGATTTTTACGAAGTATTGGATTACTATCTGGAACTGATTCGTCAGCTTCATATAAGAACCTATGCATATTTGGGAGAGATGCGGGCATCTACCAATCCGTTGGCCTACTGTGAAGGAGGATTTTACGGCGGACATCTGGGAATTCATGATAAAATCAAACCATTGCTGAAAACAGCTACTGCATCTTTTGGTATTACTGCATTTAATGAATTGCAGCAGTTATACAATAGGAAGTCACTGGTAGAGGATGGACAGTTTGCAATTGAAGTATTAGAGCATATCAATGAAAAAATAAATGAATTTAAAAAAGAAGACGGAAATCTGTATGCAATCTATGCAACTCCCGCAGAGAATCTCTGTGGACTTCAAGTGAAACAGTTCCGGAAAAAATACGGTATTATTGAAAATGTATCAGATCGTGAATATGTTAGTAATGGATTCCATTGTCATGTAAGCGAAGATATTACTCCTATTCAGAAGCAGGATTTGGAATACCGGTTCTGGGAACTGAGCAATGGAGGGAAAATACAGTATGTAAAATACCCTATCGATTATAATAAAGAAGCGGTGAAGACATTGGTACGTCGTGCTATGGATATGGGATTCTATGAAGGCGTAAATCTTTCTCTTGCATATTGTGATGATTGCGGACATCAGGAACTTGATATGGATGTATGTCCCCAGTGCGGAAGCAGAAATCTTACGAAAATAGAGCGTATGAATGGATATCTTTCCTATTCCAGAGTAAAAGGAGATACCAGATTAAATGATGCCAAAATGACAGAAATTGCAGAGAGAAGGAGTATGTAAGAGGAAACGTTATGAGATACCATGATATAACCAAAGATGATATGTTAAATGGAGACGGCTTAAGAGTTGTTTTATGGGTGTCAGGATGCTCCCATTGCTGCAAGGAATGTCAGAATCCCATTACCTGGGATCAAAATGGCGGTCTGGAATTTGATCAGGAAGCAAAAGAGGAAGTATTTGCAGAACTGGAAAAAGATTATATTTCAGGTATTACCTTCAGTGGAGGAGATCCATTGTTTTATTCTAACCGGCAGGATGTTCTCAAACTGATTCATGAAATAAAAGAGAAGTTTCCGCAGAAAACCATATGGATGTATACAGGGTTTGAATGGGAAACCATATCAGAACTGGAAGTAATGGAATATATCGATGTGCTGGTGGATGGAGAATTTATTGCAGAACAGAAAGATACCCGGTTGTACTGGAGAGGAAGTGCGAATCAACGTGTTATTGATGTGCCTTCTTCCAGAAAAAGCGGACAGATTATTTTACATTGTAAATAGAAGAAATGGGGTTGTCGGGAAAGTCAATGGCTTTATTTCCTGACAACCTCGTTTTTTTGAGAAATATTATCAGGAGATTATATTGACATTTAAAAAAAAACATATTATAGTATCTCTAAAGAGTACCACTAAAGATAGGGAGGATGATGGATATAAAAAATCTGGAAAATCACCTGATGGCATTTGGGCTGACCGGGCAGGAGGCTTTGGTATATCTGGAATTGTTCCGCTCTGGGAAAAGTACTGGGTATGAGATTGGGAAAGAAACCGGAATTTCTCGTTCCAATGCATATAAGGCTCTGGAAGGACTGACAGATAAAGGTGCGGCATGTATTACGGAAGGCAATGTCAAAAAGTATACAGCGGTAGGAATTGAAGAGTTCTGTCAGAATAAGATAAGGTCATTATCAGAGCGCAAAGAATATCTTTTGGAGCATATGCCCAAGGAAAAAGAAGATACAGAAGGGTATATTACCATCCGGTCTGATGAGAATATTTCAGATAAGGCAAAAAATATGCTGATAAATGCACAGAAGCGTGTATATGTATCCATGCACCAGAACCAGCTGTCAGAGATTAAGGCAGAATTGGAACTCCTTACAGAGAAAAAAATCAAAGTAGTGATCCTGACAGATATGCCTTATGAACTGACAGGAGCCCAAATCTACCTGACACAGAAGAGGGAGCAGATTGGAATTATAGCAGATTCCCGTTATGTTCTTACCGGTGAATTGGGAAAAGGAAAAGAAAGTACTTGTTTGTATTCCGGTCAGGTGAATTTTGTACAGGTCTTTAAAGATTCTATGAAGAATGAAATACGTCTGCTGGAGCTGGACGTGAAAGATAAGAAAACAGAGGAGAACACATTATGAAAAAAGAACCATTTGTAACACTGGAACAGTTAAAAGAGATTGTAAAGGAATATCCGACTCCGTTTCATTTATATGATGAAAAGGGAATTCGTGCCAATGCACAGGCCGTAAAGGAAGCCTTTTCCTGGAACAAAGGATTTAAAGAATATTTTGCAGTAAAAGCAACCCCGAATCCTTATTTAATCAATATATTAAGAGAGTATGGCTGCGGATGTGACTGTTCTTCTCTGACAGAATTAATGATGGCAGATGCGCTGCATTTTGATGGAAAAGATATTATGTTCTCATCCAATGCAACACCCGCTGGTGAGTTTAAGTTTGCGGATGAAATTGGAGCAATTATCAATCTGGATGATTTTACCCATATTGATTTTCTGGAAGAGACCATTGGACATATTCCAGAAACCATAAGCTGTCGCTATAATCCCGGTGGAGTATTTAAAATCAGCAACAGCATTATGGACAATCCAGGGGATGCCAAGTATGGTTTTACCACAGAACAGCTTTTCGAAGGATTCAAAGTATTAAAAGAAAAAGGTGCAAAATATTTTGGAATTCATGCATTCTTAGCAAGTAATACAGTAACCAATGACTACTATCCTATGCTTGCAAAGAATCTCTTTGAGCTGGCAGTGAAATTAAAAGAAGAAACCGGTGCAGATATCCGTTTTATCAATCTGTCCGGCGGAGTAGGGATTCCTTATAAACCAGATCAGGAACCAAATGATATCCGTGCGATTGGAGAAGGCGTAAGAAAGGTTTACGAAGAAGTGCTGGTTCCGGCAGGTATGGGAGATGTGGCTATCTACACAGAAATGGGACGTTTTATGATGGGACCTTATGGATGTCTGGTAACCACTGCAACCCATGAAAAGCATACACATAAAGAGTATATCGGATGTGATGCATGTGCGGTAAATCTGATGCGTCCTGCTATGTATGGATCCTATCACCACATTACAGTTATGGGAAAAGATAATAGTATCTGCGATCATAAATATGATATTACAGGCTCGCTTTGTGAAAATAATGATAAATTTGCCATAGACCGGATGCTGCCAAAGATTGATAAGGGAGATCTGTTGGTGATTCATGATACAGGGGCACATGGGTTTGCCATGGGTTATAACTATAACGGCAAGTTGAAATCAGCAGAAATACTGCTGAAAGAAGATGGAAGCACACAATTGATACGACGGGAAGAAACACCAAAGGATTATTTTGCCACATTTGACTGCTTTGATATTTTAAAGGATATAAAGTCTGATGATTGAGAGAAAAGATATTCTTAGCATACCATATTTAAAGAAAACAACATTTACCGGAAGCCATGAAGGAATGCGCTTCCGGTTTGCCGTGGCGAAAACAGAGGAAAAACAGCACTTGGAAGTATGTGCATGGGAAGCACCATATGCGTATGATTTTACACCGGAGGAACAGAAACAAAGAACAGAGGTGGAATTTAGTGAAGAGGGAATTCAGCAGGGAATAGATTGGTTGAATGAGCTGTGGGAACGAGATTCTGAGCATTGGAAAAAGGCAATTTCAAACTGGTAAATCCTGTAATATGATTATTATTGATACATGTATGAGAAAGTAGGAAAAATGTCATAGAAAAAATATAACAAAATTTGTAAACAAATAACAACATATGCAAATAAAAAACAATAAAAATCCAAAGTGGATATAAAAAGTGCACAAAAACAAAAGTGAAAAACGTGTAAAAAGCACAAAAATAACGTGAGAAGGTTGACAGTGATTGTCGAGAATGATATTATTTGCATATAAGAAAAAGAACTTTTTGGATTGTTACTGGGAGGCAGGCAAAACCAAATTTTATGAGTTAATCTGTGGTGGTTGATTTATAAGATTTGGTTTTTGTGGTTTTTGGGAATGATTAATAGTAAATGTATTTGTGTATTTTGAGTTAGGGTGGAAGCAGAAGTGATGAAAATTGAAAAAGTAATCAATAATAATATTGTAGTATCCAGAGATATAGACGGAAACGAAATTGTTGTCATGGGAAGAGGAATTGGCTTTCAGAAGAAAGCAGGAACAGAGGTTTCTTCTAAGGCGGTAGAAAAAATATTTAAGATTGATAATGAAGACAGCATGCAGCGATTTAAGGATTTACTGAAAACCCTGCCGGTGGAATATCTGAAATTATCGGACGAGATTATTTCCTATGCAAAAGACCAGCTGGATGTGAAACTGAGCCAGACAGTATACCTGACCTTGACAGATCATATAAGTTTCGTAATAGAACAGTACAAAAAAGGGAATGTTTTTAACAATATGCTGGTGGAAGAGGTAAGACGTTTTTATCCTGATGAATATATGGTGGGTAAGCACGCAGTTACACTGATTCAGGAAAGAACAGGATGCCGTCTTTTGGAAGATGAAGCCGCAGCCATTGCACTTCATCTGGTAAATGCTGAATTTGGCATGAAGGTAAATGAAACATGGATTATGACCAATATGATGCAGGATATGATGAACGTTATTGATTGTGAGCTTGGAACAGAGAAGGATGATTCCTATTATAAAGGATGGCTCAAGGTCAATTTAAAGTTTCTTGCCCATAGAATGCACTGTCTGCAACCGGGACAAGAAGAGCCGGATCCCAAGCTTTCGGAGTTTATCAGAGAGCATTATGAAGAGGAGTACGCACTTACCGCAAAGATGCGACAAGTTTTGAAAGAAAAATACCAATGTGAAATGACAGAAGAAGAGAATTTATATTTAGTATTAAACATAAAAAGAATCAAAGATTTATATCTGTATTCTTAAAATATGCAGCAAGAAAGGAATGGTAAAGATGGGATTATTTAATAGTTTATTTAAAAAGGATTCTGGAATTTTAATAGGAGCACCAATGACAGGAAAATGTGTCAAAATAAGCGAGGTTCCGGACCCTACTTTTGGAGAAGAAATTTTAGGAAAAGGAATTGCAGTGATTCCTACAGATGGTAAAGTATATGCTCCGGCAGATGGTGTGATTTCTACGTTATTTCCAACTGGTCATGCAGTAGGAATAACAACGGATGAAGGTGTCGAGCTCCTCATACATGTAGGATTAGAAACCGTTTCCCTGGAGGGAAAACCTTTTACAGTTCATACCGAAATGGATGCAAAAATAAAAAAGGGCGATCTTCTGCTTGATGCAGATTTAAAGGCCATTGAAGAAGCGGGACTTAAAATTATTACACCAATGGTAGTATGCAATACAGATGAATTTAAGGAAGTGGAAGGAATGACAGATAAGAATGTAGTTCCGGGGGATGCGGTATTAAAGTTACAGAAGTAGGAGGGAAGTTATGATTACGTGTTCTGGAAAAAGTGTATTAAAAGGCATTGCAATAGGAAAAATATATTTATATAAAAAACAAGAATATCAGCTTACAAAAGAAAAAATAGAAGATGTTGAGCAGGAAATCAGCAGATTTGAAGCGGCAAAAGTAAAGGTAGAGGCGCAGCTGGATGAATTGTTCCGTACCACGAAGGAAGAAGCCGGGGAAGAACATGCCATGATTTTTGAAGTCCATAAGATGATGCTGAATGATGGAGATTATCTGGACAGCATCTGCGGCATGATTCGAGAAGAACATTTCAACGCGGAATATGCAGTTACACAGACCGGAGAAGCGTTTGCAGCGGTGTTTTCCGAAATGGATAATGATTATATGAAGGCCCGCTCAGCAGATGTTTTGGATATTTCCCAGAGGGTCGTACGGATTCTCGCAGGTATTGGTGAGGGAATTATCAATACAGAAGAACCGGTCATCGTACTGGCGGATGATTTCACACCAAGCGAAACCGTTCAGATGGACAAGTCAAAGATACTTGCATTTGTAACAAAGAATGGATCTGCCAACTCCCATACAGCGATTTTGGCAAGAGCTATGAATATACCGTCTCTTGTGAAAACAGATGTAGGACTTTTAGATGAATATCATGGCATACAGGCTATAGTAGACGGAACAACAGGAGAATTTATACTGAATCCGGATCAAGAAACATTAGACCGCATGATTCAGAAAAAAGTAGCATTCCAGGCAGAACAGACAGCATTGCGGGAATTAATTGGAAAGCCCAATGTAACCAGAGATGGAAGAAGGGTTAATGTATATGCCAATATCGGTAATGCTGAAGATGTGGAAAAAGTGCTGGAAAATGATGCAGGAGGAATCGGGTTGTTCCGAAGTGAATTCCTGTATCTTGGAAGAAACAGCTATCCTTCTGAGGAGGAGCAGTTTCAGATATACAAGGAAGTGCTTTCCGGTATGAAGGGCAAAAAAGTAATTATCCGTACACTGGATATTGGCGCAGATAAAAAGGTAGGTTATTTTGAATTACCGGAAGAAGAGAATCCTGCAATGGGATACCGGGCAATCAGAATCTGTCTGGACAGAGTAGATGTGTTTAAGACACAGCTTCGGGCAATTTACCGGGCATCTGCTTTTGGAACAGCTGCAATTATGTTTCCAATGATTATTTCTGTAGATGAAATACGCAGAATAAAAGAAATTGTAGAAGAAGTAAAGCAAGAATTGACAGCAGAAGGTATTAGTTTTAATCAAGTAGAACTTGGAATTATGATAGAGACACCGGCGTCAGTAATTATAAGTGATAGACTGGCGAAAGAAGTAGAATTTTTCAGTATTGGAACCAATGATTTAACACAGTATACACTGGCAATTGACCGTCAGAATCAGAATCTGGATAATATTTACGATTCTCATCATGAAGCAATATTGAGAATGATACAGATGACGGTGGAAAATGGCCACAAAGAAGGTATCTGGGTTGGAATCTGCGGGGAATTAGCAAGTGACCTGACTCTGACCAGAAAGTTTCTGGATATGGGTATAGATGAACTTTCAGTATCTCCACCTGCAGTACTGGGGTTGAGAAAGACAATTAGGGAAATGTAAAAGGAGGAATTAGAAATGAAAAAAGTAACTTACACTATTACGGATCAATTAGGGATTCATGCAAGACCTGCAGGTTTGCTGGTAAAAGAAGTTGGAAAGTACAGCAGTACCGTTACATTGAGCAATGGCGTAAAAGAAGCAGATACTAAAAAAATTATGGCAATTATGGCTCTTGGAGTAAAAAAGGGTCAGAACGTAACCTTCACTATTGAAGGTGCAGACGAAGCAGCAGCTGCGGCTGGAATTGAAGCTTTTATGAAAGCAAATCTGTAAAATACAATTAGGATAGGTTGTATTCAAAGAGGGAAACCTCTCAGAATAAAAAAGAAAGTGTTCTGTGGCTGGGGCAGAACGGGAAGGGGTAATTTTTATGATGAAATTTTTTCAAAGATTAGGAAAGTCTTTAATGCTTCCGGTTGCTTGTCTTCCGGTATGCGGTATTTTAATGGGTATTGGTTACATTTTGGCACCAGGTGCTATGGCTGGTGATGTACAGGGATATGCACAGAGTGGTATTCCATATACCATCGGTTTTTTCCTGATAAAAGCAGGAGGAGCCTTAATTGATAACATGGCATGGTTATTTGCTATTGGTGTTGCAGTTGGTATGTCTGATGACAGTGATGGAACTGCTGGTTTAGCAGGTCTGGTATCATTCCTGATGATTACTACTTTATTAAGCGAAGGTGTAGTTGCTGGTTTAACAGGAGCAGACGCAGATCCTGCATTTGCTAAAATTAAGAACCAGTTTGTGGGTATTCTTGCTGGTATCATTGGTGCTTCCTGCTACAACAGGTTTAAAAACACAAAATTGCCGGATGCACTGGCATTCTTTAGTGGTAAACGTGCGGTTGCAATTGTAACTGCCATGGTTTCTATTATTGTATCTGCAATTTTGTTCTTCATATGGCCTCTGCTGTATGGCGCACTGGTAGCTTTAGGCGAAACATTCCTCAGCATGGGAGCAGTTGGAGCGGGACTCTATGCGTTCTTCAACCGTTTGCTGATTCCAACCGGTCTGCACCACGCATTGAACTCGGTATTCTGGTTTGATGTAGCTGGTATCAATGACCTTGGAAACTTCTGGGGAGCTACTGGTACCTTAGGAGAAACAGGTATGTACATGACAGGATTCTTCCCATTCATGATGTTTGGTCTTCCAGCAGCATGTCTGGCTATGTATCATACAGCCAAAAAAGATAAAAAGAAAATAGCTTACGGTCTGCTTGCGTCAGCAGCATTCTGTTCTTTCTTTACCGGTATTACAGAGCCAATCGAATTTGCATTTATGTTCCTGGCACCAGGACTTTATCTGGTACATGCAGTTTTGGCTGGACTTACCGCAGGTATCACAGTTGCATTTCCGGTACGTGCAGGATTCTCTTTCTCCGGTGGTGCAATTGACTTAGGATTAAGTTCCTTCACTCCACTGGCACAGAATCCATGGATGGTTATTCCAATCGGTATTGTAGTTGGTATCGTATACTATCTTGTATTCCGTTTTGTAATTACAAAATTCAATTTAAAGACACCAGGTAGAGAAGATGATGATAAAGAAACAGATAAGAAAGCTGTTCTTTCAAACGATAACTTTACGTTGGTTGCTTCCTTAATTCTGGAAGGACTTGGCGGAAAAGAAAACGTAAAATCTTTAGACAACTGTGTAACAAGACTTCGTATTGAAATCAATGACTATACAAAGGTAGATGAAAAGAAAATCAAATCTGCCGGTGTAGCTGGTGTTATGCGTCCGAGCAAAACGTCTATTCAGGTTATTGTAGGTACGAAAGTTCAGTTCGTAGCGGACGAAATGAAAAAAATGTTATAAAATACAAAAATGATAATCCCTGGCAAAAGAGAGCTGTTTTTACGGCTCTCTTTTTTTTCTACAGTTTTAATACTATAATAAGTATATAATGACAGGAGGATGAATACATGGTAAAACAAAAAATAGGAATGAGAAACATCGTGTTTCGTTATGATGAAACAGAGTGGTACTTGAATTTACACCTTATTATGGGGAAACAATATAATTACCTTATTGATACGGGATTGGGTTCAGAAAGTATTGTACCCATCAAAGAACATTTGCAGCAGGATTCCAAGCCTGTTATCGTAATTAACACACATTTTCACTGGGATCATATCTGGGGAAACCATTGTTTTAGCGATAGTATCATTATCGCTCATGAGCGGTGCAGAGACTTAATGATAGAAAATTGGGATGAGATGTTAGAACGGAATAAGGGTTTTATCCGAGGTGATGTGAAAAAAGTGCTGCCCAATTTAACCATAAAAGATAGTATTTATTTTCCGGAAGATGATATTTATATATTTTATGCACCGGGACATACCATAGATGGGATTTGTGTATTTGATGGTCAGGATAAAGTATTGAATGTTGGTGATAATATTGGAGATACAGTAGATGAACTTCTTCCAGAATTAGATATGGATGTAGAAAGTTATCGAAAATCGATCCTGCGGTATAAAGAGCTGGATGTTCAGGCATGTGTTTCCGGTCATAATCAAATTTTAGGAAGAGAAATATTTGACAAAATCGAAAAGCTAATAAGATAAAAAATACTTGCAATTCAAATGAATATATGATAATATATTTTTTGTTCGAATGAACAAATGCCGGCATGTCGGAATGGCAGACGAGGCAGACTCAAAATCTGTTGTGGGCAACCACGTGCGGGTTCAAGTCCCGCTGCCGGCAGTGAAGACAAGGTTTTATACCTTGTCTTTTTTTGTAATTCTATTGAACACAAAAAATGAACATGTTACAATAAAAAACAGTTCAAATTATAAATAAAGAAAAGAGGATATAAAGAATGAAAAAAGCGATTAATGCACCCAAAGCGCCAGCAGCAGTAGGTCCATATGTTCATGCAGTAGAAGCAAACGGATTGATTTTTACATCAGGACAGCTTGGACTGATTCCGGATACCGGAGTTCTGGCAGAAGGTGTGGAAGCTCAGGCACATCAGAGTCTTAAAAATCTCCAGACAGTATTGGAAGCAGCAGGTTCTGATTTAGAACATGTGGTAAAGACCAGCGTTTTTTTAGATGACATCAATGATTTTGCAAAAGTAAATGAGGTTTATGCACAGTATTTTCAGGGGGAGACACCGGCTCGTTCCTGCGTGGAGGTAGCGAAGCTTCCGAAGGACGGTTTAGTTGAAATTGAAGTAATTGCGGTAAAAAAAGAAGCATAAGGAGACTTGTGATATGATAGCAGAAAGAATTGCCATTCTCAGAGCAGAGATGAAAAAAAGAAATATTGCTATGTATATAGTGCCAACTTCTGATTTTCATGAATCAGAGTATGTAGGAGACTATTTTAAATCAAGAAAATATATTACCGGGTTTACAGGTTCTGCAGGAACGGCAGTAATTTCCATGACAGAGGCTGGACTGTGGACAGATGGAAGATACTTTATACAGGCAGAGAAACAGCTGGAAGGAAGTCCGGTAAAGCTCTTTAAGATGGGTGAAGAAGAGGTACCCACGGTAAAAGAGTATATAAAAAAGAATCTGAAAGAAGGAGAATGTCTGGGATTTGATGGAAGGGTCATCAACGCAGCAGACGGTTCTTCCTATGAGAAGATTGCAGAAGAAAAGAACGGATCTGTTTATGTCACAGAAGATTTAGTGGGACTTATATGGAAGGAACGTCCTTCGTTTCCAATGAATCCAGTGTTTATACTGGAAGAAAAGTATGCAGGAGAAGGTACGGAGAATAAGCTCAAACGGGTGAGAGAGAAAATGCAGGAGAAAAAAGCTCAGGTTCATATTCTGACTTCTCTTTACGATATTGCATGGCTCTTTAATGTCCGTGGCGGCGATATTGCGTGTGTACCGGTTGTAATGTCCTTTGCAGCTGTAACGGAGAAGGAAGCCTACTGGTTTGTCCATGAAGAGGTTTTGAATGATAAGCTGAAATCATATTGTAAGGAACATAATATTTCCGTCCGTCCCTATGAAGATATTTACGAATATGCCAAAGAGGTTCCAGAACATGAAGCCGCATTGCTGGATAAAAATATTGTAAACTATCGTATTTGCCATAGCCTGAAAAAAGAAGTGAGTATAGTTTGTGAAAGCAATCCTACGGAGCTTATGAAGGCAATAAAAAATGAAACAGAACTTGAAAATATCAGAAATGCACATGTCAAAGATGGAGTGGCATTTACAAAATTTATGTACTGGCTAAAGACCAATATCGGAAAGAAGAAAATCACAGAAATTTCAGCTTCTGATTATCTGGAAGAAAGAAGAAGAGAGCAGGAGCTTTTTGTGGATTTGAGTTTTGATACCATCAGTGCTTATGGAGCCAATGCAGCCATGATGCATTATTCAGCAACAGAAGAATCAGATACGGAATTAAAGCCGGAAGGATTTTTGCTGGTAGATTCCGGTGGGCATTATCTGGATGGAAGTACAGATATTACAAGAACCATGGCACTTGGAACTCTGACAGAAGAAGAAAAACTTCATTTCACTACAGTGTGCCGTTCTAATCTGAATCTGGCGGCAGCAAAATTCCTATATGGATGCCGGGGAACGAATCTGGATATCCTTTCCAGAGGCCCTTTGTGGAATCTGGGACTGGATTATAAATGCGGTACGGGACATGGGATAGGCTATCTTTTAAATGTCCATGAAGGACCCAATGGATTTCGCTGGAAGATTGTACCGGAACGCAATGACAGCTGTGTGATGGAAGAAGGTATGGTTACTACAGATGAACCGGGCGTATATCTGGAAGGAAAGTATGGAATCCGTACCGAAAACGAGTTGATTTGTAAAAAGGCAGAGAAGAACGAGTATGGACAGTTTATGGAATTTGAAAATATCACCTATGCCCCTATTGACTTAGATGCTGTTATTCCGGAAGAGATGACAGGAACAGAAAGAAAACTTCTGAATAATTATCATAAGATGGTATATGGGAAAATTTCACCCTATATGACCTTAGAAGAGAAGGAATGGTTAAAAGAATATACCAGAGCAATTTAGCGATAACTCCACAAGCAGAATTTTTTGCCTGTGGAGTTGTTACTTAATACAATTTTATAGCTTATAAGCCTAGCAATGAATTAATGTAATGACCGTGTTGCTGTTAATTTTTTTATGATTGTATTTTACACAGGCAGTGTTTAGTATATAAAATGCAGTACCACAAGTGTGGCTGCATCGACAGCAGGATTTATAAACATATCGTGGGTGAAAACATTTTGCTCTAGCCGATAACTTTAACTTGAAATGTTATAACAGCGGTACCCAGCCCTGCTATAGTAGGAATAGTATAGGACAGAACACCTGCAGTGATGGTAGGTGTAACTGCTGAATTGTTTACTTTGAAGGAATCTGGTACATAGGAACATCCAGCTGGAATTGCATCAGTAAATGGTAAACTCGAAATAGAACCGATTGCAATGTTTGCAATGGTGATTGTATATGTCAATGTTTCACCAATAGCAGCAACGGGTTTATCAACTAATTTTACAATTGTTGGAGCGAGAAGCAAAAGTGTTTCAGCCGGAAGGCTGTTTATGGTTTTTCCGCCATATTCTATACTAGCAATATTATCTATTTTATTAATGACAGCCATTATTAAATCTCCTTTCATTTTAAACTATTTTCATTAATAGTTTATGCCCAAAGCAGAGCTTATGTTACAATAAGCTCATTGTTAAATAATCGAGGCTGGGGAAATTGAGTGTGTAGAAGGCACTTTATTTTTAGAAAGTTTCTCATTTCCTGATTTTGAACTTTTAAAACCTTGCCATATGGTGTAAAATAGTAATAGTTTATTTAAAAATAAAAAAAGAAAGCAGATATTTGATGAGCAAAAAAATAGTTTTAGTAGATGGACATAGTATTTTGAATAGGGCATTTTTTGGAATTCCTGATTTAACCAATGCAGAAGGGCTTCACACCAATGCAGTGTATGGCTTTTTAAATATTTTGTTTAAAATATTAGAAGAAGAAAAACCGGAATATATAACAGTAGCATTTGATGTGCACGCCCCCACCTTCCGCCATAAAATGTATAGTGAATATAAAGGAACCAGAAAACCTATGGCGGAGGAGCTGCGTCAGCAGGTTCCTGTAATGAAGGAAGTTTTAAAATCCATGGGAATTCTTATTGTGGAGCAGGAAGGGTATGAGGCAGATGATATTCTGGGAACCATAGCAAAACACAGTGAGGCAGAAGGCCTTGAAGTGTCTTTGGTATCAGGAGATCGTGATTTGCTTCAGCTTGCCAGTGAACATATTAAAATAAGAATACCCAAGACCAAACGGACCGGAACGGAGATAGAAGATTACTATGCAGCTGACGTAAAGGAAAGGTATCAGGTAACACCTGTAGAGTTTATTGATGTAAAAGCTCTAATGGGAGATGCCTCAGATAACATTCCGGGGGTGCCTGGAATAGGTGAGAAGACCGCGACTGCATTGATTGCCGCTTATGGAAGCATTGAAAATGCTTATGCCCATGTAGATGAAATAAAGCCTCCAAGGGCACAGAACAATCTAAGAGAGCATTATGATATGGCGCAGATGAGTAAGACTCTTGCCACCATTGAGACCAATGCCCCTATCAGTTATGCGGTACAAGATGCTGAAATCGGAGATTTCTTCACACCGGAAGCTTATGTCTGGATGAAAAAGCTGGAATTTAAAAATATGCTGAACCGGTTTCAGGTAGAAGCTCCTGCCAATCCCGTGGAGCAGTATTTTCAGAAAATTACAGATATCAAAGAAGCAGAGCGTATCTTTAAAGAGGCGGGGAAGGCAGAAGTCCGGGGATTTTGGCTGGCATCAGATCCACAGGCAGAGGAACAGCAGGAAGTGCAGATAACATTGGACAGTCTGTTAGAAGAACCCCAGGAAACAAACAATGCACAGCAGATATTAGGACTGGGAATTGCCTATGGAAAAGAACAGATATTTTTCTTAAAAGCAGGAGGACAGCTAACAGGGGAATTTCTGGTGGAACAACTGCAGAAACTTTTAGAACAGCCGGGGAAAACATCATGTTTTGATTTGAAAACACAGCTCTCCCATATAAAACCCAGGAAAGAAGAACGTAATAGAATAGAAGACGTGCTGATTGAGGCATATCTTTTGAATCCTTTGAAGAATGACTATGCCATAGACGATATCGCAAAGGAGCATCTTGATTTACTTATCCCATCAAGACAGGATTTGTTAGGGAAATTAAGAGATGCTCAGGCAATGAGGGAAAAGGAAGAGGACTTCGTATCTTACGTGTGCTTTGGAGCCTATACCTGTTTTGCAGCAGCACCGGTTTTAGAAGAGAAGCTGCAAGAATGTGGTATGGAATCGCTCTATCATGAAATAGAGATGCCTCTGGTGTATACCCTGTTTGATATGGAACAGGAAGGTGTGCAGGTGGATGCAGATGCCCTGAAGGAGTATGGAACTGCATTGCAGGTGAAAATCGTAGAGCTGGAACAGGAAATTTATCAGGATGCAGGAGAAGAATTTAATATTAATTCCCCCAAACAGCTTGGGGTTATTCTGTTTGAAAAGCTTCAGATGCCAAATGGCAAGAAGACAAAGACCGGCTATTCCACAGCAGCCGATGTATTGGAAAAACTGGCACCGGAGTATCCAGTGGTATCCAAGATTCTGGAATACCGCCAGCTTGCAAAATTGAAGTCTACCTATGCCGATGGATTGGCAAATTATATACAGGAAGATGGAAGAATTCGTTCTACCTTTAATCAGACCATTACGGCAACAGGAAGAATCAGCAGCACCGAGCCAAATCTTCAGAATATTCCAATTCGAATGGAGTTGGGAAGACAGATTCGAAAAGTGTTTATTGCTAAAAAGGGCTGCATATTGATTGATGCGGATTATTCTCAGATTGAACTAAGGGTTCTGGCACATATGTCAGGGGACAACAACCTGATTACTGCATATAAGGAAGCCCAGGATATCCATCGTATGACAGCGTCACAGGTATTTCATATTCCCTTTGAGGAAGTAACTTCTCTACAGCGCAGCAATGCCAAGGCGGTAAATTTTGGGATTGTATATGGAATCAGTTCTTTTGGATTGAGTCAGGATTTGAGTATTACACGTAAGGAAGCAGCGCAGTATATTGAAAAGTACTTTGAAACGTATCCCGGTGTAAAAGAATTTCTGGACAAGCTGGTAGAGGATGGGAAAAAACAGGGATATGTAACGACCATCTTTGGAAGAAGACGTCCTGTCCCAGAATTATCCTCCAGTAATTTTATGCAGCGTTCTTTTGGAGAGCGTGTTGCTATGAACTCTCCAATCCAGGGAACAGCGGCAGATATTATAAAAATAGCCATGATACGGGTCGGTGAGGAACTGCGGGAACAGGGACTGCGCTCCAGACTGATTCTTCAGGTGCACGATGAACTTTTAATTGAGGCATGGGAAGATGAGGTAGAGCAGGTGGAAGCTCTTCTGAAAAAGGAGATGGAGCAGGCCGCACACCTAGCAGTGAAGCTTGAAATTGATATGAAGCACGGAAAAGACTGGTATGAAGCACATTAAATACAGAAGGAGTTTTGACCTATGCAGGTAATTGGAATTACCGGCGGAGTGGGAGCAGGAAAATCCGCCATTCTGGATTATTTAGAGAAAAATTATAAAGTAAAAAATTTGATAGCAGACCGGATTGCCCATGATTTGATGAAGCCGGGAACGGAATGTTATGAAAAGCTGCTGCGGGTTCTGCCTGTTGATGTATATCACAAGGACAATGAAACCATAGACCGTCAGATATTAGGGAAGAAGCTGTTTGCTTCGGAAGAATTACGGGAAAAAGTAAATGGAATTGTGCATCCGGCAGTGAAGCAGTATATAAGAGTACAGATAGCAGAACAGCAGGAAATAGGAATGCTGGATTATCTCATTATAGAAGCTGCCCTTCTGATAGAAGACCATTACGATGAGATATGTGATGAGTTATGGTATGTGTACGCTTCCAGAGAGGACAGAAAAAAACGTCTGATAGAAACCCGCGGATATTCACCGGAAAAGGTAGAGCAGATTTTCAGCAGCCAGCTGCCGGAAGAGGTATATCGACAGAAGTGCCAGGTGATTATTGATAATAGCGGAACCAGAGAAGAAACCTTTTATCAGATAGCACAGGTAATGAAAAGTAAGGGAGATACGGAACAGATGGAACAACAGATAAACGGAGTACCGTTGGTGTTTGGACTGGATATTGGAACAAGGAATATTGTAGGCACGGTAGGTTACAAAGAGGAGAATGAGTTTGTAGTAGCGGCTCAGTATATAAAGGAACATGAGACAAGATCCATGCTGGATGGGCAGATTCATGATATCCGCAGAGTAGGGCGTACGATTCATGCGGTGAAGCGTCAGCTGGAAGAGCAGATTCATATGAAATTAGAAGAAACCTGTATAGCAGCGGCTGGGCGTGTTCTGAAAACCATAGCAACAACAGTAGAATATGAATTTCCGGAAGAGACAGTAGTAACGGGAGAAGATATTCACACTATGGATTTACTGGGTATAGAAAAAGCCCAGCGGATGCTAAATGAAAATAATGATACAAAGTTTAAATTTTATTGTGTAGGTTATTCCATCGTAAAATACTATTTAAACGGAGACATTATTTCAAATTTGGAGGGGCATAAAGCAGAGGTTATAAGTGAAGATGTGATTGCTACATTTCTTCCGGAGGATGTTGTGGATGGGCTGTATTCCGCAGTAGAGTTTTCAGGGATGAAAGTTGCTAATCTTACATTAGAGCCTATTGCGGCCATTAATGTGGCGATTCCCGAAACATTCCGTATGCTGAACATTGCTCTGGTGGATGTGGGAGCCGGAACAAGTGATATTTCTATTACCAGAGAAGGCAGTATTATTGCCTATGGTATGATACCAAGTGCCGGTGATGAAATAACAGAAGCTATTGTACAGCATTATCTGGTGGATTTTAAAACAGCAGAGCATATCAAAATGGCATCTACCGTGGAGGAAAGCATTGAATATCAGGATATTATGACAATAAATCATACCATTCCTTCATCAGAGGTGTGGGAACTGATAGAGCCGCTGGTAGAAAAGCTTACGAAGGATATTGCAGACAAGATTAAGGAATTGAATGGGGATAAAACAGTAAGTGCGACCTTTATCGTTGGTGGAGGTGGTAAGGTTCATGGATTCGTGGAAAACCTTGCGGAAGAACTGGAACTGCCGAAAGAACGTGTGGCACTTAGAGGGGAAGAGGTACTTCAGGAGATTCGCTTTGAACAGCCGGAGATTCAAAAGGATCCCCTTCTGGTAACACCCATAGGAATTTGTCTGAATTATTATAATCAGAAAAATAACTTTATTTTTGTGCGGTTTAATGGAGAAAGAGTAAAGTTATATGATAACAGCAAGCTTACCGTAGTAGATGCGGCATTGCAGGTGGGCTTTCCGAATGAACAGCTGTTTCCACGCCGTGGAAGGGAAATCAACTTTGTCCTAAACGGAAGAAAGCGGATTGCAAGAGGGGAAGCCGGAGATGCGGCAGTTATCCAGATAAATGGAAGAACCGCCAATATTAATACACCTTTGGAATCTAATATGGAAATATCAATTGAACCTTCTACCGCCGGAGAGGCAGCCATCTACAGACTGGAACAACTGGATGAATATGGATCATCCGTGCTTGCTTTTGAAGTAAACGGAAAAAATATAACTTGTCCAAAGTTTGCAGAAGTAAATGGAAGTCTGGAGCCGCCCTATTATGAGATTCAGGAAAATGATAATATCGAAATGCGGGGCTACTATACGGTAGGACAGGTAATGGAATTTATGGATGTGGAAGTCGATATGGATCAGGATATACTGGTAAATAATAAACCGGCTGATTTAGGAACCTTAGTCTATGAGAATTTTTCTATTGACTGGACCGTAATTTCTTATCGCACAACCTGGGAAGATGTAGAGGAAGAGGAATCAGGAGCAGAGGATGAGCATGCAGAAGAAACTGTGCAAATCCAGCCGGAATCTGAACAAACTGTGGAAAACATATCCCAGCCGGAAGAGTATCCGAAAGAAGAAAGAGAACTGACTCAGGAAGAATTGGAAGAAAAGTTTCAGGAAGCTCAGCGGACAACAGAAAATGATATACGTCCAACGATACAGAAACAGCCCGAAGTACAGAAGGAAGAGCAGAGACAGGATGTAATCAATCTGCACGTGACGGTGAACGATATGCCGATAACTATGATGGGGAAAGGGTCTTACGTTTTTGTGGATGTCTTTGACCGGATTAATTTTAATCTGAGTGAAGGAGCTGGAAGAGCGATTGTTACTAAATTGAATGGTGAACTTCCATCCTATTCAGCAGTTTTGAACGATGGAGATATTATTGAAATATACTGGCAGGAGAATTAAACTTTATGAAATTATGCAGTATTGCAAGCGGGAGCAGCGGGAATTGTATTTTTGCAGGCTCAGAAATGACAAGTCTGATGATTGATACAGGAATCAGCGGAAAAAGGATAGAAGAAGGACTGAATGTTATCGGTCATACAACAAAGGAAATTGACGGAGTTCTGGTTACCCACGAACACTCAGATCATATCAGTGGGCTGGGGGTAATATCCAGACGATATGGAATTCCCATTTATGCAACCAAAGGAACCAAGGAAGCAGTATTGAAAAGTAAGAGTGTAGGAGAAATCCCCGAAGAACTGTTTGTAGAAATTGAGCCGGATGTGGATTTTAATATTGGAGATATTACAGTGAGTCCCATTGCAATTTCACACGATGCTGCTCAGCCAACTGCATATATTCTGCGGCAGCCTGGAAAATCCATGGCAGTCATGACTGATTTAGGAAAATATGACAGCTATATTGTAGATAAACTACAGAATCTGGATGTACTGCTGTTGGAAGCCAATCACGATGTACATATGCTTCAGGTAGGAGCGTATCCTTATTATCTGAAACAGCGTATTTTAGGGGAAAGAGGACATCTTTCCAATGAAGTGTCAGGACAGCTTTTAAGTGAGATACTTCATGACAATTTCAAAACGGTTATATTAGGGCATCTAAGTAAAGAAAATAATTACGAAAAGCTGGCATATGAAACCGTAAGGCTGGAATTAGATATGGCAGATAATCCATATCGTGCAGCAGATTTTCCTATTCAGGTAGCGAAACGTGACAGTGTATCCCAGATGGTAGAGATATAATAACATTGATAATAAAATAACAAAATACTTGCAAGATAAGAAAAGTTACTTTAGTATAGGTAGGATAAGGAAGAATATTCAGGGAAAAGAGGAGAACTATCATGGAAAGAAAGACAGACAAAACAATTATTACCGTAGTTGGAAAAGATACTGTAGGAATTATTGCAAAGGTATGTACCTATCTTGCGGATAATCATATTAATGTATTGGATATCAGCCAGACAATTGTGCAGGATTTCTTTAATATGATGATGATTGCAGACTTACAGGATGCATCAAAACCATTTGATCAGGTATCCAGAGAACTGGAGCAGCTTGGGGAAGAAATTGGAGTAAAAATCAAATGTCAAAAAGAAGAAATCTTCAATAAAATGCACAGAGTTTAAGGAGTGGCGGCAATGACAAATATTTGGGAAGTAAATGAAACCAATAAGATGATAGAGCAGGAAAATCTGGATGTGCGTACCATTACCATTGGTATCAGCCTTTTGGACTGCATTGATTCTGATTTGAAGAAGTTGAATGAAAAGATTTATAATAAGATTACTACGGTAGCCAAGGATCTTGTATCTGTCGGTGCTACCATTGAAAATGAATTCGGTATTCCGATTGTCAACAAACGTATTTCCGTTACCCCAATTGCCCTGATTGGTGGTGCAGCATGTAAGACAATTGAAGATTTTGCAACGATTGCGGATACATTAGATGCAGCGGCAAAGGAAGTAGGCGTTAATTTAATCGGAGGATATTCTGCACTGGTATCCAAAGGAATGACAAAGGCAGATGAACTTTTGATACGTTCCATCCCTATGGCTCTCTGTCGGACGGAACGTGTATGCAGCTCTGTTGACCTTGCGACTACCAAAATTGGTATCAATATGGATGCTGTGAAGCTTATGGGAGAAATTCTGCTTGAGATAGCAGAGCTTTCCAAAGATCGTGATTCTGTAGATTGTATGAAATTAGTGGTGTTCTGCAATGCACCGGATGATAACCCATTTATGGCTGGTGCGTTCCATGGCGTGACAGAAGCAGATGCTATTATCAATGTAGGTGTCAGCGGCCCCGGGGTTGTGAAGACTGCATTAGAGAAAGTACGCGGTGAGAGCTTTGAAGTATTATGTGAGACCATAAAGAAAACTGCATTTAAGGTAACACGTGTAGGACAGCTTGTTGCTCAGGAGGCATCCAGAATAATGGGAATTCCTTTTGGAATTATAGACTTGTCTCTGGCGCCCACACCGGCAATCGGTGACAGCGTGGCAGACTGTTTATGTGAAATCGGTCTTGAATATGCAGGTGCACCAGGTACTACAGCAGCCCTTGCACTGTTAAATGATCAGGTGAAAAAGGGTGGTGTTATGGCATCTTCCTATGTAGGGGGATTAAGCGGAGCATTTATTCCAGTAAGTGAAGATCAGGGAATGATTGATGCAGTGCTGGCAGGAGCAATTACACTGGAAAAATTAGAAGCAATGACCTGTGTATGTTCTGTAGGACTTGATATGATTGCGATTCCGGGAAATACCAAAGCTACCACCATTTCCGGTATTATTGCAGATGAAATGGCATTGGGAATGGTAAATCAAAAGACAACAGCAGCACGTCTTATCCCGGTAATCGGGAAAGATGTGGGAGATACTGTGGAGTTTGGCGGATTATTTGGCTATGCGCCTATTATGCCGGTAAACAAGTATTCCTGTGATGCCTTTGTAAACAGAGGAGGCCGGATTCCGGCACCAATTCACAGCTTTAAGAATTAGAAGAATACATGTGAAAATCAATTGTTTTCTAAGTGAGGGAGGCTGCCGTTTCGGGAGCCTCTTTTATAAAAGAAAACATTGTGTAATATTTTGGTGTATGATAGAATATTGTCAGAGAATACTTACTGGAGGTGGGGGAATTTGAGCGAAAGAGAAGAATATCTGGATGAATTGCTAAAAGGTATAGATGCTGATTCGGCAGACCAGCCCGGAGGAATAGCAGAAGAAGGATTTTTGGAGAGTTATAGTAAGGAGCTGGAAGGAATTGATGAAGAAGATTTCCTAAGAGATTTTGAAAAAAGTCTGGGAGAAGAACTGGATTTTGATATGGAAGAAGAGCTTTCAGCAGATACAGAAGTTGACGAAGAAGAGCCTTTAGCAGATATACAAGGTGGCGGGGAAGAAGAACTTTCATCAGATATACAAGATGACGGAGAAGAAAAGCTAGAAAATAACGCAGATGATAGCAGCATTTCCAGTAACTTTATGGATGATATTGATAATATTGTAAGCAGTGTAAAGAGCAATATTCTAGAGGAGGATTCGGATGAAGGTGATTTGTCCATTGAAGAATCCTTAATGGGATATGCAGAAGAAGAACCCACATTGGATGAAATCGGTCAGGGATTTGCCAATCATGATTCGGAACCAACAGATACACCACAAGAAGAAAATAATATTATGGATATGCTTTCTAATATGCCGGGAATTGAGGATTTGGAAGAAATGAAAGAAACAGATGAAGATGCGCTTATGGCAGAGGCTTTGGCACAGGAAATAGAAGGCCTGGACTTAGAGATGGAAATAGACCATCATAGAGAAGGTAAAGTGGAAGAAGTTGTAGAACCACAAAGCGAGGAAATGCAGACAGAAGAGAAGAGGGGATTTTTCAGCAGACTTTCACTTCTTTTATTTGGTCCGGATGAAGAAGCCGTGGAAGCCGCCAAAGGAGCCAATGCCTCTGGGGATGGTACGGGAACATTGGAAGGTCAGAGTATTTCCCAAGAAGAAGAGGAAGAGGCCAAGAAGAAGCAGAAAAAGGCAGAAAAGAAAGCCCTAAAAGAAGAAAAAGCAAAGGAAAAGAAAGAGAAAAACGCAGAGAAAAAGACACAAAAACAGCAGCTTGCAAAGGAAAAAGCGGAAAAGAAAGCTGTGATGCAGAAGGAGCAGAAACCAGTTCAAAAGTCAAAACCACTTCCTAAAAAACCAGTGGTTCTTATAATGCTGTTTGGACTTTCTATTGTTGTTCTAATAAACCTTCTAAGTAGTCTGATTGGATATAATACAGCTCTTTCTGATGCAAAAGAAAATTTTGCTCAGGGGAAATATGTGGAAGCATATGCATGTGTTTCAGAAATGGATATAAAAAGTGCAGATGAAGAATTGTATAATAAGGTTAGGCTGAATGCATACCTGCAGAGGGAAATTAACAGTTATGAGGCATATCAGGGACAGGCAATGTACAAAGAAGCTTTGGGAGCACTAATCTGTGGTGTTGGACGGTATGACCGATTTATAAAAGATGCAGAAAAAGCTGGTATTGAAAAAGACTATAAGAAAATGCTTCAGAAGATAGAAGCATCTTTAAGCAATGATTATCAGATGTCTATGGATAAGGCAAGAGAGATATATGCTTTGGATGAAAAAAGAGAATTTACATATGCAGTATACGATGTAATCAGTGAGTTAGGACTTGAAGAAGAGCCATAGGACAGGAGAGACGACAGCATGATAGCAATTGTGGATTATGATGCAGGAAATCTGAAAAACGTGGAAAAGGCGTTGCAGTTTCTTGGAGAAGAAAGTATTGTAACCAGAGACAGACAGGAGATTCTGAATGCAGATAAAGTAATTCTGCCGGGAGTTGGGGCTTTTGGCATTGCCATGGAGAACTTAAAGAAGTATGAATTAGATAAAGTAATCAAAGAAGTGGCAGAAAAGAAGAAACCCTTTCTAGGAATTTGTCTGGGACTTCAGTTGTTGTTTGAGGGTAGTGAAGAGAACAGTGGTGTGGAAGGACTACATATACTGGAAGGAGAAATCACAAAGATTCCCGAAGAGTTTGGACTTAAGATTCCACATATAGGCTGGAACTCGTTGGAACTGCAGAATAATGGAAGTTTGTTTCGAGATATTCCACAGGATGCATTTGTGTACTTCGTTCATTCCTATTATCTTAAGGCGAAAGAAAAAGAGATTGTAAAGGCAATCACAAAATATGGTGTGGAGGTTCATGCAGCTGTGGAAAAAGATAATGTTTTTGCCTGCCAGTTTCATCCGGAAAAAAGCAGCAGCATAGGACTTAAAATTTTAAAAAATTTTGCAGAAGCAGAGGGAGTATAAGATGTTTACAAAAAGAATTATTCCTTGTCTGGATGTACATAATGGACGGGTTGTAAAAGGTGTTAATTTTGTGAATTTGAGAGATGCAGGTGATCCTGTAGAAATTGCAGATGCCTATGATAAAGCAGGGGCAGATGAAATAGTGTTTTTAGATATTACAGCATCTTCAGATGCCAGAAATACAGTGGTTGATATGGTGCGCAGAGTAGCAGAAAAAGTATTTATTCCATTTACCGTGGGAGGCGGAATTCGTACGGTAGAGGATTTTAAGGTATTGCTTCGGGAAGGTGCAGATAAAATTTCCATCAATTCCTCTGCCATTAATACGCCGAATCTTATAAGTGATGCTGCAGATAAGTTTGGCAGCCAGTGCGTAGTGGTGGCCATTGATGCCAGAAGAAGAGAAGATGGAAGCGGCTGGAATGTTTATAAGAACGGCGGCAGAATAGATACAGGCTTAGATGTAGTGGAATGGGCAATAAAGGCAAATCAGCTGGGTGCGGGAGAGATTCTTCTTACCAGTATGGATTGTGATGGTACAAAGGCTGGATACGATTTAGAGCTGACCCGGAGAATTGCTGAAAATGTGTCCATACCTGTGATTGCTTCAGGAGGAGCAGGAACTATGGAACATTTCAAAGAAGCTTTAACAGAAGGAAAGGCAGATGCCGCTTTGGCAGCATCTCTGTTTCATTATAAAGAACTGGAAATCATGGAATTAAAAGATTATCTGGCAGAAAATCATATACCAGTAAGAAGATAAAGGTAGAAGCACTTTAGGAAGCTGTGCTAGTAAGGAGATCAAACATGTCAATGATAAGCAATGATTGGCTGCAGGCAGTAGGAGGAGAATTTAAAAAACCGTACTATACAAAACTCTATGAATTTATAAAGCAGGAATATAATACAAAGATGATTTATCCCCCAGCGGATGAACTTTTTAATGCACTGCATCTGACACCATTGAATCAGGTAAAAGTTTTGATATTGGGACAAGATCCTTATCATAATGCAGGGCAGGCCCATGGACTTTGTTTTTCTGTAAAGCCGGAGGTAGAAATTCCGCCATCATTGGTCAATATTTATAAAGAGCTTCAGGAAGATTTAGGATGTTCTATTCCAAACAACGGATATTTGGTAAAATGGGCACAGCAGGGAGTGTTGATGCTAAATACAGTATTAACAGTACAGGCACACCAGGCAAATTCCCATCAGGGTCAGGGGTGGGAAAAATTTACGGATGCCATTATAAGTGCTGTAAATGCTCAGGACCGTCCTATCGTCTATATGCTATGGGGCAGACCTGCCCAGAGTAAGATTCCTATGTTGACAAATCCCAAACATTTGATTTTGAAAGCACCCCATCCAAGTCCCTTATCTGCATATAGAGGATTTTTTGGATGTAAACATTTTAGTCAGGTCAATGAATTTCTTACAGAACAGGGAATAGCCCCCATTGACTGGCAGGTTGAGAATATTTAAAATAGTTCCATTAATTGAGGAGAGCCCCGGTATCGTTAGATTCCGGGGCCATTATGAAAAAATTATCCGTGAAAAAACATGAAATCAAAACTACGTGCTTTTTCTACTATGGTTATTGTAACAAAAAAATATGAATAAGATATGAATGAAAGATAAATATATTGTGAAATAGATAAAAAACACAAGAAATAAACATGTATATCTGGTAGAAGTGCATAAGTTTATATGGTTGCAAAAAAAATGTGCCGGTGATATAATGAAAGTAGGAAATTATATAGACAGGGATCTTACCATAGTTAAAGGAGTGATAGAATGTCATATTTTGGATTATCAGATGTTAACTCAGTAAATACATTGTTTTCAAGTCTAAACAATGGTGTATCAAAGAACGGTGCAACAGGTTTTGGAAACAGTATTCTGGCAGATTATGCAAGTATACGCAGCGGTAGTTACCGGAAGCTGTTAAATGCTTACTATGATAAAACAGGAAGTTCTGCTGTAACAGACATGGTAGGTTCATCTTCGTCGACATCTACATCCACAGCAAAGGATTCAGCTAAAAAGCTAACTCGGATTGAGAATGCTGCTGAGTCTTTAAAGGAATCCACAGATGCACTTATTACAAGGGGAACGTCCAATGTATTTAAGCAGGTAACAGTAACAGCGGAAGATGGAACTACATCAACCGGTTATCAGAAAGAGGAAATTTATAAAAGGGTAAATTCGTTTGTAGAAGATTACAATACTGTGATAGAAGCTACAGAAGAAAGTAATACGGCATCAATTGGCAGAGATTCGGCGCAGATGGTGAGACTTACCAATACCAATGAGAAAGTACTGGAGAGTATAGGAATTACCATCAATAAGGACGATACCTTAACCATTGATAAAGATACGTTTCTGAAGGCAGATATGGAAAAGGTGAAGACGTTGTTTAACGGAACCGGATCCTATGGATATAATATCGGAGTAAAGACCTCTATGATAGACTATCATGCCCAGAATGAAGCATCTAAGGCAAATACCTATAGCAGTAAAGGTTCTTATAACTATAACTATATGTATGGAGGCAACTACAGCAATTATATATAAGTGAATAAAACAGATAAAGTGACCCGTTTCTTCAAATACCGAAGAGGCGGGTACTTTTTTCTTGCCAAAAGTACAGTGAAATGCTACAATGAAACAAATAATGCGCTACTGCGATCAGATAAAGGGAGCTGGAATTATGGGAAAATTTTTCCGCAAAATAAACAAATTGATATACAGACCCGGAAGACAGGAATCTGAAAGAGAAAGGACAAGAGATAAGGTGCTGAAAGAGGATTTTTTATTGGAACAAATTGACGAATTCAAAGAAAAGGCAAGACAGCTTCAAGGATTGTTGGATTCCAGGGAAGACAAGGCAGGAGAACTGTTGGAAATTGTGGAAGAACGGGAAGAGAAGGCCAAACAGCTTCAGACCGTATTGGACGAAAGACAGCAGGAGGCGGACAAGCTGGTAAAGAATGTGAGAATACAGGTTGATGCCATGGTTGCCAAAGTGGATGCACAGATAAAGGTAGTAGATGAGACCTTCAGTTCTGAGATGGATACTCTTGATGAGCGGATATCGGAACAGGTTGCTGAAATTAATTATAATTCAAGACAGCAGCTTGCAGAAATTGATAAGAAGATGGAAACAGCAACAGAGTTTATGGGGAAACAGTCAGAGGCTCAAACTGAAGCAGTAAGGCAGACGTTGAGAGATGTCTCTGGTAATCTGGAATCCGTAAAGACAGAAGTATCGGACAAGCTGGACACATTAAATACTGAGATTTCCGATAAGATGGGAAGCATAAAGGGCGAGATTTTTGAGAAAATCCACAGTGAAAATGTAAAATGTTATAGAAACGTTCAGACTTTAGTGGAAGAACTGGAAAAGAAACTGGAGAAGACAGAAATCGGCGATCAGAGTATGAGAACCATAAAAGGTCATATGCGTGCGATGATTGTGCTTACAGCAGTAAATATAATTGGAATTGCCGGTGTACTGGCTTATGTGACTGGATTAATTTAATAGTAATTAGTAGTAGAGGTAGTAAAATGAATCAAGAAAAAAAAGTATGGGTCATCGGTCATAAAAATCCGGATACGGATTCTATTTGTGGTGCCCTTGCCTATGCAGAGTTAAAGAACAAAATTGGAGGCAGAAAGTACGAAGCAAAACGTGCCGGCCAAGTGAATGAAGAAACAAAATATGTACTGGAGCATTTCAAAGTAGAATCGCCTGAATATGTGGGAGATGTAGGTGCTCAGGTAAAGGATATCGAAATTCGTCAAACGAAAGGTGTCAGCTGTCAGATCTCGCTGAAAACAGCATGGGAAATGATGAAGGCACAAAATGTAGTAACACTTCCGATTATCCGTGAAAATGAAACATTGCAGGGCTTAATTATTACCGGCGATATTGCAACATCTTATATGGATGTATATGACAGCAGAATTCTTGCAACCGCAAGAACACAGTATAGAAATATGGTAGAGACGCTGGAAGGAGAACTGCTGGTAGGAAATGAGCACGGGTATTTTGTAAAAGGAAAAGTAGTGGTGGCGACGGAAAGTCCGGAGCTGATGGAAGAATATATAGAAGATGATGATCTTGTAATTCTGGGAAATCGCTATGAAGTGCAGTTGTGTGCTATTGAAATGAATGCCAGCTGTATTATTGTCTGCTCTGATGCAAGAGTTTCCAAAACAATTCAAAAACTGGCAGAAGATAAGGGATGTATTATTATTACTACCCCATATGATACTTATACCGTATCACGTCTGATTAACCAGAGTATGCCTATAAAATATTTTATGCGTAAAGAGAATCTGGTCACTTTTGAAACAGAAGAATTTGTAGAAGATGTACAGAAAATCATGTCCAAAGAACGTCATCGTGACTTCCCTGTTCTTGATGAAGACGGAAAATATATTGGAATGATTTCACGTCGTAATTTGCTGGATATGAAACGAAAAGAGTTAATTTTGGTGGATCATAACGAAAAAACTCAGGCAGTAGATGGAATAGAAGGTGCTGAAATATTAGAGATTATTGACCATCACAGACTAGGAAGTCTTGAAACCATATCACCGGTATTTTTCCGTAACCAGCCTCTGGGATGTACTTCTACGATTATTTATCAGATGTATCAGGAGAATGGAGTCAATGTAACAAAGAAGATAGCTGGACTGTTGTGTTCTGCTATTATATCCGATACGCTGATGTTCCGTTCACCAACCTGTACTGCTGTAGACAGGCAGGCGGCGGAGGACTTGGCAGAGAAGGCAGGAATCAAGATTGAAGAGCATGCTAAAAACATGTTCCAGGCAGGAAGTAACTTTAAGGCAAAATCAGCAGAAGAGATTTTTTACCAGGACTTCAAAACCTTTAGTGCAGGTGAGAAAGAATTTGGTGTAGGTCAATTAAGTGCTATGAGTCAGGAAGAACTTCTGGAAGTGAAGAATAAACTGGCACCTTATCTTATACAGGTCCAGTCAGAGCGTAAACTAGATATGATTTATGTAATGCTGACGAATATTCTGGAAGAAAGTACAGAATTAATCTATGTTGGGAATCAGGCAAAAGAAATTGCGGAACACGCATTTCATGGTCATTCAGAGAATCTTGAAGATTCATTGTGGCTGAAGGGAGTTGTATCCCGTAAAAAGCAGCTGATACCAGCATTTATGTTGGCATTGCAGGAAAAATAAGAAGATATGGATAGAAAAAAACGAAATATAAAAGCATCAAAACGAAAGCCTGAAAAAAGACCGGTTTCCAAAATGAAGAAGCAGGAATGGAAAGCAGGAAATATGATATATCCGGTTCCGGCAGTTATGGTAACAGTAGCAGACCGGGAAGGAAAGGATAACATTATCACGGTAGCCTGGACTGGGACAATTTGTACCAATCCTCCCATGGCATATATATCCGTACGACCCGAACGATATTCTTATCATATGATAAAGGAAACGGGTGAATTCGTTATCAATCTTACAACCAGGGAACTAACGTATGCCACTGACTTCTGTGGAGTGAAATCAGGAAGAGAAGTAGATAAGTTTCGTGAACTGAACCTTACGCGGCAAAAAGCTTCTAAGGTAGCAGCACCACTAATCGGAGAGAGTCCGGTGAACATAGAGTGCAAAGTAACGGAGTGTAAAGAGCTCGGTTCTCATCATATGTTTCTGGCAGAGGTAGTGGCAGTTCATGTGGATGAAAGTTATCTGAATGAGACCGGAAAGTTTCAGTTAGAAAAAGCACAACCTATCGTATATTCTCATGGAAATTATTTTGATTTAAATCATGAATTAGGAAGTTTTGGCTATAGTATTAAGAAAAAATAGATAAATTATCTGTTTATAGTAGACGATACCCTCCCAAAATGATACAATAGTGTCAAGGGAAAAGGAGGGAGTTTAAATTGGAACAGGTGTCATTGTTTGATAATATAAAATATTGTTCAGTATGCCGTAGACATCTTCCTTCTAGTTATGAAAAAGAGATGTGTCCAGTGTGTATTGAAAATGCTTTATTCAGTGAGGTAAAGGAATATATCCGATCTAGGGAGGTAACAGAGTATCAGGTTGCCGAGCATTTTAATATCTCCCATCGTAAGGTCAAGAAGTGGATTACGGAAGGGCGGATTGAATATAGGGAGCAAGAGGCGAGCAGGATTGTAAGCCTGCATTGTTCTCAGTGTGGGGAACGAATTGCTTTTGGGAATCTATGTCAGAAATGTTATAAAGAGAAATATAATACGAAGAGTGGATATGCACCATTGAAAGAAAGTGACAATAGAATGAGATATATCAATGAAGGATGAGGAAAGGTAGCTTTCCTCATCCCTTTTAATATTATAGGAAAGACCTTGTTACGCTAAAGTATGAAAGTGTGTAATTTCCTATAATATAAAACGCTCCGCGGTGGATGCACACACGCGCAAAAGGAAGAAGTCGCAGAGGCGACAGCGCGTGGCGCAGCAAAACGCTTTCTCCCTCAATCTTGAGGTGGAAAGCGTTTTGTGTTAGAAATTAATGAAGCAGTAAATCCATCAGATACCCATAGACTTCTTCATCCTGCTTTTGCCAGTTGGCACAGATTGCTTCTGCCTGTTCCTTAGATTTAACTATAATGGTTATATCTAGAAGAGAGCGGTCTTTTTCCCGAATCTGACAACGGGCAGCAAATTCCTGTCCAGTGGTTTTGTAATAGTCTGCAATAACAGAGATTTCCTGCTTTAATTCCATTTTATTTTCTGCAAAGTAAGAAAGGACATCATCCTTGATAGCAGAGGAAATCTTGTCTGGAAAGTAAGACAGAGTCTCTCGGCCAGCAGGGGTGATATAATAATGAGTGTTGTTGTGTGTAGGCTCTGTACGAACCAATTCCGCACTGATTAACTCACTAATGGCCTGCTGTATGGTAAAATAAGTAGTATATTCTTTTTCCAATATAAAGTTGGAAATCTGAGTGTTGGTCAATGGGAAATCAACATGATCCAACATATATAAAACAATTAATTTATATTGTGTCAAAGCTTCTGCCATGTTATATCCCTCCTTAAATAATTACGGTTGATAATATTTTCCTTGCCAGATATCATGGTCTTTCAAGGTTTTATGAATCTCATTTAATACGGTGCGTTTGCCGCTGCTCCACAAAGGACCTATGAGAAGATCCTTTGGACCATCTCCGGTAAGCCGGTGAATGGTAATATCAGTTGGAAGAATTGACAGACAGTCACTAATCAATTCGCAATATTCTTCCCGGGTAAACAGTCCGAAAGGCTGTTTCTGATATAAAGTGCCCAAGTCCGTATCAGATAATACGTGAAGTAACTGAAGTTTTATTCCGAATACATGAAGATTTCCCACATGAGAAACGGTTTCCAGCATCTGTTCCCGGCTTTCACCGGGAAGTCCAAGAATAACATGGACAATCACAGGAATGGAAAGATGGGAAAGATTGGCTACAGCTTCATGGAAGCAAGAAAGGGTAAAGCCGCTGCGTATCAAGCGGCTTGTTTCAGGGTGAATGGTTTGTAATCCCAGCTCAATCCAGACTGGTTTTATACTGTTTAATTCTTCTAAAAGACTAAGAATCTCAGGAGAAAGACAGTCTGGTCTTGTGGCAATGGACAGAATAACGACATCCGGGTCAGAAATTGCTTCCATAAATATACGTCTCAGGTATTCCACCGGAGCATAAGTATTGGTATATGCCTGAAAGTAGGCAATAAATTTGTTACAGTTGCGTTTAGAACGTATTTGCTTCTTGGCGGCAGATAACTGCTGGGAGATTGGCTCACAGGCGTTTTGGGCAAAATCTCCGCTGCCGGCAGAGGAACAGAAAATACATCCGCGGGTATCCAGTGTTCCGTCACGGTTTGGGCATGTCATACCGCCGTTCAGAGAAAGACGGTATACTTTCTCACCAAAGGTATGCTTTAGATAATAATCCACGGAGTAGTACCGCTTGTCACCCCAAAACATATTACTCTTCAATGTGGGATTTTACAGCCTGACTTACAACCTGCGCTACGCGGGGATCAAAAGCCTCCGGCATAATAAAATCTTCATGCAGTTGTTCGTCGGATACCAGTCCGGCAATAGCTTCAGCAGCCGCAATTTTCATTGTTTCTGTAATCTGTTTGGCACGTCCTTCTAAAGCTCCTTTAAAGATACCGGGGAAAGCTACCACATTATTAATTTGGTTCGGGAAGTCACTTCGTCCAGTTCCCACAATCTTTGCACCGGCAGCCTTTGCCACATCCGGCAGTATTTCAGGAACAGGGTTGGCCATGGCAAATAGAATGGCATCCTTATTCATGGAAGATACCATTTCAGAAGAAACGATATTTGGTGCAGAAACACCTACAAAAATATCAGCACCTACTAAGGCATCTGCAAGACTTCCAACTTTATTCTCAAGATTGGTCACCTCTGTCATTTTTTGCTGCATCCAGTTCAAATCTGGATAGTTTTTATGAACGGTTCCCTCACGGTCACACATTGTAACATGTTTGAAACCATATGTAAGAAGCAGTTTCGTAATAGCAATACCGGCGGAGCCTGCACCGTTTACCACGACTTTGCAGTTTTTTTTCTCTTTTCCTGTTACCTTTAATGCATTGATAGTACCTGCAAGCACTACAATAGCAGTACCATGCTGGTCATCATGGAATACAGGAATAGACAGCGTTTCCTTCAGGCGTTCTTCAATCTCAAAGCACCGGGGAGCAGAAATGTCTTCCAGATTGATACCGCCAAAGCCTGGAGCAAGATAAGTTACAGACTTGATAATCTCCTCTGTATCCTGAGTGTCCAGACAAATAGGTATGGCATTAATACCGCCAAATTCCTTGAAAAGAACACATTTTCCTTCCATAACGGGCATTGCTGCATAAGGCCCGATATTACCAAGACCAAGGACAGCACTTCCGTCAGAAACGACAGCTACGGTATTGGCCTTCATGGTATAAATATAAGCATCCTCAGGGTTTTGAGCAATCAGTTTACAAGGCTCAGCAACACCGGGAGTGTAGGCAATAGATAAATCCTCACGAGATTTTACTGGTGATTTGGAAACAGTTTCAAGTTTACCATTCCATTCTTTATGTAAAAATATAGCTTTTTCATTTGGTGTCATATTAAGCGCTCCTTTGTTTCTTATTAATATGTAAGTAATTAAACCGCATTAAGCATACCACGAAAAAAAACACAAATCAAGAAAAAAGGACTTCCTATTTGGAAAAAGATAGTGTATAATACCATTTATCTAAAAGGTCGGTTAGGAAATCGGTGTCAGATCTGACAGAAATGTTCCCTTAAGAGCAGCCAAAGGAGAGTAAAATGAGAGAAAAGTATGAAAGTTTGTCAGTAACAGTTTTGCGTGAAGTAGCAAAATCCAGAGGACTTAGGAATCTTTCTGGGTTAAAGAAAGGTGAGCTGGTGTCATTAATGGTAGAAGAAGATAAAAAGGCTGCCGGTGAAGGAACCAAAGAAAAGGCTGTAAAGGAAACAGAGGAAACAATGGAGAAGAAGCCAACCAAGGTTGTAACCCAGGATGGAATTGAAATAGATAATCCAGATTTGGACAGCGGAATCAGTGCAAGTGGAATACTAGAGGTTATGGCAGATGGATATGGGTTTATCCGAAGTGAGAATTATCTTCCAGGAGAACATGACGTATATGTGTCTCCCTCCCAGATCCGTAGATTTGGTCTGAAAACTGGAGATGTTATATGTGGAAATACGAGAGTAAAGACACAGCAGGAGAAGTTCAGCGCATTGTTGTATATCAAGAGTGTCAATGGATGCCATCCATCTGTTATTTTAAGAAGGGCTAATTTTGAAGATTTAACTCCAATATTCCCCAATGAGAGAATACGTTTGGAAACGAATCAGAGCGGAGTAGCAATGCGTATCATGGATCTTGTATCCCCTATCGGAAAGGGACAGCGTGGCATGATTGTGTCTCCTCCAAAGGCAGGGAAGACCACATTGTTAAAGCAGGTGGCAAAATCAGTTACCCAAAATAATCCGGAAATGCATCTGATTATTCTTTTAATTGATGAACGTCCAGAGGAAGTAACTGATATCAAGGAGGCAATTGAAGGAGAATTTGTAGAAGTAATCTACTCTACCTTTGATGAATTACCGGAACATCATAAACGTGTATCCGAAATGGTAATAGAACGGGCAAGACGTCTGGTAGAACAGAAAAAAGATGTGATGATTCTCCTTGACAGCATCACCCGTTTGGCAAGAGCTTACAACCTAATTGTACCTCCAAGCGGAAGAACCCTGTCTGGTGGTATTGATCCAGCAGCATTACATATGCCGAAACGTTTTTTTGGAGCAGCCAGAAACATGCGGGAAGGCGGCAGTATTACCATACTTGCAACAGCACTGGTTGATACAGGAAGCCGTATGGATGATGTGGTTTATGAGGAATTTAAAGGAACTGGTAACATGGAAATTATTTTAGACCGGAAGCTTTCCGAGAGAAGAATTTTCCCTGCAGTGGATATTACCAAGTCAGGAACCAGAAGAGAAGATTTGCTTTTGAATCAGGAAGAGAAGGAAGCAGTGGAGATTATGCGTAAGGCAATCAATGGAATGAAGTCGGACGATGCAGTAGAAAATATACTTAATATGTTTGTACGTACTGCAAGTAACAAAGAATTTTGCCAGACCATGAAAAAGACAAAAATTATTTAAGTAATTTTTAAAAAAACTTGCATATCCAAAATTTATATGCTACAATAACAAAGCTGTTGTACAGACAGCATGAAAATGAGAAAATTAGTTAACGAGAGTTAAATTATAGTATGAAGAGGTGAAAATCATGAGAGAAGAAATCCATCCAGATTATTATCAGGCATCTGTGACATGCAACTGTGGAAATTCTTTTGTTACAGGTTCAACAAAAGAAGATATTCACGTTGAAATTTGTTCCAAATGTCATCCGTTCTACACAGGACAGCAGAAAGCTGCTCAGGCTCGTGGACGTATTGATAAGTTTAATAAGAGATATGGCATGAATAATCAGTAATACCACTAACAAGAAGAGGATGTCTTTTTTAATTGGACATCCTCTATTTTTAGATTATATGAGTAATGAAAGGGAGTGATGGTATGTCATATTCTGGAATCGGTGGACAGGCTGTTATGGAAGGGATTATGATGAAAAATCAAGATACCTATGCTGTAGCAGTACGAAAAACAAATCATGATATTATTGTTGAAAAAAAAGAATATAAAGGGATTTGTAAGAATGAGACAGTAAAGAAACTACCTTTTATTCGTGGAATTATTAGTTTTATAGATTCTATGGTGCTTGGGATGTCTACACTGACTTTTTCGGCGACCTTTTTTGAAGAAGAAGAGGTTCAGAAGAACAAGTCCGAAAAAAGAGAAAAGGCAGAAATGGGTGCAACTATTTTTGTTTCTATCTTAATTGCCATAGCAATTTTTATGATACTTCCATTTTATGTATCATTGTTTTTTCAAAGATTTATAGAATCAGAAACATTAATTATTCTTATAGAAGGAATCTTGAGAATTGCAGTTTTTATAGGATATATTTTGCTGATATCCCGAATGGAAGATATCAAACGGGTATTCATGTATCATGGGGCAGAACATAAATGTATTAACTGTATTGAACATGGAATGGAATTAAACGTAGAAAATGTGAAGAGGAGTTCCAAAGAGCATAAACGATGTGGAACCAGTTTCCTGTTCTTTATTATAGTAATTACCATTATAGCCACGATGTTTATACGGGTGGATTCAAGAATTTTAAGAATGGTATTGCGGCTTGCCATTATTCCGTTGGTTGCAGGAATTTCTTATGAACTATTGCGGCTGGCAGGACGAAGCGAAAACATGATTGTTAATTTGTTAAGTAAACCCGGATTGTGGATGCAGAAAATGACCACAAAGGAGCCGGATGAAGAAATGATAGAAGTAGGGATTGCTTCTGTGGAAGCTGTATTTGACTGGCGGGAATACATACAGACGCTCAAGGAGGAGGAAAGATAGCTGTCCTTGAAAAATGCAGTAGGTGGGAGGATGGTTATGACATTGGAAGAGGCCTTGAGTAAAGGAAGAGAAATCTTAGAACAGGCAGAGATTGCAGATTATCAGCAGGATGCATGGTATTTAATGGAGTATGTCTGTAAAATAGATAAGAGCCAGTATTATCTTCATGGGACAGATGAAATGGATGTGGAAAAACAGCAGGAATATGAGTTGCTGCTGCGGAAACGTGCAGAACATATTCCACTGCAATATATAATTGGAAGTCAGGAATTTATGGGTCTGGAATTCAAAGTGAATTCTCAGGTATTAATCCCAAGACAGGATACAGAAACACTGGTGGAAGAAGCCCTAAAAGTCTTGCATCCGGGAATGAGTGTACTGGATATGTGCACTGGTTCCGGCTGTATTATAATCAGCTTGCTGAAGCATAAAGAAGGGCTTACCGGAATGGCGAGCGATATTTCAAAGCAGGCAATTCTGGTGGCAAAAGAAAATGCCAAGCTGAATCAGGTTGAAGTGGAGCTGGTAAGTAGTGATCTTTTTAAAAGTATTACAGGAACTTTTGATATGATTATCTCTAATCCGCCTTATATCCCAACGGGCGTGATTACAGGACTGATGCCGGAGGTAAAGAATTTTGAGCCAATGGAGGCGTTGGATGGCCAGGAGGACGGTCTCTACTTTTATCGGAAGATTGCAAGTGAGGCGGTGGAATTCCTGAATTCAAACGGATATTTATATTTTGAAATTGGTCATGATCAAGGTGGCCGAGTTGCTGCTATTATGGAAGAGAATGGTTACCGTAATGTACGGGTAGTAAAAGATCTTGCAGGAAAGGATCGCGTAGTAACCGGAAATCTGCCGGCAGTACAATAGAAAGGAAGAAGTACATGTTTGATAAATTAGAAGACATTCTGATTCGATATGAAGAAATTATGAATCAGTTAAGTGAACCGGATGTAGCAAATGACAACAACCGATTCCGTAAGTTAATGAAGGAACAGAGTGATTTAGCTCCGATTGTAGAAGCATATAAGGAATACAAACAGGCAAAACAAAACATCGAAGATTCTCTTGCAATGCTGGAAGAGGAAAGCGATGAGGAAATGCGGGAACTTGCGAAGGAAGAGTTAAATGAGTCCAAAGCAAAAGTAGAAGAATTGGAAAACAGATTAAAGATTTTATTACTCCCGAAAGATCCTAACGATGATAAAAACGTTATTGTGGAAATCCGTGCAGGAGCAGGTGGAGATGAGGCGGCATTATTTGCAGCTGAAGTTTACCGTATGTATATTCATTATGCAGAGGGACGCCGCTGGAAAGTAGAAACTCTGGAGTGTGAAGAAATCGGAATCGGCGGTATGAAGAATGTTAGCTTTATGCTTACCGGGCAGGGTGCGTATTCTGTAATGAAGTATGAATCTGGTGTACATCGTGTACAGCGTGTGCCGGAGACAGAGTCAGGCGGACGTATTCATACCTCTACGATTACAGTTGCAGTGATGGCGGAGGCAGAAGAGGTTGATGTACAGATTGAGGAAAAAGATATTCGTATTGATGTTATGCGTGCATCCGGAAACGGTGGACAGTGTGTCAATACCACAGACTCCGCAGTACGTTTGACTCACTATCCGACTGGAATTGTAATCTACAACCAGACAGAGAAATCACAGCTTCAGAATAAGGACAAGGCTTTTGCATTGCTTCGTGCAAAACTTTATGATTTGGAATGCCAGAAACTTCACGATGCAGAAGCAGAGGCGAGAAGAAGCCAGATTGGTACTGGTGACCGTTCTGAAAAAATTAGAACATACAATTTCCCACAGGGGCGTGTAACGGATCATAGGATTAATCTTACCTTATATAAGCTGGAAAAGGTTATGAACGGTGATATTCAGGAAGTTCTGGATGCATTGATTGCAGCTGACCAGGCGGCAAAACTTGCCAATATGCAGGGAAACTAGGGAAGAATAAGAACTAAGATGTAAGTGTCTGATATTGGTTTTAGTGACTGATGTTAGGCACTTTGTTTTATGGATTTTTCGGGAGAGGGAGATGAGTGATATGCTGACAATATGTGATAGTATGGATGAATACTTGGAAGATAGTTACTATATAAATTGGAAGAATGGAACTGTTATGCAAACAGCAAAGGGATTTTTGGCTTTCGATGATGAAATAGAAACCATAAGAAAAACGTATCATTTCGTTCGGGATGAAGTGAAGCATTCATGGGATATTCAGGATAGAAGGGTAACGGCCAGAGCAACGGAGGTGTTGAGAGAAAGGGTTGGGATATGTTGGGCAAAATCTAATCTTCTTGCGGCACTGCTTAGAGCTAATAATATTCCTGCGGGAATTTGTTATCAGCGATTAACTTTAGGAGATATGCCAGAAACCGGATATTGTATCCATGCCTTAAATGCTGTTTATTTATCCTCGCTAAAAAGGTGGATTAGAATAGATGCAAGAGGAAACAAAGATGGAGTAACTGCTGAAATGTGTGTGGAAGAGGAAAAGCTTGCTTTTCCTGTAAGAACAGAATTGAATGAAATAGATTATAAAAGGGTATATGCAAAACCATTGCAATTAACAATGGATGTTCTGGAAAGCAGTACAGACGCACTTTATATGTGTTTACACTTGTTACCTGATAAAATATAATGAAGTAGAAAACCTTCCCTGTACCTACTGGTTCAGGGAAGATTTTCTACTATATACTGGAGATATCAATACTAAAATAATAGCCGGAATCAGACACGCAACAGCTAAGATTGCCCTGCTTGCTATACTTGGTGTTCCATTTTCAGGGATAAATGCAACATAACTCCCGGCAATGTTATAAAAAAAGTGAAATAAAACAGCGACAATGAGGTTGCCATCACTTTTACGGTAAAGCCATGTCATTATAATTGACAGAGCTATTGTACTCACAACAAAGAGTAAAAAGCCTACCTCTTCCCCATAATCTCCTGCGTGCCAAAATCCCCAAAGAGTTCCCAGAATGATACTGGACCAAAGATTGCTGCGTTTTTTAAGCAGTAGCGGCAGCAGATAACCCCGCCATCCGATTTCCTCCCCAATACAACCGATAGCTATCATGAGAAGAAAACCGGGGGTTATGTAAAAACCACTATTGAGGTAATTAAAACTTTGACCAAGCAATATGCTTTCTGCAATAGCGGCAGTAAATACAATTATAACAGGCAAAAGAATGCAGATTATCACCCATTTCAAGTGAATCCCTGCTGGAAACAATCCTTTTACAAAATTCCGAATGCCGTCTGTCTTATCCAATAATGCAATTAATACAAATGATATAATTGCCGGAGCAAGTAAATAGAATGGGAACAAAACATTTGGAAGTATAAGTGCAGGTAAAAAGAAAAGAAGACCTGTTAAAAAATATGTAAAGATATAGAAAAATGAAGCCTGATGATTTCTGATTGTTTTCATTTGTTTTTCCTCCTGATAAAATCTTGTATACTTTGGGTATAATCATAGTTACAGCTGCCCGGGTTCCTCAAAACCATCCTGTTTGTTACCATCAAAATGATATAACTTTTTTAAATAGCTCCAAAACTGTTCTAGCTCTTCTTCCGAAAATTCTTTGAACACTTCAGCGAAAAAAGCCATTCCACGATTAGAACTTTCCATTAAAACACTTTGTCCGCTCTCCGTAATTTTTACATTGTAAGCACGTTTATCTCTATCGGACGGGGTTAAAATAACGTATTCTTTTTTTTCTAAAACATTGACTAGTTGTTTTGCATTTTGCTTTGTTGTACCTAATTTTTTAGCGATTCCATTTATGGAGGCTTCCTCTTTTGGCAAATGAATAATTGCAATCATTGCCATTAATTGCCGTGAAGTCAAAGAATCGATATATTTATCCCCCAAAACTTGTAACTTATTGGAAACTGAAAACAGGGTGGCATAGGTTTGCTGCCATAAAAACATTTCTCTTGTATATTTCATTTTGTACACTCCTTACAAATATAGACAATACATTGTCTAATTGTAGAATAGCAAATAATTTAGGGTTTGTCAATATGATAAGAAAAAGATATAATTAGAAAATAGGAAATTAAACGAAGTGACTTGCAAGGAGGAAGATAGAACATGAGAATTGCGGTATTGCAGGCTGATTCACAAAAACAAAAAAATGAACTATTGGTAAGATGTGTTCAAAAAGCGGTAAAGGAAAAAGGGTATGAGGTTATCAATTTTGGAATTTTTCCAGAAGAGGAAGTCTTATTTCCCTATGTTCAGACTGCTTTTTGTGCCAGTCTTTTATTGGAAAGCAAGAGCGTGGATTTTGTTGTAACAGGCTGTTCTTCCGGACAGGGAATGATGCTTGCCTGCAATAGCCTGCCGGGGGTTTTGTGCGGTTATATAGAAAATCCATCAGATGCATATCTTTTTGGAAGAATAAACAATGGGAATGCCGTATCTTATCCTTTAGGATTAAATTTTGGATGGGCAGCAGAAATAAATATGCAGTGTACGTTTGATAAACTGTTTGAGGAACCATTTGGAATAGGATATCCTAGAGAAGAGGCTCATAGGAAGAAAAAGGATACCGCAGTATTAAAAGAGATAAATTCTATCACTAAAAGAAGTATGATTGAAATTCTGCCTCAATTAGATATGGAATTTGTACAAACAACCCTTGGGCGCAGTTGTATATATGACTATATCATGCAGAATAGTCCTGATGAGAAGTTAAAAGAAATGATTGCAAAATTAAAACCATAGGGGAGACATTATGAACATAAGAATAGCAGAAAGAAAAGACATAGAACTTGTAAGAACCATTACATACAGAACAATAGAAGAGATATATCCCCGTTACTATCCCGAAGGGGCGGTTGCATTCTTTCTTGCCCATCATAGTAAAGAGAATATAGAGGCAGATATAGGGGCAGGAGATGTGTTTCTTATGGAGGCTGAAGGGATAGTAACAGGAACTGTAACAGTTAAAGTATCTGAAATCAATCGTTTGTTTATATTACCTCAATATCAGGGGAAGGGGTATGGAAGAGAATTACTCAGATTCTCTGAGCAGATGATTGCAGAGAAGTCAGAAAAGATTGAAGTGTCGGCTTCCTTTCCAGCGAAAGAAATGTATTTAAAGCATGGTTATAAAGAGATTTCATCTCATTCCATTTTAACAGAAAATGGTGATTTTCTTTGCTATGATTTAATGGAAAAAAGAATAAATACCAAGACCGGAAAAATAAATTATGATGGAAAAGTATTTGTACCAAAGATTAATAGTGAGAACGGTGAGGTAGGAGAGGAGACTGCATTTTATTATCAGCAAAGTGGAACTACTTTGTGGGCGGACTATGCAGGGGGAAAGATTGTCCGGGGACAGTTAGTGGGTAGTGTATCAGGAGATGGAGCATTAGATTTTTACTATCAGCATATCAATAAAGACAGACAGGTAAGGACAGGAAAATGCCATAGTATTCCCCATATTTTAGAGGATGGAAAACTAGAACTTCATGAGGAATGGCAATGGCTCAATGGCGATAAATCAAAGGGTATATCCATTATTATAGAAAAGTAAATAAAGGAGGAATTATGAGAAAGATACTTATTACAGGGGGAACTGTTTTTGTAAGTAAATACGCGGCATCTTATTTTGTAAAAAAGGGAGATGACGTTTATGTATTAAACCGAAATAATCATCCACAGGTAGAAGGTGTAACCTTAATAGAAGGAGACCGCCATTGTCTGGGGGATAAATTGAAAGAGTATGAATTTGATGTGATTTTAGATATTACTGCTTATACCCCAAAAGACGTTCAGGATTTAGTAGAAGCAGTTGGAAATATAAAACAGTACATATTTATCAGTTCCAGTGCCGTATACCCGGAAACTTCACCTCAACCTTTTCAGGAGGAGCAAAAAGCGGATTTTAATTCCATATGGGAGGATTATGGAACGGATAAATATGAAGCAGAAGAATATTTAAAAGAACATGTAGAGCAGTATTATATTGTAAGGCCACCTTACCTATATGGGCCAATGCAGAATCTTTATAGAGAAGGATTTGTATTTGACTGTGCCAGAGAGAATCGGCCATTTTATATTCCTCAGGAAGGCAAGATGCCTCTTCAATTCTTTCATGTAGAGGATTTATGCAGGTTTTTGGAAATTCTAATAGAACAAAAACCTCAGGAACGTGTATTTAACGTTGGAAATCAGGAAGTGGTGGAAATAAAAGAATGGGTGAAGCTATGTTATCAGGCCGCAGGGAAAGAGGCAGAACTGGTATCCGTAAATAAGGTATATCCTCAGCGTAGCTATTTTTGTTTTCATGACTATGAGTATGTGCTGGATGTTTCAAAGCAGAATAAGCTGTTGGAAGGCACAAAATCTTTAGCAGAAGGCTTGAAGGAGTCCTATGACTGGTATGTTGAAAATGAAGAGGTAATTCAGAAAAAACCATATTTAGACTATATTGGGAAGAATCTGGAAAGTGGATTTACGGCACATTTTGAGGTTACTCTGGAGCGTTATCAGGAATGGGCTATGAATCCCAAGGGAGCTCAGGCAATAAAGGACCGTAAACGGGGAAGAAATTTGAGGGTAACGGTTCTGGTGTGTGGACTTCTTATATTGCTAGGAGGAATCCTATTAAAGGAAATCTTCCAATCCCTAATGGGGATAGGGTTCGTTGCGATTGCAGTAAACCGGTTGTTTTTTATGGAAAAGGCAGTATGCAAGAGACAATACCAGCTTGTCCTGAAGAAAATGGGCACATCAAAGTGGATACGAACCGTTCGCTTTGCCGAAAAAATTTCAACTGTAGATGGAAACCAGACAGCAGAATTCGACTATAGCCCTACCATGAGAATGTCCCAGGATGAAAAAAATAGATACATCTGGCTCACAGCGGATAGTGTGATACGAATTCCGCCAAACAGTTTTGTGCTGGGAAAAGAGGAAGAGTTTGCTGTGTGGCTGCAAGAGAAAACAAAGGAGAGCGGAAAACCGAAATGAAGTTTTACTTAGCCCCTATGGAGGGCATTACCGGGTATATTTATCGTACCGCGTATCACAAATATTTTCATAATATAGATAAATACTTTACCCCTTTTATTACGCCTCATACGAATTGTTGTATGAATGCAAGGGAAAAGAATGATATTTTACCGGAACATAATCAAGGGATGAAGGTGGTTCCACAGGTATTGACCAATCGTGCAGAGGATTTTATAAAAATTGGAAAAAACCTGCAGGAGTATGGATATGATGAAATAAATCTGAATTTAGGATGTCCTTCCGGAACAGTAGTATCCAAAAAGCGTGGTTCCGGATTCCTGGCATATCCGGCAGAGCTGGAAGGATTTCTGGATGAGGTATTTGAAAATCTGGATATGAAAGTGTCCATAAAGACCAGAGTTGGAAAAGAAGAGCCGGAGGAATTTGAAACTCTGCTGAACATATATAATAAATATCCACTGGAAGAGCTGATAGTACATCCACGGGTACAGACCGATTATTACAAGAAAAAGCCCGACTGGAGATCATATCAGCATGCAGTGGAGAATAGTAGAAATCCATTATGCTATAATGGAAATATTTTTAGTAAGGCAGATTATGAGAGTTTGTTGGAGACATTCCCACAGACAGAAGCGGTAATGCTTGGAAGAGGGTGTATTGCAAATCCCCAATTGGTAGATGTGCTTCAGAAACAGGATCAGACTTCAGATAAAAAAAGAATAAAAGCCTTTCATGATGAAATCTGTATGGGGTATCAACAGATTTTTTCCGGTGATAAAAATGTTCTGTTTAAGATGAAGGAGTTGTGGTTTTATATGGGACATATGTTTTGGGATAGTGAAAAGTATATGAAGAAAATTAAAAAATGTCAAAGTTTGTCTCAGTATCGTGTGGCAGTAGACTGTCTATTTGCCGAAAAAGAAACAATAAAAGAAAAAGCATTTTGTGAAAAATAATATTGATGAAAAATACATTGTGTTTTTGGGAATTTTGAGTTATATTATAGATAAGTAGTACGAAAGGCATGATAGAAGGGAAGGCAGGTGTGTGTATGAAAAAGTATCAGAGGAATTCCTTTGAGGTAGAAGCGGTACAGTACCAGGTGGGAGCAGGAATGGAAGATGGGTTTACACCATGGTCATCTGTAGTTACCAATGGGTGGATTGTAACAGAGAAGTTGGTGAAGATTAAAAGAGAGGACGGCACAATCGTGTGTCCATTTATCCAAAATCGCCGGGGACTTATTTTTATCAGAGAAGGTGATTATATTATCAAAGAAAGAGATTCGGAGCGGCATGTTTGCGGATCTGATAAGTTCTTCCAACGGTTTAAAGAGTTATAAGGAAGGCTGCCAAGTAAATGTCTAATGGGAATCACGTTCTATGTGATTCCCATATTTAATATATATAAAATATATTTTTGCAAAAGAAGGGCCATATGGTATACTAAAACAGAATAAATAGAAGCAGAAAGAGGTCCTTTTAAATGGCATTGCAGATGATTTTTGGAGGTTCCGGAAGCGGAAAATCCAGTTATGTATATGAGAGAATATTAGAACAGGCCCAGGAAGAACCGGATAAAATGTTTTTTGTACTGGTACCGGAGCAGTTTACCATGCAGACCCAGAGAGAACTGGTGTTACGCCAGAAGAATCACAGCATTATGAATGTGGATGTGGTGAGTTTTAACCGTTTGGCATACCGCATTTTTGATGAACTGGGAATGGGGAATCTGAAGGTACTGGAAGAAACCGGTAAGAATCTGGTACTGCGCAGGGTAGCAGAGGAGCAGCAGGAGAACCTGAAAATCATAAAGGGAAGTATGAAAAAGACTGGATATATTACAGAGGTAAAATCTGTAATTTCGGAGCTGACTCAATATCAGATTGCACCGGATCGTTTGGATACATTCGTACAGGATGAACGGCAATCCCCTCTCTTTCGGTATAAGATAGAGGATATTCAGACCATGTACCAGGGATTTCAGGATTTCCTGCAGGGAAGATTTATTACTGCGGAAGAACTGCTGGAAGTGCTGGCACAGGTAGCAGACCGTTCCAAGATATTAAAGAATTCCGTTATAGTCTTAGATGGCTTTACCGGATTTACTCCTGTGCAATATTATCTTCTGGAGGAGTTGATGAAGATAACAGACGAGATTCTGGTTACGGCTGCACTGGATGAAAGGGAAGATCCTTACCGGTGTAATGGAATACAGGATCTTTTTTATATGAGTAAGAAGACCATAGAGACCTTGTTAAAAATAGCAGAGAGAACCCACACAGATGTATTGGAGCCATATTGGACTCATCATGGGGAAAATACAAGATTTGGGGAATCGGAAGCATTATTATGGCTGGAGCAGAACCTGTTCCGGCGTATTCCTCTGCCCTATTCCAAACAGACCCAGGACATTGCAATGTTTTCCTTAATGAATCCAAGACAGGAGCTTCATTTTATTGCCCGGGAAATCAAGAAACTGGTACGGGAAGAGGGATACCGCTATAAAGATATTGCTGTAGTCTGCGGTGATGTAGAAATGTACGGAAATTATGTAGAAGAAATTTTCCATAGATATGATATTCCGGTATTTTTGGATACCAAGAAAAATATTGTGTTTCATCCCATGACAGAGTTTTTGAAAAGGGCGTTGCTGGTACTGGAACTGGATTTTTCTTACGAAGGAGTAATTGGATATTTAAGAAGCGGATTGTCCGGCTTTACACTGGAGGAGATAGATTTGCTGGAAAATTATCTGCTGGCAGGTGGAATCCGGGGATTCAGCAGATGGAAGAAGAAATGGGTACGTCGTGCCGGTATCAGCAATCAGGAAGAATTAGAGCTGATAAATGAACTGCGGGAGAAGCTGGTAAATCAGTTTCAGTCCTTACGGGAGGTGTTTCGTAATTCCAAATCTGATGTGACGGAAAAGTCCAGAGCCTTTTATCAATTTGTCACGGAGCTTGAAGTAGAAGCACAGTTGTTGGAATACAGCAGACAGTTTGAACAGGAGGGGGAGACCGCTCTGGCAAAAGAATATCTACAGATATACCGGATTGTGATGGATTTGCTGGACAAGATGGTGGAACTTTTAGGAGAAGAACAGCTTTCACTAAGAGAATATCGTGAGATTTTAGAGGCTGGTCTCGAAGCCGCCGCCGTAGGAATTATTCCTCCCGGCTATGATCGTGTTGTATTTGGAGATATTGAGCGAAGTCGATTATCTGATATAAAAGTGCTGTTTTTTGCAGGGGTGAATGATGGATTGATTCCTAAGGCTGCGGAGCATGGAGGAATTATTTCACAGTCTGACCGTGAGTGGTTTGCAGAAAACGAAATGGAACTTGCTCCTACGGATAGGGAACGCAGTTTTATTCAGAAGTTTTATTTATACCTGAATCTGACAAAGCCTGCAAAGAAGCTTTATATTACATGGTTTCGTGTGAGTCAGGATGGAAAAGAAATCCGCAAATCTTATCTAGCGGGAAGTTTGCAGAAAATGTACCCCAAGGTTAAAACAGTAAGACTGGAAGAAGTCAGCGGTATGGAAAATATCGTAACGCCGGAGAGCAGTCTGGACTTTTTTGTAGAGGGTCTGCGCCGTGCCAGAGCCGGAGACGTTTCACCAGAATGGAAGGAACTATATCAATGGTATGCCGGCAGGGAGAAATGGATTAAAAGAGCGGGGGAATTTATGGAAGCCGCATTTTACCAGTATCATCCCGTTTCTATGGGAAAGGAAATTACCAGAGCCTTGTATGGGAAGGTGCTGGAGAATAGTGTGACCAGACTGGAACAGTTCAGCACCTGTGCCTACAGTCATTTTCTGCAGTATGGGCTAAAGCTGGAGGAACGTAATCTGGGAGAATTTGCAGCAGTGGATATGGGAAGTATGTTTCACGAAGCATTACAGCGTTATTCCCAGGAAATGGAAAAGGAAGGTTACCACTGGTTTGATGTTCCCAAACAACGGCAGGAAATATTACTGCAGCAGGCAGTAGAAGAAACAATCAGTACAGCGGCAGATACAGTATTGCTGAATGATGCACGGACCTCTTATCTGATTGAGCGTGTCAGAAGGATTTTGCGGCGGACCATTGAAACCATAGCACAGCAGATTAAAACAAGTCATTTTACACCGGAAGGGTATGAAATATCCTTTTCCTTTGCAGAGGATTTACAGGCTGTAAACTTTTCCCTGAGTGAAGAAGAAAAAATGCGTCTGAAAGGAAGAATTGACCGTGTAGATACCAAAAAGACGGATAATCAGGTATATGTAAAGGTAGTCGATTATAAGTCTGGAAAACGAGATTTCCAGCTTCTGTCTCTTTATCATGGTCTCCAGCTTCAGCTTGTGGTTTATATGAATTCCGCCATGGAGCTGGTAAAGAAAAAATATCCGGATAAGGAAGTTCTACCAGGAGGGATGTACTACTATCATCTGGATGACCCGATAATAGAGGGAACATCTGCAAAAACAGACGAAGAAATAAAGGAAAAAATTCTGGAAGAATTGAAATTAAAGGGAGTTGCAGCGGAAGCAGAGGACGAAAGTGTCAGTAAAAAATCCAAGAAAGCCGAAAAAGAAGAGTTTCAGGTGCTTTCTAATTATGTGAATCATAAGATTCAAAACATCGGACAGCGGATTTTTGAAGGTGATATCGAGGCAAATCCCTATCAGTTAGGGGATGGGACAGGGTGTGATTACTGTCCTTATCATGGTGTCTGTGGATTTGATTCTGCTATGCCGGGGCAGGAATATCGGAAGTTAGAGAATATAAAGGATCAAAATGAGATTCTGGAACGAATGCGAAAGGAGATATAAGATGAAATGGACAACAGAGCAGCAGCAGGTCATTGACTTAAGAGAACGTAATCTTCTTATCTCGGCAGCAGCTGGTTCCGGTAAAACAGCCGTACTGGTTGAACGCATTATTCAGAAAATCATGGATAGAGAAAAGCCAGTAGATATTGACCGGCTTTTGATTGTGACCTTTACCAATGCGGCAGCGGCAGAAATGCGGGAACGTATAGGAAACGCAATTGAAAAGGCGCTGGAGCAGGAACCGGATAATGTGCATTTGCAAAAACAGCAGACGCTGCTTCACAATGGAAAGATTACCACCATTCACAGTTTTTGCCTATATGTGATACGCAATTATTTTCACCGGATTGATCTGGACCCTGATTTTCGGGTGGCAGAAGAAGGGGAGCTAAAGCTTCTGAAAAGTGATGTGATTAATCGGGTTCTGGAAGATTACTATCAAAAGGCAGAGCCGGAATTTCTTGCACTTTCAGAAACGATAGCAACCGGAAAGACGGATGAGCCCCTCAAGGAAGCGATATTAAAATTATATGAATTTGCCATGAGCTATCCCTGGGTGGAGCAATGGCTGGAAGACTGTAAGGCGCCTTATCAGGTAAAAAGCCAGACAGAATTTGAACAGCTTCCAATGGCAGAAGAATTGGAAATGTATTTAAAAGAGCTGGCACTGCAGTGGCAGTTTCAGATGGAAACCTGTCGGAATATCAGTATGGATGCAGATGGCCCCCAGATGTATACTCCTCTGCTGGAACAGGAAGCAGAAAGAATGGGAAAGATAGCAGAGTGCAGCAACTATATAGAATATTATGAGGCGGTCAGGGGATTTTCCTTTGGACGGCTTCCGGCAGCCAGAAAATTTGAGGGTGATCTTGAGAAAAAAGAACAGGTACAAAAGATGCGTAATGATGTAAAAGCATCTATAAAGAAGATAACAGAACAGTTCTTTTTTCAGCCCCCTGAAATGATGATAGAGGAGCTTCAGAAGAACTGCCCCATTGTGGAAAAAATGATAGAGGTAACTCTTTCTTTTCAGAAGGCATTTTCAGAAAAGAAACGAGAAAAGAATATGCTGGATTTTAATGATCTGGAGCACTTTGCACTTGAAATCCTAATAGAAAAAGAGACGAGAGAGCCATCCAAAACAGCAATGGAACTGCAGAAAAATTTCGAAGAGATTATGATAGATGAATATCAGGATTCCAACTATGTACAGGAAACCATATTGAAGGCAGTATCCGGAGAAGCAAGAGGCCGTAATAATATGTTTATGGTGGGGGATGTGAAACAGAGCATCTACCGTTTTCGTATGGCAAGACCGGAACTTTTTATGGAGAAGTATCATACCTACACCATGACAGACAGTGAGAATCAGAGGATTGACCTTCATATGAACTTCAGAAGCCGTCCCCAGGTTCTTACCACAGTAAATGATATTTTTTATAAAATCATGAAGAAGGATATTGGAAACATTACTTATGATACACAGGCGGCGTTGTATCCGGGAGCAGAATTCCAAGAATCAGGTTCCGATATGTTTGATACCAGAATACTGGTGGTGGAACCGGGAACGGAGCAACAGACACATCAGGTGAAAGAAAGAGAACTGGAAGCCAAAGCAGTAGGAAACGAAATTCTGCGGATTTTAGAGGAACAGCAGGTGACAGACAAAGCAACAGGAGAACTTCGGCAGGCCCAGTATTCCGATATGGTAATTTTACTCAGGAGTTTAACAGGCTGGTCCGATACCTTTGCTGCCATATTGGGAGAAATGGGGATTCCGGCAAAAGCGGCCACCGGAACGGGCTACTTTTCCGCAGTAGAAGTGCAGACCGTATTAAATCTGCTTCGTGTTTTAGATAACCCAAGACAGGATATTCCAATGGCGGCAGTGCTTGCTTCTCCTCTGGTAGGATTTACCGGAGAGGAACTGGCAGTTCTGCGGACAGAATACCCGGATATAAAGTTTTATGAGGCGGTTTTTCAATATCAGGATGCAGAGAAAACGATTCTTTCTGAGGATAAAAAGAAAAAACTTCAGGATTTTGTGCTGTTATTAGAAAAGTACCGCAGAAAAGTAAGCTATACCCCAATCCATGAACTCATATATCAGGTGCTGGAAGAAACAGGGTACACAGCTTATGTGTATGCCCTTCCCGGCGGAGAAGTAAAAAAGGCAAATCTGGAAATGCTGATAGAAAAAGCCATTGCTTATGAAAGTACCAGCTACCGGGGATTGTTTCATTTTATCCGCTATATGGAACAGCTGCAGAAATATGATGTGGATTTTGCACTGGCGGATGCACGGGAGCAGGAAAATATGGTACAGATTATGAGCATTCATAAGAGCAAGGGACTTGAATTCCCGGTTGTATTTGTATCAGGATTGGGAAAGATGTTTAATACCCAGGATATAAGAGAAAAGGTAGTACTTCACCCCCAGCTTGGAATTGGTATGGATTATCTGGATGTTGCAAGGAGAGTCAGAACACCAGGTATTACAAGACAGTTTCTAGCAAGAAAGACCGGTATGGAAAACACCGGAGAAGAACTGCGGGTATTATATGTAGCATTGACCCGTGCTAAGGAAAGACTTATCTTAACGGGAACCATGAAAAAGGCAGAGGAAAAGATTTCTTCTATTCATTCTGTTACCATGGAAGACGGTTTTTTAGGCTTCCTCACCAGACTGGGAACTAACAGTTTTTTAGGTTTTCTTCTACAGGCGGCAAATTGCTATGGGAATAAATATCCTGTTACAATCATCCACCAAAAAGAGCTGGAGGAGCTGGAACAAAGACAGGTACTGAAAGAAGAAATTAGCAGGATAGAATTGCTGACGAATCTCCAGCAGCGGGAAGAAGAATATATAGAACAAATAGAAGAACGATTGTCTTATGTGTATCCTTTTGAAGAAGAGGAGAATATGAAGACGAAAGTATCCGTATCTGAAATAAAGCACCGCGCCATGGACCGCATCATGAATGAGGAGACTATGGATACGGTGAAAGAACCTGAACACTACGTTCCAGCCTTTATGGAGGGAATACAGGAGGAAAATCAGGGCGCAAAACGGGGAACCGCCATGCATAGGGTTTTGGAGTGCTATGATTTCACCAAGGAGCCGGAAGAGTTGGAAACACAATTGGCCTGGATGCTGGAAGAGAAACTGGTAGAAGAAGAAATGCTGGAATTGGTAAATAAAAAAGTACTCAAATCATTTTTAGTAAGTTCTCTGGCAGGGCGGATGCAGAAGGCGGCAAGGGATGGAAAGCTCTACAGGGAAAAACCTTTTGTTATGGGAGAAAAGGCAAAAGATGTACTGGAATCCTCAGAAAGTGATGAGATGGTGTTGATTCAGGGAATTATTGACGTATTTTTTGAAGATGAAAATGAAATGGTTTTACTGGATTATAAGACAGACCGCATCAAAGAGGAAAAAGAACTGGCTGAACGATACCGGACTCAGATTGAACTGTATCAGAAGGCCATTGAGCGTGCCACCGGGAAAAAGGTAAAGGAACGGCTGTTGTATTCCTTTTGTCTGGAACAGGTAGTAGAAGTATAGAAAGGAACAGGAAAATTGAAAAATAGATTAATATTAGCCTCTGGTTCTCCACGAAGGAAAGAATTACTGGAACAGATTGGTGCGGAATTTGAGATATTGCCGGCAAAAGGCGAAGAGGTGATTACCAGCACCCACCCGGAGCTGGTAGTGCAGGAATTATCTCTCCAGAAGGCAAAAGAAGTTGCAGGATGCTATAAAAAAGAACTTTCTCTGACAACAGAGCGTAAGACCGTAGTATTAGGGGCGGATACCGTAGTGGCATATGATAATCAGATTCTTGGAAAACCAAAAGATAAGGAAGATGCTGTTAGAATGCTTCAGATGCTTTCGGGGAATGTTCATAGTGTCTTTACCGGTGTTACGTTGATTATATGTGAAAAAGAAGAGCAGAAGGAACATACTTTTTTTGCTGAAACAAAAGTTGCAATGTACACTATGACAGAAGAACAGATTCGTGCCTATGTAGAAACAGGAGAACCCATGGACAAGGCAGGAGCCTATGGTATTCAGGGAAAATGTGCCGTTTATATTGAAAAAATCATGGGAGACTATAATAATGTAGTGGGACTTCCGGTAGCGGCCATTTACCAGAAACTGGAAAAGTTAGGCATTGAAATTTTATAGAATTCATAATATGATAGAATAAGTGCATAAGATGAGCCACCAACAGTGGTGATAGGAGGGTTTTACATGAATCAATACGATGATATGTCTGTAACATATTTTTTTGAGCATCAATCACAGCTTTTTGGGAAAAATATCCTGGAGGATAAAGAAGAAGCTCAGGAATTTTTAGAAGACTGCATGGCAGTCCTGTGTAAAAATATAAAAGAAGTCAGATCCTATTTAGAAGAAGGAGCTGATATATCAGAAATGAGCAATAAGGAGCTGGAAGAGGCTTCCGAAGTGTTTGTACTGCCTGATGGCAGATTTTTAGTTGTAGAAGGATAGGAAAATAATATGGCAGATTATGATGTAATTATTGTAGGGGCAGGTCCTTCCGGGATTTTTTGCGCCTATGAGCTGATACACAAAAGACCCGAAATGAAGGTTTTGATGATAGAAAAAGGAAGACGGATTGAAGAGCGCCAGTGTCCCAAGCGTAAAACAAAGGTCTGTGTAGGATGTCAGCCTTGTTCAATTACCACAGGGTTTGCAGGAGCCGGAGCATTTTCAGATGGAAAGCTTTCATTGTCGCCGGATGTAGGTGGAAATCTTCCGGAGATTCTGGGATATGAAAAAGCTCTGGAACTGATTCAGGAATCGGATCAGGTATATTTGAAATTTGGAGCAGATTCCAAGGTATATGGCGTGAATAAGGAAAAGGAAATTCATGACATTCGCAGAAAAGCCATTATGTCCAATCTGAAACTGATAGAATGTCCTATCCGTCATTTGGGAACAGAAGAAGGATATAAGATTTACAGCCGTCTTCAGGAACATCTGCTGGAATCCGGAGTTGAGATGAAGTTTCATACCATGGTAGATAATCTTATTCTGGAAGACGGAGAAGCAAAAGGAGTAACCACAAATCAGGGAGACACTTATTACGCACAGGAGATTGTATGTGCCGTAGGACGAGAAGGTGCAGACTGGTTTAGCCATATATGTAAAGATCATGAAATTGAAACAAAGGTTGGGACGGTAGACGTAGGAGTACGGGTAGAAGTGCGGGATGAAGTGATGGAATTCCTCAACAAGAACCTGTACGAAGCAAAGCTGGTGTATTATACCCCCACCTTTGACGATAAGGTAAGAACCTTTTGTACTAATCCATCTGGAGAGGTGTCAACAGAATATTATGACAATGGACTTGCAGTGGTAAACGGTCATGCCTATAAATCCCAGGATTTAAAGACAAACAACACGAATTTTGCACTGCTGGTATCCAAGAATTTCACAAAACCTTTTAAAACCCCAATCGAATATGGAAAACAGATTGCACAGTTATCCAATATGCTGTGCGATGGAAAAATAATGGTGCAGGCATTTGGAGATTTTCGCAGAGGAAGACGTACCACAGAGGAAAGACTTTGCCGCAACAATTTAGTTCCGACCCTGAAAGATGCAGTACCGGGAGATTTGTCCCTTGTATTTCCACATCGTATTATGGTAGATATTGAGGAAATGATTCTGGCACTGGATAAGGTAACACCGGGAATTGCCAGTGATGAAACACTTTTGTATGGTGTGGAAGTGAAATTCTACTCTAATAAGGTAGTAGTGAATAAAGAATTTGAAACCAATATAAAAAGTCTTCGTGCCATTGGAGACGGAGCTTCTGTTACAAGAGGTCTGCAGCAGGCGTCGGCAAATGGAATCAGTGTGGCAAGAAGTATTTTGGTAAAATTGGAAGAAGATTAAATAAAGCGGGAGAGACGAATGAAAAGAAAAAGCAAAATCAGGATTGCAGCTGTAATGCTTCTGATAGGCATTATTGTCAGCGGATGTAAAATGGGAAATACAGAAGTAGTGGTAAGTTCCGGATTTAGTGGAAATGAAGTATTTAAAATCAATGGTGAGGTATGTACCCTGCCGGAAGCAAGGGTGTTTCTTACTAATTATCAGAATATATATGCCACCATGTATGGTGTGGACTTATGGAAACATAAATTTAAAAATAACGAGCTGGAGACTTATGTAAAAGAGATTACAATAGCTCAGCTTGCCCAGATTATGGCAATGGACGTGCTGGCAGAAGAGAAGGAAATTTCTCTCAGCGAAGAGGAAACAACCAAGGTAAAAGAGGCAGCCAAAGCCTATTATGATTCATTGAATGATACGGAGAAGAAGTATATGCATGTATCAGAAAGTGATATCGAGAGGCTGTACAGCAGATACGGTCTTGCCAATAAGCTTTATACTCATCTGACCGGAGATGTAAACGCAGAAGTCAGTGATGATGAAGCAAGGGTTATGGAAGTTGTTCAGATATATGTAACCAAGGAAGCGGATGCCAGCGAGATAGAGAAACAGTTAAAGAATGAGGCCGATTTTATGTCTTTAGCAGGAACGTATAATGAAGCTTCTGAAATAGAGACCACGATTAGCAGAGGTGATGTACCCAAAGAGGTGGAAAAAGCGGTCTTTTCTCTGGAAAAGGATGAACTCAGCGGAAAAATAGCTGTGGAAAAGGGTTGGTATTTTATAAAGTGCATTAACAATTACAATCAGGAGCTGACAGATGCTAATAAATCGGTGATTTTGGAAAAACGAAGAAATGAAGCCTTTGATGATGTTTACAGTGAATGCTTGGAGGGACTTACCTCTGAGTTTAACGAAAAAGTATGGAATGAGGTAAAAGTAGAAACAAATAAAGAGATTACCACGGACAATTTCTTTAAAATATATGAGAAATATTGCAGCTGGTAAATCTAGAAGATTATGGCAGTGTAGAATAAGATGTGTCTGTGAAAGTAAATGGCCTCTTTCTGGAAAGAATTAGATTTATAATTCTTTTTTAGAAGGGGCTTTTTATATGCCGATTACAAAAGAACAATTATAACAAATTACGGAAACATGAATATCCTCAGCATTGTAATATAGAAACCTGACAGACTGCCCCAAGAGCGATCTGTCGGGTTTAACACAATTCATGAAAAAGAATATAATATAGCTCAGAGTCAGAAAGAGACATTTGGGGTAAATAAATAGTTGGTTTGATATACCCATGTTATCATGGGTGTAGATAGAAAACTAAAAAAGGAAGATCATATTATTATATTAGATATTACTGTTTGATAGTCATAATGATTATTTGGAGGGAGGATAATGGGGAAGAATAAGTGAAACATAAATGCTATCTTTTGTACAGATTCAAAGTATTTAAAGTGAGGGAGGAAAATATTTATGAAATGTAGAAAAGTATTGAGTGGTATGTTGGGGGTAGTACTGTTGTTTTCTGCTAATACTAGAGCTGTAAATGCAGAAGAAATTCAGCTTGATAATGCAATGGATCAAAGTAATGAAATAAACTATGTCGAAATACCCAAAGAAGAGGCTATACCAAGTGGGCTTGACGAAAAAGAAGCAAATTACATGGACAGGCAATATGAAGGTAAGCAATATTCTGTTTCAGAATATAAATCAACATATAATAGAAAAAGGGAAGTTGCTGAAAACACTGATCCTAATTATGCTTATATTGTAGAAAATGATATGGTTGTTCAAGGAAGTGTTTAATGGTAGTAGTCTCGATTTGGCAGGGGGGAGTGCTACCGAGGGTTTGGGGGTAATAGAATATTATAATCAGGTAATGGAACCAGGAACATATTTTTTTGCAGTAGCTGGATATGAAGGAACCGGTAATTTTGCATTTGCCTATTATCAAAGTTCTATAGATGTAAATAATGAAGTGAATGATTCATTGTTATCTGCTACAAATGTGTCGCTCAATGCTGATATTGCAGGTATAATAGATAGTCCATATGATATAGATTGCTATAAATTTACTGTATCTGTGCCTATGATTATGAAATATTCAATTTCAACAACGGACAATTACTCAATAACATTTGCGGCCAGAGACGGAAGTTCAGCAGCTGCATATCAAATACAGGGAATGAGTAATACCTATAAAATAATGCCAGGGACATATTATTTTAAAGTTCAGTCTGAAGCGGGGAATTATTCGTCCGATAGTTCATATAGTGTTAAATTTAAGAATGTAGGAAATTTGTCAACAGATAGTAAGGTGACTAGGACAGGTGTTTGTGAATCAGCCAACATAGTGTATCAAACGAATGATACAGGTACAGTATACTATGTAAATGGAAATCACATTGATATTGGTTATTCATATTATAAAAATTTATCCAATACTGCTGGATTGCAGATATATGATATCTCTATTGATATAAGCAAAGTAGATTTCGTTGGGTATAGAGATAGTACAGGAGCAGAAGTACTATACTATATGAGTTCTACAAGACCAGCATTGTCTGTAAATAGTCGTCCTGTTTTACAGCTAACATTGATAGGTGAAGCATGTTATAAAATAAATTGTTTTGGTTCAGGTGCTTATGCAATGAATACATATAATCAAGACTTTGATGCAGTTAATGTTCTAATTGATCCTGAAACAGGAAAGCTGGTTGATATTCTAGAATTTAACTATTTTTATAACTTTGCACCAGTGGGTTCAGACCAGATACTATACTATCGTGGTGATTACAAATTAACATATTTCAAATAGAAAAGCAGCTAAATGCTATAAGTATTTAGAAGGTAGGTGATAATATGAAAATACAGAATAATGTAAGTGTTTTTGGACATAGTGAGATTGGGCAAAATATGTTGACTGGAGAAAAACTCCAGAAAATAGATGAAAAAGCACAGGAGAGTTTGATAAATGTTACAATTTCAAAAGAAGGTCAAAAAAAATTCCGGGAAAGTATAGCAATAGATCAAACGATTGAGAAGAATAATAATGAGACATTTGAAAAATCGTTAAAAGAAGTAAAGTTTGTTACTGATTTTGGCATTGTCTTATCAGGAAAAATTAACGAAGTAATGAATGAAAAAAATCAGAACTTAACTGTAAAGGACGAGGCAGAATGTATTCTGGAGGGTTATTCCCGATTGTATGATGAGATTGTGCAAGGCTATGAAGATGGAAGCCGGGAAAGTTATACAATTGATAAGGATAGTGAAACAGGTTATCGAAAGCTAACAAAAGAGGAGGAATTGAAGGGCTTAGATGATACATATAAAGCAATAGTATCAGGTTATGAAACAAGGGTATCTGTTGCTCGTAAAGTAAATGAGATATTAAAAAGGGAATACCAAAAGATAGTGGATGCAAAAGGAATGAGAAAGGATACGGTTCAGAAATACTTGGGAGAGATTGAAAAAATAGATTATAGTCTGGCAGAGAAGATACCCGAGAATATTAGTGAGAAGCTGATTTTGGCAGCGAATAGTTTCAGAACTCAGTATAATGGAATAGAAAGTGGCAAGGCATTGGTGGGAATATTATCTGGCATTAATGTTTGGTAATTAAATTTGAAGAACAGCACACAACTGATTTAATCAGCTGGTGTGCTGTTCTTTGTTTGGTTCTATATTTATTTTGCAAGCAATAGCATAATTTCATTACTTCTTGTAATAAATTTGCTCATAGCATCCGGAGACAGAGGCTGGTTGCTCAACATGGCAAGATCGTATAACTGTTCGCAGAAAGCTGGTACATGTTCGGAATCTTTATGATTCAAAATATATTTTACCAGTTCATTGTTGGTGTTTAATACAAGAGTAAAATCACCGCCGAACATAGATGGATCCATACCGGACATAGCATACATCTTCATCATATCCTGCATACGTCGTCCCTCTTCTGAAAGTGTAATAACAGAGGAGATAGAAGCGTTTTTCAATTTCTCCACAGAAACTTTTAAGTTCTCATTGCCAAGGGCCTTGCGGAATGTTTCTGTCAGGGAATCTGTTGCTTCCTTTAATTCTTCTTCCGAAGTTTCTTCCTTCATGGAATCCGTTACATCTGCATCGATACGAACAAATTTAATTTTTTCATTTCTATTCTCTAGCTGTGTAATAAAAGAGGTATCAATATTGTGTTCCATAATAACAGCATTCATTCCCTGTTCCTTGAACATATTGATGTACTGAATCTGCTGTTTTGCATCTGTTACATAATAAATAGGTTTTCTCTTATCTGTTTCACCAGCATTATCAGCTTCGCTATCAGTTTCAGAAGCTTCTTCTACAGTTTCTTCCTCGTCTACTTTCAGGCATTCTGGAAGAGTGAGATATTTGTTGTCCAGATTCTTAAACAGGATATAGTCATTCATCTTGTCACAGAATTTCTCATCCTTCAGGCAGCCAAATTTGATAAATGGGCTGATGTCATCCCAGTAGTTTTCGTAAATTTCTTTTTCTGTTTTACACATACCAGACAGCTTATCAGCTACTTTCTTTGTAATGTAATCAGAAATTTTCTTTACAAATCCATCATTCTGCAATGCACTACGAGATACATTTAATGGAAGGTCAGGACAATCGATAACACCTTTTAACAGCATCAGAAATTCAGGAATAACTTCCTTGATATTATCTGCAATAAATACCTGATTGTTATATAATTTAATGGTTCCTTCAATGGAATCATATTCTGTATTGATTTTTGGGAAGTATAGAATACCTTTTAAGTTAAATGGATAATCCATATTCAGG
>CAZUKR010000002.1:0-67853 GCA_964620885.1 uncultured Eubacterium sp.
TAAAATGTATATTTTTCCCAGGACTGCATATATTTAACTTATAACACAAAGAAAAAAACAATTTGACAAAGGAAGAAAAAAGAGATATACTATATTACATTGGCGCGGGGTGGAGCAGTCTGGAAGCTCGTCGGGCTCATAACCCGAAGGTCATAGGTTCAAATCCTGTCCCCGCAACTCATTAAATGTACGACACCTAAGAATATGGTACAGTTACCATTTTTGTGGGTGTCTATTTTATTTATAGAAAAGACCTTGTTACGCTAAAGTGTGAAAGTCTGTGATTTCCTATAATATAAAACGCTCCGATTTACTACCTTGTCTATGTTATGGTTAATATTTGATATCATATCTTTTATCATTTGTACTACAGCGTCTACGGAAAGTTGCGTACTTTTGCCATCTGAAAGAATTTTCTCTAATCCTGCCTTCCTTGCTTGAATAATTTTTGATTGGAAAATCCATTCAAAGTATCTGTTCCATCTCTTTTCCTACTTTTCGTGACAAAATTTTCCACTTATTGTATAATACTTTTATCAAATACGGGAGGACAAAAGTATGGAAAAGAATAAAAGAGGGTGTATTACATTTCTACTTGAGTGGGTGCTGGCATCTTTGGTTATTGGAGTTATATTTAACTCTATTAATAAAACTGGGCGAAGCATGAGTGGCGTAGTAATCAGTTCGGCGCTGATAGGGCTAGTAATTGCATTCATTATATTTGCATTTAGAATGGTAATAGTTTCAAGTAAAATTCAAAAATCAAGAAAAAAACAAAAAGCACAGGACAAACAGGAGGGAATCAGCAGATACGATTCGATTATACATGTCGGCGGATTGAACGCTCCGGAGAATTGTAAGGCATCTGCTACATTGAGTCCGAATGCAGTTACTGTAAGTTGCGGTGGAAATGAATTTGTATTAGATGTGCCGAGAATAAAAAATGTTGAATTTCAATTTGATGTTGATGAAAAGCAATATTTAAAAAGTAGTTTTGCGAAAGGGGTTGTGGGAGCCGCAGCATTTGGCGTGGCCGGAGCTGTTATTGGATCTGCACCAAAAACAAAGACCAAGCGTGAAGTAAAGTGCTATGCAATAATCTCGTATGAGAGTGCTCAGGGAGAGTATAAAACATTTTTGCTTAAAGATGGATTTCCAAATACTGAAGTATGTGCGAAGTTAGTAGATGCATTAAGACCCAAAATAAACCAGCAAGTAAACAGAGTCACATTATAAAATTAACTTGTAGAGGCAATAATTCAAAAAGTACGTTCAAAGGCAATAGAATATGGTGCGAATCCAGATATGATAGAAACATTATACCGGGAAATGATAAATAGCTTTATAAATATGGAAATGAGTGAATTCCACAAAACAAAATAGTAAAGTGGCTAATCCCACTAATTTTCACGTATTACAATAATGGAAAATATTACCAGTAAACTTTTACCCCTTTTGGTCTATAATTAAAATAAATAGGACGGAGGGAAAATAATGGAAATAAAATATGAAAATCTAAAAGATAAGCTGGCAGACGCGCTATATGACATTATAACTTATGATACTCCCAGAAATCGGAGAATAAACTTTATACAGCTGAATATAACGGTTAGAATGATGCATGATGTATTTGGTATTTTCACCAGAAGCCAGGCCATAGAGTTACGGCAGATGATAACTGAAGCCAAAAAAAATAGGATAAAAAAATGACTGGGTAGATGATACCCAGTTTTTTATATTATAGGAAAGACCATGTTACACAAAAGTATGAAGGTTTGCGATATCCTATAATATAAAACGCTCCGCGTGGGATGCACACGCGCGCAACCGGAAAAAAGTCGCAGGAGCGACAGCGCGCGGCGCGACAAAGTGCCTTCTCTCTCAAGAGTGAGAAGTAGGCGAGACGAGGTGTCGAAGGTACTTTGCTCATTTATAGGAAAGACCATGTTACACAAAAGTATGAAGGTTTGCGATATCCTATAATATAAAACGCTCCGCGTGGGATGCACACGCGCGCAACCGGAAAAAGTCGCAGGAGCGACAGCGCGCGGCGCGGCAAAGCGACTTCTCCCTCAAGATTGAGAGTCAGTGGAGTTGAAGTGTCGAAGACACTTTGTTTTGGCAGTAAAATTGGCACGATATTAAATAAACACACTTCCTACCGCCAAGATATTTTCGGCTAAATCAGCCCGGTAGTCCTGATCATAGGGACAAAGACTGTTGATTACGCATCCAAAGCTTTTGGGATTTCCAGTAGAATGAATGTATTTTTCATTTCCAAGATAAAGAGCCACATGTCCGGGAAAGTACAAAAGATCCGCAGGTTTTATTTCGGAAAAGGGAATCTCCCGTACAGGATAGCCGGCCTTAATGGAAGCATCACGATAAATTAATATGCCGCACATATAATAACTCATAAAGGTCAGACCCGAGCAGTCAATGCCTTCATGTGTTTTTCCGCCCCAGCGGTACTGTGTTCCAAGGTATGACATAGCATAATTGAGAATAGCAGAGCGAAGCTCCTGCTGACTGCGATTATATTCCATTTGAGGTAAAAGAGTAATGCATGGTACATATCCAGAAATTCCGTCAGCTGTCTTTATCTTTTGCCAGCCATTGGCAGAATCACCCCCAAGGGTTACCGTGCTCCCCATAAAAAGTGTAGATAAGACCGGGGACTGTACACGGGGTTCCTTTAATATATCTATAGTATGACCACATAAAAGAGCTGTGGGCAGACAATTGCTTTGGTAAGACCTTATCGTGCATTTTTTCAGCCATCCCGAATAGCCATAGTGAGTTGTGATTTTTAGATATCCCTGCCATTCCTGCTGGACCGTTACAATCCATCCGGACAAAAGCTCATCAGTAACAATTTTGCTTGTTGGTGATTTATAAAGTGTTGCCTTTGGGACAGTTACAATTCCTGTATACATGTAAAATCCTTTCTAAAATCAAAGTAATTCCTTATATAATGTTAGTACGTTTTTAAAGAAAATAAATTCAATTTCGCTTTCGTGAAATCCATCCTTTTTCAGTTCATGTTCTAGCAACTCTATATTGCTGCAGTCTTTTATTTCCAGATTATCGTCAATTCCGTCAAAATCAGAACCAAGACCGATACAGGATATGCCACCAATGTTCGTTATATGACGAATATGTTTTGCAATATCCTTTATATAGCTGTAAAAGCATCCGTCAGCGTCAGGAGTATTGTGCAAGAAAGGACCATGGTAGTTGACTCCGATGACGCCGTCCCGCTGTGCGATTTCCCGTATCAGCGCGTCAGAAAGATTCCGGCCCCTGGGGCATAATGTAGCTGCATTGGAGTGGCTTGCCACAAAGGGTTTCTTTGCCAGCCGGCACACATCCAGAATACCCTGATTCGATAGGTGAGAAACATCCGGAATAATACCAAGATGCTCCATGCCTTCTAAGAACCCAATGCCAAGGTTGGTAAGCCCTCCTTTGGCAGTACCGTGAACGGGCTCCCCCGGAGAACCCAGATTGTTCTTGTAATTCCAGGTAAAAGTCATCATGCGGACACCCAGTTCATAAAATTCTTTTAACTTTTTAAGTTCTCCATTGCACACCTGGCCTTCTTCTATGGTCATTAAAGCAGACATTTTTCCCTGCTTCTCATTTTCAATTATTTCTGCATAAGTAGTAACAGGAACAATCAAGTCCTCATTCTTTGCCATTTCACTCTGAAAAATAGAAATTTGCTTCATACAGGTATCGTAGGCACAGTCTTCTTCCTCCAAATCCACGAACATAGCAAAGTTTTGCAGCATATATCCGGAAAGGTTTAGTTTCTTTAAATCCAGTTGAAAATCATTCTGGCGCAGGGCCGAAGAGGGGTTTTTGTATATTCTGGAAATCGTATCACAGTGCATATCGATAATTTTCATAATATTCTTTCCTTTGTAAAATCCTTTCTATTATGTTATGTAGGGAGGGCAAAATGAATGACATAAAAGAAATATACAAAAAATTGAAGAAAATGGAAAGAGATGTTCGTTATATATATGTGTGCAAAAGTAATATTTTTAGGATAGGTTAAGGAAAACCAATTTTTTCCTTAAGAAACTTATGCTAATGTAAAAGTAGAAACAAATGAAAGAAAAAAGAAAGAGGGGAAAAGTTGGAAGCATTAATAAAAGTAAGGGACATGTGTAAAGTTTACAATCCCGGAGAAAACGAAGTGCGTGCACTGGATCATGTAGATCTGGAAATCCAAAAAGGTGAATTTATAGCCATTATAGGTCATTCCGGTTCAGGAAAATCTACCCTGATGAATATGCTGGGGTGTTTGGATATACCTACGTCCGGTGAATATTATTTAAATGGAAAAGATGTATCAGAAATGAAAGATAACCAGTTGTCAGAAATACGAAATGAGGAAATAGGCTTTATTTTTCAAGGGTTTAATCTCATTGCCAATCTGACGGCTATAGAAAATGTGGAATTACCCCTGATTTATCGGGGGATAGGGAGAGGTGAGCGCCATAAGCTGGCAGTTGAAGCCCTTAAAATGGTAGGACTGGATAACAGGACACACCATAAGCCCTCTGAAATGTCTGGGGGACAGCAGCAGAGGGTTGCCATTGCAAGAGCCATTGCCGCAAAGCCTCCGGTTATTCTGGCAGATGAGCCTACCGGAAATCTGGATTCATTTTCCACAAAGGAAATTATGGAAATATTAAGGGGCCTGCACGATTCCGGAAGGAGCGTCATTCTGATTACCCATGATAATGATATTGCAGACCAGGCGAAACGGGTGGTAAGGATTTTGGATGGAAAAATTGTTGAAGATTATTATAATGAACCAGAGAAGGAGTAAGAAATGAAAAAGGATAAAAAGAAGATATTAAAAATCGTAATTCCGGCGGCACTTGTAGTTGTAATCATAGGAACTGTAGTGGTAAGAAATATGGGAAGCGCAGGGGAAGCAATGGCGCAAGCTATGAAAGTAGATACCATAGCAGTGGGAACGGGAGATGTAACGGAAAATGTGGAAACCAGCGGAACTGTAGTAAGTGGCCAGCAGAAAATATTCTTTTCGCCGGTAAATGCAATGGTAGAAGCGGCAGATTTTCAGCTGGGTGATATGGTAAAAGCCGGAGATAAACTGGTAACATTTAATCTGAAAGATTTAGAAGATCAGAATCAAAAAGCAGAACTGACAGTAAAAGCAAATGCTTTAGGGTATCAGGACACTATAAATAAGTCTGCAGATGCGGCTCAGAAGCAGGCGGATGCCAGAGCGCAGGCAGCATCCCTGCAGCAGCAGGTAGATGCTAAAAAGCAGGAAGTGGAAAATCTTACGGCAGCTATTGCAGGAGATGCCCAGACACAGGCAGCGGCATTACAGCAGGAAAGTGACAGCGTGAACAAACAGATAGGGGAATTGCAGGCACAGCAGGAGGAAGCCAAAAGGCTGCTGGAAGAGTTCGGGAAAGCTTATGACAAAGCACAGGCAGCCCAGCAGACAGCCCAGGTAAACTTTGATGCGGCTACAGCAACAGCAGAAACGAATCCGGCAGGTGTAGACACTGCTTCCGCAGCATTAAAAAAAGCAAATAAAGAATTAAGTACTGCAAAAAGTGATTATGATGCCAAAAAAGTTCAGGCAGATAACCTGGATATACAGATAGCGGGACTTCAGGAATCTCTTGCTGGAATAAATGCAGGAGAAGGGGGAGCTTCTGAATTACAGCAAAATCTCACTGCGGCTCAGACAGAACTGGCAGAATTACAAGGAAAACTGGAAACCCAAAAGGCAATGGGAGAAGGAGAATCCGCAGCCCTTACCTCAGAAGCCAGAGGCCAGATGCAGACCACGAATAATCTGGCGGAACTAGAGAAGAAATCTCTGGCAGAGCTTATTGAGGAAGGGAAAAAAGGAATCACTGCAGAATTTGCAGGAATTATCTCAGAGAGTCAGATTGTAGAAGGTGCAGCAGTATCACAGGGAATGCAGTTATTTACCCTTCAAAGTATTGATAATGTAGATGTAAGTGTATCATTATCCAAAAATGTGTATCAGAAAGTAAAAGAAGGGCAGAAAGCCACCATTACATTTGCAGGACAGACCTATGAAGGGACTGTCACAAGAATCAGCCGTATTGCTGCCAGCGGAATGGGCGGAGGCAATGAAGCAGCATCTTCGGCAATTTCCGCAACGGTTCATATCGACAATCCGGATGACCATATTTTTCTTGGAGTAGATGCAAAGGTATCCGTTCATGCGGCAGAGGCGAAGAATGCAGTAACGCTTCCTACAGAAGCAGTAAATATTGGAAAAGAAGGCTCTTTTTGCTGGGTGTCTGAGGATGGAGTGCTGACAAAGCGCAGTATAGAAACAGGAGTAACTTCAGATGACACAATTGAAATTACCAAAGGGCTGAAAAAAGGGGAAAAAGTAATTATAGATCCGGGAAGCCATGAAGAAGGAGATCCGGTTACGATAACGGATGGACAGAAAAAAGAATAGGGGTACTTAAATGGGAAAGATATTAGAATATGTAAAAATGGCTTTAAAGAACATTACTGCCAACAAAGGACGTTCTTTTCTGACCATGTTAGGTATTATTATCGGAATTGCGTCTGTTATCATGATAATGTCTGTAGGAGATGGAACGGCAGAAGCTATGAACTCAGAGGTAGCAGAAATAGGATCCGGACAGATTTATGTATACTGCAGTGAGGACGCCACAAATGCTCAGGAATGGATTACAATAGAAGATATAGAGGCAATTAAAGCGAAGGTGAAGGGGGTAAGCGGAGCAAGTCCCGATGATGGATCCAATGGAGAGACAATTACTGGAAAAGGAGAATTTGCCCTGTCCCTCAGCGGGGGAACAGAGGATTCCCAGAAGGCCCTGAATTATAATATAAAACGGGGAAATTATTATACAGCAATGGATGTGGAAGAAGGAAACCGTGTGTGTGTCATTACAGATGAAGATGCCAAGCGGCTCTTTGGTTCCGATGATGTAGTAGGAATGGATATAGATATCACCATTGAAAATATTACCAACAGCTATCGTATTGTAGGGGTAACCCAACAGAAGGAAAATGGAGGCTTTGTCAGCTACACATATGAAGGGATGCCGGTAACTGTAAATGTGCCATATACATCCTTTCAGTCATACGGATGGGGAAGTGACGACTTTTATTCTCTGAATGTGTTTGCAGAAGATAAGGCGGATTCTCAAAAAGTAGCCCAAGATCTTATTCATCTGCTGGAATCCAGACATCAGAGTGCAGGGGAAAATTATTTCCAGATTCAGAGTTTTCAGGATATGGTTACGGAATTGAATGACATGATGTCTATCGTAACTACATTTATTTCCTGTGTAGCGGCCATATCCTTGATTGTAGGAGGGATTGGTGTTATGAACATTATGCTGGTGTCCGTAACAGAGCGGACGCGGGAGATAGGAATTCGTAAGTCTTTAGGAGCAAAGACAACATCCATATTGATGCAGTTTTTGGCAGAAGCAGCAATTCTGACCATTGTAGGAGGAATCATAGGGATTATTTTGGGATTGCTGGGGGCAGTGGGAATCTGCAGTCTTATGAGCAGTTCCATGGGAAGTACCATCCATGCTGGAATAAAGACAAGTACCATATTAGGAGCCACATTGTTTTCTTGTGCAATCGGTGTTTTCTTCGGAATCTACCCGGCAAAGAAAGCAGCAAAATTAAGTCCAATTGAAGCGTTAAGAAGAAATTAATAATAATTTGAAAGTTTCCCGGAAATACATTATAATGTTCTAAAAAGAACAGGTAGAACCGGGAGACTTTTATTTTATGAAAAAAGGAAAAAAAGATATTAAAAATATTGTGATATTTTTGGCAGCCCTTATGATTTTCGCTTATGCTCTCATACGACTGGGGGCTATTTTTCTGGAATATGGAAAGGGTCAGAACAGCTACGAGAAATTGAAGGATCTTACCAGTGAAACAGATGTTGGAAAGGGCAAAGAGAAGCCGGAGAATTTTGCTGTGGACTTTGCAGAATTAAAAAAAATAAATCCCGATATTACAGGGTGGATTCGTTTTGAACATATGGATATTAGTTACCCCATTGTACAGGGAAGGGATAATGACTATTATTTGACCCACTCTTTTTATAAGGAAGAGATAAAATGCGGAAGTATTTTTATAGAAGCAGAAAATGCATCGGACTTTAGTGATGATAACACGTTTATTTATGGTCATAATATGAAGGACAAGTCTATGTTTGCAAAATTAAATACCTTTCAGGATGAACAGATATATCGGGAAAACCCCGAATTTCTAATTTATACGGAAGATGAAATTTATCGGTACAGTATTTTTTCCTGTTATCAGGCAGACGTATCATGGGACTCCTTTATTTACCAGTTTGCAGATGAGGAGCAGTACGGGGAATGGCTTCAGAAGATGAAGGAACGAAGCAGATATGATACAGGAGTGACACCTCAAAAAGAGCAGAAAACAGTGACCTTAATGACTTGTACAGCAGCAGGAGATGAATATCGCTTTCTTGTACATGGAGTATTGACGGAAACCATAAAACAGAAGACAAAGTAGAAAGGCTGGGAAAAGTATGGAAAAAACAGATAGAGTACAGCAGTTTCTTAAGATAGTGGAGCAAAGCGATAATATTGTATTTTTTGGAGGTGCGGGCGTATCTACGGAAAGTGGAATACCGGATTTTCGCAGTGTGGATGGATTGTATTGTCAGCAATATGAGTATCCCCCCGAGATGATATTGAGCCATACTTTTTACCGTAAGAACCCAGAGGAATTTTATCGTTTCTATCGGAATAAAATGCTTTGTCTGGAGGCGGAGCCTAATATGGCACACGAAAAACTGGCAGAGCTGGAGCAGGCAGGAAAGGTAAAGGCAGTAATTACCCAGAATATCGATGGACTCCATCAGAAGGCAGGCAGTAAAAAGGTGCTGGAACTTCATGGAAGCGTCCACCGGAATTATTGTGAATCCTGTCATGCATTTTATGATGCAGAATATATGTTACACCATGAGGGTGTTCCAAAATGCGAAGCATGCGGCGGAGACATTAAACCGGACGTGGTATTATATGAAGAAGGTCTGGATAACCGTACCATGCAGGAAGCGATATATTATATCGGTCAGGCGGATGTACTGATTATTGGAGGAACCTCCCTTGCGGTATATCCGGCGGCAGGTTTGATTGATTATTACCAGGGAGATAAGCTGATTCTGGTGAATAAGACGGCCACCGCAAAAGACAGTAGTGCAGGCTTGGTGCTTCAGGAAGCAATTGGAGAATTGTTTGGAAAGATTGAGAATAAAGGGAGGAAATAGGATGTCGATACAATATGAAGTAGGAGATATTGTAAGATTGAAGAAACAGCATCCCTGCGGCAGCAGTGAATGGGAAGTGCTCCGGGTAGGCGCAGATTTTCGTTTGAAATGTTTGGGATGCCAGCATCAGATTATGATAGCAAGGAAGCTGGTAGAAAAGAATACAAAAGAAATTCGGAAAAGTTCTTGAAAAGTGTGCGGAGGTATGATAACATATTATTTCGTGATATATTAATAAGTAATTTATCCTTGCTCCATGCTAAGGCAGGGGGCCAAAAGACCAAAAGGAGGTAAGACAAGCATGAACAAATATGAATTAGCACTTGTTGTTAATGCAAAAGTCGAGGATGAAGTAAGAACCGAAACCGTAGAAAAGGCAAAAGAATTTATTGCACGTTTCGGTGGAACAGTAACCAACGTAGATGAATGGGGTAAGAAAAGATTAGCTTACGAAATTCTGAAGGTTAGAGAAGGTTACTACTACTTTATTCAGTTCGATGCAGAAGGAGATTGTCCGGCGGAAGTTGAAAAACGCATTCGTATTATGGATAATGTACTTCGTTTCTTATGTGTTAGACAAGACGAAGCATAGAAGAAAGAGGAGATAAGATGAATAAGGTTATACTGATGGGTAGATTAACCAGAGATCCTGAGGTTCGTTATTCACAGAGCGAACAGGCTACAGCAGTTGCAAGATATACTCTGGCAGTGGATAGAAGATTTAAGCGTGATGGAGATCAGACCGCAGATTTTATTAATTGTGTTGCATTCGGAAGAAGCGGCGAATTTGCAGAAAAATATTTTCACAAAGGAACCAAACTAGTAATAACTGGAAGAATCCAGACCGGAAGCTATACAAATCAGGAAGGTCAGAAAGTATATACGACAGACGTTGTTGTAGAAGAACAAGAATTCGCAGAAAGTAAAGCTGCAAGCGAAGGACAGGGTGGCTTTCAGCCAGCCGGCAGACCGGAGCCAAGTGCAGCAGTTGGAGACGGATTCATGAATATTCCAGATGGAATAGACGAGGAATTACCGTTTAATTAGAACAGGAGGTAAAAGCAATGGCTTATAATAGAACCGAAAGAAGCGATTCTCCAATGAAGAGAAGAGGCGGAATGCGCAGAAGAAAAAAAGTTTGTGTATTTTGTGGTAAAGATAACGCAATTGATTACAAAGATACAAACAAATTAAAAAGATATATCTCTGAAAGAGGAAAAATTCTTCCTAGAAGAATCACAGGAAGCTGTGCAAAACATCAGAGAGCCCTTACTGTGGCAATTAAAAGAGCAAGACATATTGCAATCATGCCATATGTAACAGACTAGATTTGAACAAAAGAACTTATTACAATGTACTGTAATAGGTTCTTTTTTTATATTATAGGAAAGACCATGTTACACATAAAGTATGAAAGTTTGTAATTTCCTAAAATATAAAACGCTCCATTTTGTGACATATCCAATGATTCCATTATTGACACTCAAAAGTTTTTATAATAAGCTTTGAATATAGGAGGAAACCATGACAAAATATTATAGTTCTACATATTATATAAATGTATATTTGGATAGAGAACAGTCCGGACCTCCGGTCATGGTGCATCTGGTATTATATATTGGAGCCATGGAAGAAGAGAGAATGTTTTATATATTGGAAAAAAAAATTCGAGAATATCTGCAAAAAATTCAGAATGCGTGTCTGCCGGAGTACCCTGAATTTCATCAGAGGGAAATCACATTAGAAATTTTAGGAGAGTTTTTCTATAAAAAGCTGAAAGAGGTATTAGAATCTGGGGGAGTTGAGTTGTACCAGCTGGAAATTTACACCACCCCAACCCGCAGATATAAGGTTTCAGACAGATTACTGCTGCCATTCCAGTATCCGGGGGATGTGGTGAAGCGTATTGCACATATCCAGGAATGGAGTCAGCGTCTATATTCAGCGGGCAAGGAGGAAGTATATGAAAAACCACATGAAATGGATTAAAAAAGTGGGAGTTATTCTTATGGGTATTGTGATGTTTGGCAGCATAATACCGGTTTATGCAGCGCCAGACTGGAATGAGATTACTACTGTAGAAACAGAATCTGCTTATGCTAATATACAGAGGATGCAGTGTGCTTATGATGAAGAAAATCTATATCTTCATATTGCAGGCGGGGCGTCCGAGGCAGAGGACTTGCTGCCACAGCTTCAACTGATTATAAATCAAAAGCCACTGGAGGGAGATCTTGGTAATTTGCTCCTTGTCTGCGATAGTATTGAAGACGGAGAGAACCCCTTGTCTGTGCAGGACAGGCAGTTGAGAGAATTAGGAGCTCAGGGAACCCTGAACAGAAGTGATGGAATAAATGACATAGATATTGCCATTCCCTTTACAGCACTAGGATACGAATCAAAAGATATTTTGGATGTAACGGTGAATGCTCTTATAGATGGAAATAAAGAAGGGGAATGTGCGGGAGTATCCTTGATACAGGAAACAGAACCCATAGAGATTCCGGAAGCAATAAGTGAACCGGAAGTTTCAGGAGAACCGGAGCAGGGGCAAATTGTTATGGATGGTCAGTTTTCTGACTGGAATGGCTACGATTTGACTTATGGCGGTGAAAGAGGTGTAGACAAGGTTTCTATGGTAAGCGACGGAACCAGCCTTTACATTAGAATCGTGGAAGATGGTAGTTATGACCAATGTTTTCCAAGAGAATCCACGCCAATGGGAATTACCTCCAATATGGGGAAAGTTTTATGGCTCGATGGCCAGATGCATGGAGAAGGGGAAGAGATGACATTAACCTTTCAGGGGATTGAAGGGGCCTATGCGGTATGCGGCAAGGTGGATGGCATTTATAACTGGGAAATAGAGGTTCCTTTATCAGAGGTTTGGTCTGGAATTACGTATGTATCAGATATAAGCCTCATGTGGAAAAGTGAACATAAAACAATTCTTACCGTTCCCAACCCCTCCTATATTGACAGAGGAAATCCAGGCGGAGGTTTAGGAGTAGCTGCGGAAATTACCGTTGACGGATATTTTGAGGATTGGGACAGTATACCACACATGGAAATTACTTATGACAACGAAAATGGTCCCAACAATCATATTGGTGCTCTTTATATGGGAGAGGACTATATGTATGTACACTATAAGATGAATCGTTTGTATACCTCATATATGCGTATTCAGTATATGGAATTTAAAATAAATGGAAACAAATATACACTTGAGGTACTCCCTGTAGATGCCAATGGAAATATTGACTGGTCTGTTAATACGAATCACCTGCAAAATGGAATACACACCAATTTTGGTGTCTTTCTTACAGAGGTTTCCGGTGCAAGCCAGTATCGTAATAATTTAAATGGCCAGACTGCTCTGGTAATTTATGACAGCAGCCACCAGCGGGACACACTGGGGGATGAAGTGGAATTCTCCATAAGCTATGACAGAATCGAAGAGCTTACCGGAATAAAACATTCTGAGATACGGAAAGTGGAGCTTTATAATCCCAATATCGGAGATGAATGGCTGGTGTGCGTGGGAACATCTTCCGGACCATTGCTGGGAGTTGGTATTTCTATTACTGCTGCGGCCGGATTGTATTATGTATTAAGCAGAAAGAAAAGAAAGAAAGAGGACAGTATATGAGTGTAGTAAAGATACTGGCGGTTCTGCTTTGGATTTATATTCTTTCCGCATTGAAACGCGGGAAGCTGGGCTTTTGGTATTTTATTACCGGAAGTGTGGGAATGTTTGTATTTTATATGATATTACTACAGCCATTGCTGACAATTCCCTTGCAAAAGGCGGTGGCGGCAGTAGCAGGAATCCTGGGAAGTGCATCTGGAATGTTTGAATCTTACTTTCAGCAGGGAATACTGTTTGTGCCTTATGATACCGGAGCCATTTCATTATATATTGACTATGAGTGTTCGGGAATTATAGAAATAGGGGCCTACCTTTCTCTGCTGGTATTTTTTCAGGTATATTCCAAACAGGAAAAATTAGTGCTTTCCATTATTGGAAGTCTTGGGATATTCTGTGCCAACGTTCTGCGGATTTTTATTATTGGAAGTCTCATTCATATCTGGGGAAGTTCGATTTATTTCGCCGCACATACCATTATTGGAAGAATGGTGTTTTATGGATTTACCATTGTGCTATATTTTTATGTATTTACCAGAGGGCAGATTAAGCGTCAGCGGATAGGAAAGTTTAATTATGACATTACTGATTGATTTTTTCAGTTCATCCATTATATTTTGGATGGCATGGGTAATTATACCGGTTGTAATGGAGATTATACCGGCTATAATGGACTTTGTGGTCTTATTGAAGCGTAAAGTCAGAAAAAAAGAATACAAAGAAATCACTTATATGCCGGAAATCAGCCTGATTATACCGGTATATAATTCAGCGGAAAGTCTGGAGCGTTGTATAGAATCCGTATACCGTTCGGAATATGATTTGGAAAAAATCTATGTAATGCTGGTAGATAACGGAAGTAAGGATAACAGTTACGAAATTTTCTGCCGGTGCCGGGAAAAATTTGCGGAGTTATCCATGGTGTGGGAAACTTCTGCACAGGGTAAGTCCAAGGCATTAAACAAGGCATTATATAACAGCTCAGGAAAGTATATTATACATATTGACAGTGATGGTATGCTGCATCCACAGGCATTGAAGAATATGGTGACCTTGTTTGAAAATGAACTGGATATCCATTGTGTGACGGGAACCGTCATCACCAACCCGGAAATGATAGATGATACCAAAGGGTTTTTTAAGCGCCAGTTTCGGAAGGCAGAGTTTTTTGAATACTGTCAGGCATTTCTGGCAGGACGTAATTTCCAGTCAGAGTTTAACAGCATTTTCACCTTGTCAGGGGCATTTTCTGCGTTTCGTAAATCTTCTATATTAAAGACACAGTTATATAATACAGAAACAGTGTGCGAAGATACTCATGTTACCTTTCAGATTCGTGAGAATCTGAAAAACAGGATTGTGATATGCGACAATGCTTTTTTCTTTGTGGATCCCATTGAGAGCCTGGACCAGCTGTACATTCAAAGACAACGGTGGCAGCGGGGAGAAATGGAAGTTATTCATATGTTTTACAAAGACATGAAGGCTGTGAAAGGATTTATATCTAATTTTGTCATACGTATTATCATATTTGACCATACCTTTGCATTTCCAAGAATGATTTGGTACTTTGCCTTGATTTGTCTTACCATGTTTAATTATCCCGTAAGACTGGTGGTAATGTCTCTTGGAATTATATATGCCTTGTATATGGTAAGTTCCTTTTTATTTTATATTAGTATTTCTATGTTTTTATCTAAATATAAGGACCTAAAAAAGTACTATATGCGGAAATGGTACCATATCCTGTTTCACCCGCTGTTTAATTTCATGACATTCTGGTTTCGCTTTGCGGGAATTATCAATTCAATCAGGGGGGACCAGAGCTGGAAGACAAGAACATTCAAGGAAGAATATCAAGTATTTCGTAAAATTGTAAAAAAAGATTTTGGCTGGTTTTTTAGGGGACTGGAAAGATTACGGAAAGCAGTAAATGTTTCCGAGGAATAATTGGAGTAAAAGATGAAGAGAACAAGACATATTGTTGTAGTAATATCCATGGCGCTATTGCTGATATTAGAAGCTGTATTTATGGTCTATGGTTTTAAAAAGATAGAGGATGACTATGTGAATATATATCTGGAGCAGAAGGAGGAATATCTGGCACAGATAAATCTGCATCTGGAATATATGTTGGAGCAGGGAGGGCAGCAGCAGGAACTGGTGCGTTATATATCAGAGTATGTACCAGTGTCCGGCAGCTACTATGCGTGGCTTATCAGAGATGAATCTGTAATTTTTGCTAAAAATGAAACGGTAACGGCATCTTTGGGAGAAACTCAGGCCTGGCCGGTATTTCAGGAGGCAATTGACGCCCGGGAAACCTGCAGTGTTTCAGCAGAATTTTCATATGAAGAAGAAAACTATATTACCGGAATTGTTATCGACCGGAATTATATTTTAAAGGATAAAAATCTACAGAAATTTAAGATGTATAACAGTGTGAGTCTGTCTGTTCTGGGATTGCTGATGTTTTCTGCAATGGCGTTGTATATACAGAGATTCTGGAAGGAAAAGAAAAGAAATATTCTTATAGAGGGAGAGCTTCAGAATAAGAATAGTACGCTGAATGAAATGCATGAGGACGTGGTAAGGCTGAACCAGAAAATACGAAAACAGAAACGAAATCCAGAGGGAAGGAAAAGCTATGATTTGCAGATGGCGAAAAAGCTTCTGGAGAAGTCTGAAAGGGCGGGAATCTGGCCGATGTATTACGCTGTGTTTCAATTGCGGATGTATGAAGGGCAGTATTATGGAAAGCAGCAGATTATGGACGTTATAGAGCAGATATCTCTGGATGAACGCCATATTCTCATGGAAATTCAAAAGGGATGCTTTCTGGTATTTTTCTACCGGACAAAAGAGGAGGAGATGGAAGAGATTTTAGAAGATGTGAGAGAAAAATGGAAATCTACAAAAATAAAAATAAAAATTTATTCCGGATCGGTCCATCCCAATCAGCCGGAACGTGAATGGCTGGATGAATTTTTAGAAAGAAAGGAGTGAAATGCATGAAGTACAGACAGTATACCTTTACGTTCTACTTAAATACCAGTCATGCAATTTATATTAATGGAAAACGAGGGCAGATACATCCTCATACCTGGGAAATCACCCTTCATTTACTGTATATGCAGGAGAATTTCATTGCCTTTCATAAGCTGGAAGAACGGATTGAGGAATATATGGCCAAATATCAGGATATATGTCTCAATGATATGGAGCCTTTTAATCGGATAAATCCTACCTTGGAAAACTGTTGTGAACATTTTAAAAATGAATTGAAAGATATTCTGAATGAGGAAGGATGGCTTTTGCTAATGATAGAGATTAAGGAGACACCAACCCGGGCATATGTGATAAACCTTTTAGACGAAGATGGGACAGAAGATGAGCAGTTTCTGGAGGCCTTTTCTAATGAATTATTGACTCGCATTGCTCAGGGGAAGAGCATAGATGAATAATTTACAAGATGTGAAAATTATTATTCCGGTGCTGAACCCGAATGAAAATTTTTTAAAATTATTAGATGAATTAAAAAACCAGGGGTTTGAGCCGCCCATAGTGGTAAACGATGGAAGCAGCTCTGAAAGCTGCGGCTATTTTCAAACGGCACAGGAAGAGTATGGATGTATTGTTTTGGAACACGAGGAAAATAAGGGAAAAGGCTGTGCATTGAAAACAGCTTTTTCCTATATTTTAAGCGAAAACAAATACAAATATGTGGTGACCATTGATGCGGATGGGCAGCATGAGCCAGAGGATGTGTTGGCATGTGTTATTGCGGCACGGGAAGCTGAAAACAGTAGAAAAGTGATGTTTGGATGTCGGAATTTTAATGAACCACAGGTACCTGCAAAGAGCAGAATAGGAAATAAAAGCATGTGTATATTAATGCGTTTCGCCTGTGGAATGAACTTGTCTGATACCCAGACCGGACTGCGGGTATTTCCGGTAGAATATTTACCGTGGTTGGTAGAAGTTGAAGGAGAACGGTTTGAGTACGAGACCAATGTGCTTATTTTTATGCAGGGAAAAGAAATTCCCTATGGAGAAGTCAGTGTGAGAACGGTATATATGGAAGAGAACAAGTCTTCCCATTTCCGTCCCATAACGGATTCTCTTATTATTATCCGCCCATTTTTAAAGTTTCTTGTATCATCATTTAGTTCTTCTCTGGTAGATTTAGCTGTTTTTACACTTTTGTTTTATCTGCTGCGGGGATTCCCGGAACGTGAGGTTATCTGGGGAGCCACCATAGCGGCAAGAGCTTTATCGGCATGCTTCAATTACCTGCTAAACCGTCACAAAGTGTTTGAACAGGGAAGCGGAAAGTCACCGATGAAATATATTGCGCTGTGTATTTTACAGATGTGTATGTCGGCAGCACTGGTAAGTGCCGTATTTAGAATTGTGGGAGTGGGAGCAGTTGGAATTAAGATTGTAGTAGATATAAGTTTATTTTTTGTTAGTTATCAGATACAGCGGGAATGGGTATTTTCAAAATAATGGAGGCGAGAAGAGTGTCGGAAAAGGGGATTAAAAGGAACAGTATTCGGATATATGGCATAATAGCAGGACTATTGCTCAGCGTATTGCTGGCAGTAGTGACGATTCTGGTGATTAAGAAGACAGGATTGTATCCCAAAGGATATGATACCATGTATCATATTTATAGAGGCGAATCTCTATTTCAGGCATGGAAGAATCAGGAATGGTACCCTCTGTATGACCGGTATCTTTATAATGGAGTACAGCCATTGCGTTACTGGGCGCCGGTAACGGTATATATTTTGGCAGGCCTTCGGTTTTTAAGTGCTTCTATTTTGAATGCATATCTGCTGTTTATAGGTGTTTTGATTATATTATCAATGGCAGGATGGCTTCGGTTTGGATGGCATTATAAGCGTATTCCGCTGGCTATTTTTACAGGTGTAATCTGGTTTTTTATGCCGGAGAATTTGAGGGTGTTTTTTGCCAGCGGCAACCTGCCCAGAGGACTTGTGGCGGCATTATTGCCCTGGTTCATGTTTGCTGTAATGCGTTTTCTGGAGTATGGGAAAAGGCAAAAAGAAGAGCCGGAAAACCATAAATTGCGGAAAAAGCAGGCATGGGCATTTGGAGAAATCGGGATTCAGACGGCACTTCTGGTACTGGCCCATTCCGGTCAGGGAAGTATTGTACTCCTGTGTACGCTGATATTTCTATTGATATATGGCATATCCCAGAAACAGGGCAAATCGGCCGGTCAGGTAGTGCTTGCGGTTCTTGGGGGATACGGACTTACTGGTTTATGGCTGTATCCATCCTTAAAGGGTGGCCTGGTCTCCATGGGTAATGACAGTGCTCAGGTAATGGAGGCAAGCTTTCAAAATATATGGGTTTCCATACAACCCTTTTTACGGTTAGAAAACCAGGATGTTATGTATTTCGGACTGTCTGTACTGGTGTTGGCGGTGATGGGAATGTTTCTTGCATTCCGGGAGCAGAAGGCGGGTTTTCTGACGGGAATTCTGATTTTTTTAGGAACCAGTCTTTCTGCCTACAAGATATTAATGAAGCTGCCATTTAGCGGAATTTTGTGGATGGAACGTTTTGTATCGGTAGCACTGATATTTGTGCTGATCTCCTTTATCCAATGGAAACGCCTGAAACCCTGGCTGACTGCTGTGGTATGTATATTGCTGGCAGCGGATACCATACCGTCCCTGCAGTTTATCTGGGCACAAAAGGAAGAATGGGTGGAGGATGCCCATGAGGAAATTGAAAATGATGCCAAGAGACTCCTGCTGGATGAAGCGAAAGCTGTTACGAATCAAAGAATAGCAGTTATGGATTTGAGTGCTTATACAGCATTTGCGCCTTATTATTTGTCGGGAGAAGAACCACAGGTATTGTGTACCTTTGGTGCCGCATGGCAGAGTGCCCATACAGCATCCAATGTAGTAATGCTCAATACTGCCATATCAGAGGGGTATTATGATTATTTATTTGACCGGTGCCTGGAAATGGGAAATGATACGGTATATGTGCTGGAGTCAGCCATGAAAAATGGACGGCAGGATATAGAACAGCTTACAGCGGCGGCAGAGCGTATGGGGTATCAGTGCGTTGCAGATAATGGGATAAATGTAATTTTTCACAGGGAAATAAAAGAAGGTTTTGGTACGGTTACAGACTATGAGGGAATTGCAATTGGGACATCGGCTCAATCCATAGCCTTACGTTATCCTGTATTTCAGGAAACCACAGAATCCAATTTAAATCACTATACATTTGAAGATCTGGTCTCTTATCAGAAGATATATTTATCTGGTTTTTCTTATGATGATAAGGAAGAAGCAGAGAGACTGGTGGAAAAACTTGCAGAAGCAGGATGTGAAATATATGTTGATATGGGAAACATTTCAGCGGAAAAATCTGGACTGTCCAGTTTTCTTGGATGCGAAACAGCATCTGTTATGCTGAAAGATTACTATCCGGAACTTACTTTTGAAGGAAGGATATATCAGACTGGAAAATTTACAGAAGAGAATAGTCAGTGGAATACCGTATATCTGGTAAATCCAGAGAAGCCAGATGGGACAGCGGTTTATAATAATCAGGAGCTTTGCTTTAGCAGTACCGCAGAAAATGAAAGAATACATATGCTGGCCTTTAATCTGGTTTATTATGGAATAAGTACCGGAGATGAGGAGGCTGGAATATTCCTGAATCAATACTTTGAGGCAGAACCGGGGATAACACCAACGCGGAGCGTAGTACCTGTGGATATTTCCTATTCTCCGGAGGGGATCGCAATAGAGACAGGGCAGGATAATGTAAACACGGCATTGGCGTATCTGGACTCCTTTTCTATTGATAAGGAGGTAAGAGAAGAAAACCATCTTCTTGTGGTAGACAAAGGGGTAACCAAAATTCACTTTACCTATCCCTACTTTATCCAGGGATTGCTTCTTACCGCAGGCGGAGGAGCATTTCTGCTGGCATATGGAATGTGGCTGTGCCGGAGAATGGACGGAAAAAAGAACTTTAACTTGCCGGACTAAAATGGTATAATGAGAGATAACTATTTTTCCAACCAGTTAGAGGAGAGTGTGAATGAAGAGAAAAATACGTCTGAAAGGGCAGTTGAGAAAATATATGTACTGGCCCCTTATGCTTACAGCGCTGGTAGTGTTGATGAATATACCTGTATATTATATGGACAAAAAGGCAGGAATTTGTGTTTCTATTTTTACCGTGATATACTTTTTAGTAATGCTGGGTGCTCATGTTGCTAATAAGTCGGCAATGTTGAATGAAATTATTAATTTTGCCACCCAATATGGAACCATACAGAAGAATCTGTTGAATGAATTTGAGATACCTTATGCTTTGCTGGATTATAACAGCAGAATTCTGTGGATGAATGAAGCGTTTGTAGATATTACCGGCAGAGAGAAGAAATATCATAAATCTATCAACACCATTTTTCCCGCGATTACAAGAGAGTTGCTGGAAAAAGAAGGTGAGACCAATGAGGTAGAGGTAAAGTTTGAAGATAAGATTTACCGTGCCAGCATGAGTAAGATATATTTTGACGAGGTCACGGAAGACAGTGGAGTAATTGAGCTGGAAAATAACCATCAGTTTCTGACAGCACTGTATCTGTTTGATGAGACAGAGTTACATCATTATATTCAGGAAAATCAAGACCAGCAGTTAGTATCAGCATTGATATATATTGACAATTACGAAGAAGCACTGGAGAGTATTGAAGAGGTTAAGCGCTCCCTTCTGGTGGCTCTGGTAGATCGTAAGGTAAGCAAGTATTTTTCCGAGCGGGATAGTATTGTAAAAAAAATAGAAAAAGACAAATACTTTCTGGTGTTTAAGAACAAATATCTGAAAGAGCTGATAGAGGATAAGTTCAGTATTCTGGAAGAAGTAAAAACCATTAAAGTTGGAAATGAAATGGCAGTTACGCTGAGTATTGGTGTTGGAGTCAATGGCGCCAATTATAATCAGAAATATGAGTATTCACGGGTAGCAATCGACCTTGCTCTGGGCCGTGGCGGTGATCAGGTAGTGGTAAAAGACAAGGAAAAAATCTCCTATTTTGGTGGAAAATCCAGACAGGTAGAAAAAATGACTCGTGTAAAGGCCCGTGTAAAAGCCCATGCACTTCGTGAAATTATGGAGAGCAAAGAACAGGTTATTATTATGGGACACAGTATCAGTGATATAGATGCATTTGGTGCAGCCATAGGTATTTATTGTGCAGCCCAGGTTCTTGGGAAAAAGACCTATATCGTGATAAACCAGGTAACATCATCCCTGCGCCCTATAAAAGAATGCTTTTCTGAAGAAAAGGGATATCCGGCGGATATGTTTATTAATAGTGACAGAGCAATGGAACTTGTAGATTACAATACCGTTGTTATGGTTGTGGATACCAATCGTCCCAACTATACCGAGTGTCCCGAACTGTTAAACCGGACAAAAACCATTGTGGTATTTGACCACCATCGTCAGAGCAGTGAAGTAATTGACAATGCAGTACTTTCTTATATTGAGACATATGCATCCTCCACCTGCGAAATGGTAGCGGAGGTATTACAGTATTTTAATGAAAATATTCATTTGAAGCCTGCGGAAGCAGACTGTATTTATGCAGGTATTTTAATTGATACCAACAACTTTATGACCAAGACAGGAGTACGTACCTTTGAAGCAGCTGCTTATCTGCGCCGCTGCGGAGCAGAAGTGACCAGAGTGCGTAAACTCCTTAGAGATGATATGGATTCCTATAAGGCAAGAGCAGAGGCAGTGCGACATGCAAGGGCTTACCGGGAAGTATTTGCTATTTCCATCTGCCCGGGAGATAATATTGAAAGTCCTACAATCGTAGGTGCCCAGGTAGCAAATGAACTTTTAAATATAGTGGGTATCAAGGCATCCTTTGTACTTACAGAATTTAATGAAAAAATATATATCAGTTCCCGTTCTATTGATGAAATTAACGTACAGCTTATTATGGAACGGTTAGGCGGCGGAGGTCATCTGAATGTGGCAGGAGCCCAGTTAGAAGACTATACTATAGAAGAGGCAGAAGAAAAGATACAGGAAACCCTGGATCAAATGATAGAAGAAGGAGATATAGAACTATGAAAATAATATTATTGGAAGATGTAAAATCTCTGGGAAAAAAAGGTGAAGTGGTAAACGTTAATGACGGTTACGCAAGAAATATGATTTTACCTAAAAAGCTGGGTATAGAAGCAACCGGTAAAAATATGAACGATTTAAAACTTCAAAAAGAATATGCAGATAAAGTGGCAAAAGAGAATTTGGAAGCAGCCAAAGCCCTTGCAGAGGAAATCGGTACAAAAGAAGTAACGGTAAAAATTAAAACAGGAGAGGGTGGAAAGACCTTTGGTTCTGTTTCTTCCAAAGAGATTGCAACAATGGCAAAACAACAGTTGAATCTGGAGCTGGATAAGAAAAAGATGCAGGTAGAAGACGGAAGCCTCAAGACACTTGGTGTACATGAAGTAGCTATTAAGCTTCATCCAAAAGTAACGGCGTCCTTAAAGGTAAAAGTAATAGAAGAATAGGAGGACCCGGTTATGGAGGAAGCTCTTATCAAACGGATTATGCCAAATAGTCTGGAAGCAGAGCAGTCGGTTATCGGTTCTATGATTATGGATAAGGAGGCAATTGTTATTGCCTCTGAAACTTTAATAAGAGAAGATTTTTATCATCAGCAGTACGGAATACTATTTGAATGTATGATAGAGTTGTACAACGAAGAAAAGCCGGTAGATGTGGTAACCCTGCAGAATCGTCTGCGGGAAAAAGATGTTCCAGCGGAATTAAGCAGTATGGAATTTGTGGGAGAGCTGGTAACAGCCGTTCCGACTTCTGCAAATATAAAATATTATGCGAATATTGTAAAAGAAAAAGCTACCTTACGGAAGCTTATAAAGGTAAACGAAGAGATTGCCAATGAATGTTATCTTCAGAAGGAAAGTGTAGATGACATTATGGCAGATACAGAAAAGAAAATTTTTAATCTGCTCCAGAATAAAAGCGGGGGAGATTATGTACCCATTAAAAATGTTGTTATCAATGCTCTGGAAAAGATTGAACAGGCATCCAGAACAAAGGGAAATGTAACTGGAATTGCAACGGGGTTTGTGGACTTAGATTATCGTATGTCCGGTCTTCAACCCTCAGACCTGATTCTGATTGCAGCCCGGCCTTCTATGGGAAAAACAGCATTTGTATTGAATATTGCCCAACATGTGGCTTTTCACAGTGATATGTGTACCGCCATATTCAGTCTGGAAATGTCAAAAGAACAGTTGGTAAATCGATTGTTCTCCTTGGAATCCAGAGTAGACGCCCAACTGCTTCGTTCCGGTAATCTTGCAGATTCCGATTGGGAAAAGCTGATAGAGGGAGCAGGAACCATTGGACGCTCTAATCTTATCATTGATGATACACCAGGTATTTCTATTTCCGAGTTACGATCCAAGTGTCGTAAGTATAAACTGGAGCATGATTTAAAAGTGATTATCATTGACTACCTTCAGTTGATGTCAGGAAGCGGTAAGTCAGATTCCAGACAGCAGGAAATTTCTGATATTTCCCGTTCTTTAAAGAGTCTTGCCAGAGAGCTTAGTGTACCGGTTATTGCATTATCCCAGCTGAGCCGTCAGGTGGAGCAGAGACCGGATCATCGCCCAATGCTTTCTGACCTTCGAGAGTCAGGAGCAATTGAGCAGGATGCCGACGTTGTAATGTTTATCTATCGTGATGATTATTACAACAAAGATACACCGGATAAGAACATTGCTGAAATCATTATTGCAAAGCAAAGAAATGGTCCTATTGGTACAATAAATTTGGTTTGGCTGCCTCAGTATACCAAATTTGCCAATATGGAGAAAAATTAATTTTAAATTTAATGTGCGTAAAAGCATGTATACTGTAAAAAAAGCCAGATATCTTTCTAAAAAGAAAAGTATCTGGTTTTTTCTGTCGTTATTTCACGATGGAAAATGATTGTAACCTGTAAGAAAAATCGTTAGAATAATAATAGTAGAAAAAGGAAGGACATGCCATCAGTAAATGAATGGATAGGAACAATCCTGAAGGAGGTAAAATTGTGGAAAAAGTACGCTATATGATTTCAGACGCGGCAAATATAGTTAATGTAGAGTCTCATGTGCTAAGATATTGGGAAGAAGAGTTGGATCTTCAGATTCCGAGAAACGAAATGGGGCACCGTTATTATACAGAAGATAATATAGCGCAGTTTCAAAAGATAAAGGAATGGAAGGAACGTGGATACCAGTTGAAAGCAATTCGGATGATGATACATAACGGGGAGCACGTTCAGCAAAGTGAGGCGCTTCCGGTGCAGAATCAAGGAGTTTCGGGAATACAGCAACCGGCAGTTTCCAAGAATGAGCACAATAATTCCGCTTTAAATGCCATCAAGCTGGAACAATTTCAAAATATGATGATGGGAATTGTAAAACAGGCAGTGGAACAAAATAATCAGGCATTGGGAAAAGAAGTTGGAGTTCAGGTAGGAGAACAAGTTCTAAAAGAAATGAATTATCTTATGAGGGAACAGGACGAGGCAGAGGAAGAACGCTTCCGCAAATTAGATGCAGCAATCCGCACTCATAAAAAAGGAAGTAAATTTCGAAAGGAAAAAGAAGAAAAAAAAGTATTTGGAAAAAACAAAAAATTAAATCCAAACTTAACAACTTAATGATTTATGAAATAATAAAAATAGGAGCTGCATTTGCAGCTCCTATCTAAGTATAATTGTGAATTAGCCCTGTTCGATAGCTCCTGTAGGACAAGCACCAGCGCATGTACCACAGTCAACGCATGTATCAGCAGAAATTTCATATTTGCCATCACCAGCGGAGATAGCGCCTACTGGACATTCTCCTTCGCATGAACCACAACTTACGCAAGCGTCAGTAATTACGTATGCCATACTATTTTCCTCCTTTAAAATGAATATTCATTTAAAGCAACCTAACGGTAACTTTAATCCCTATTTTAATACAAATAACAGAGGAATACAAGTATAATTTGAAATAATAAAATGGAAATGTTAAGATAAAAAAGAAAGGCAGGGATATCAATGAAACAGGTAAAACCTTATATACATAAAGTTCAATATTACGAGACGGATGCGATGAAGATTGTACATCATTCTAATTATATCAGATGGTTCGAAGAAGCAAGGCTGGACTATCTGGAGCAGATAGGGCTTCCATATGATGAGATTGAAAAACGCCGGATTATAATCCCGGTGCTGGCAGCATCCTGTAAGTATCGTCAGGCAGTTAAATTTGGAGAAGAGGTGATAATTAATACCGAGATCACCAGTTTTAATGGTTTGAAATTTACAGTTTCCTATCAAATATATAATCTGGAACAGACGACCCTGCATGCAGAAGGCAATACAGAACATTGTTTTTTAAATGAAAAATTTCAGCCCCTACGTCTGAAAAAAGAAGCTTCTGATATATATGAAATATTTTCCGCATGCTTAATATAAGAGCGGAGAAATTGCAAATTTAATCGGAAGAACAGGAATCTTATGATAAAACATTGCATATTGGAGAGAATGGTATTATAATAAGGGACATGTTAAAAGTAAGGAGGTAATGAGATGACACAGGTAACCCAAGAAACAATGATTGGAGACTTGCTCCAGATTAATGAAAACGTTGCACCAATTTTGTTGGAAATAGGAATGCACTGCCTTGGCTGCCCATCTTCTCAGATGGAAACAATTGCAGAAGCAGCAATGGTACATGGAATCGATCCAGATGCATTAGTAAATAGGATTAATGAATTTTTAGCAAAATAAAAATTAGAAACAGCCTGTCATATAGAAATGGCAGGCTGCTTCTTAATTACTCATCTTTTTATCTTTTATCGTATCTGAATATTAAGAAATCCATTTCGTGAATAAGAATTTCCCATCTCGTGTTTATAGATATCTAAATGCTTGAATATCCCCCCTCCCCTGTTGAATTTCGTGATATATTATGTCCAGCAGAAAACCCAGAAAAATCTGCTGAAATAAAGTACTCTGGTTCCCGTCATTCCATAAATGATTCCCTAATTGCCAGCACAGCAATAATTTTATTTTTATTAGTAGATAAATGGAATGAAACATCCGATATAGATTAAAAGAGAAAAGTCAAAATTATTAAATTTAAATATGGAAACAAAGAAAATGTTTTCCAATGTTGTATAAAGAATACCGGAAAATGAAAGAGAACCAGTAAGAGATGATAAAAGGGAAATATCTGACACAGAGCTTATGAAATAATTTTTGTTATGGTATTGCATAATATAATAAGGGAAATAAAAATATAGCTCTCTGGTAAGCCATAAGATTCATCCTGAATGGATGAAATAGAACGAAAAGACATGGTCTTGACTATGTATTGTTATTCGACTCCTTTCTGCCTGAGTCAGAAAAACATCTCTTGAATTCTTTATAACACAAAAATGTCAAAAAAGACAACAGTTTTTGCTAAAAATTTAGAAACTTAATAGTTTTTTAATAAAATTATAGGGGAGTTCAACTTGACGAAAGGTTGCAATATGTAATATACTTTGTATACTCAAAACATATTGATTCCTGATGTGGTAACATAAGGAAGGAAGTGATTGTATGAAAATTGAAAAAGTAAATGAAAATCAGATTCGCTGCACTCTTACCAAAGAAGATTTGATAGACCGTCAGATTAAATTGAGTGAGCTTGCATACGGAACGGAGAAGGCAAAAACTCTTTTTCGGGATATGATGCAGCAGGCAGCATATGAATGTGGATTTGAAGCAGAAGATATACCGCTGATGATTGAAGCAATTCCATTATCAGCAGATACTATAATTTTAATCATAACCAAGGTGGAATATCCAGATGAGCTGGACACCAGATTTTCCCAATTTACTTCAGGAGATTCTCCAGAGGAGGCAGAAGAAGCCTTTGGCAGCGAAGAGAATGAGAAGATTCATGAAGTTGCCGGAGCCGATGATATACTGGATTTGTTCCGTAAGATTCAGGCAGAGCACAAGAAGGCAGAAAGTCTTAAGAAGGAAAGTAAGTTTGTTCCTTTGGAAAAAGCAATCAATGGAGAAAAACCGGCACAACAGTCGGAAGAAGATACTGTGTTGGTGGACATAACCAAACTGTTTGTGTTTGATAAACTGGATGAGGTAAGCCGTCTGGCAAGTGTACTCAAAGGATTTTATAACGGATGTAATGTGCTTTATAAGAACAATCTGACACGGAAGTATTATCTGGTGGTCAGCAAGAGCCGGCATACACCGGAAGAATTCAACAAAGTATGCAATATTTTGTCGGAATATGCACATCAGGAAAAATATTCTACTGCAATCAGGGCATATTTTGAGGAACATTATGATATCATAATAAAGGAAAATGCATTGCAGATACTGAGCGAAATATAAAGAGAACCCCTTGTGCTCATGCATAAGGGGGTTCTTACATTATAGGAAAGACCATGTTGCACTAAAGTATGAAAGTGTGTAATTTCCTATAATATAAAACGCTCCGCGTAGGATGCACGCACGCGCCAGAGGAAGAAGTCACAGAGGCGATGGCGCGCGGCGCAGCAAAGCGCCTTCTCCCTCAAGATTGAGGGCAGGGGAGCTGAGCGTGTCGAAGACACTTTGTTCTATTAGCCGAAGGAAATACATAGGAGGACGTCATGCCAGATATCGACAGACAAAAACCTGGGCAGAACTTGGGAAGAGACAGAAGAGAAGATATTTCCAGCAGAAGACCTGTCAGACGCAGAAAGCCCAAAAAGAGTAATACATCCATATTTGTAGCAGCAATTTTTATTACAATTGTAATATTGATTGCGGTCATCAGTATGCTGATAAAGAAGTACAGCCCAAATAAAGAGCGGGTAGATGTGAACAGCTATTATAATGTCCAGAAGGAAGAGGACATGGCGCTTATTTTGGATAATAAGCGGATGGAAGATATAGCAAAATACTGGGACGGGCATGTGTATGTAGAATATCAGGGAGTACGTAATAATCTGAACCAGCGCTTTTACTGGGATGCCAATGAAAATATACTTCGTTATGTAACACCCTCGGATGTCATTACAGTAAATGCAGGCGAGCAGAGTTACATGGTTACGAAAACCAGTGAAAATGTTGACTATGTCATTGTCAGGGTAGATGGTGATAAGATGTATCTGGCACTGGACTTTATCCAAAAATATACCAATCTTGACTTTGAAATAAATAAGAAACCCAATCGGGTAATGGTTACCAGCCAGTGGGGAAAGATAAAGAAAGCTCAAATCAAAAGGAATACGGAAATCCGTCAGAAAGGCGGTATTAAGAGCCCTATTGTGGCAGATATAGAAAAAGACACTAAAGTGACCGTTCTGGAGAGCGGAGACAACTGGAGTAAAGTCTGTACCCAGGATGGTATGATCGGGTATCTTAAAAATAATAAACTAGGTGAGATAAAGGCAGAGACTATTTCCAGAGATTTTGAAGAGCCTGTGTTCAATCATCAGTTAAAGGATAAGACCATTAGTTTGGGCTGGCATCAAGTAACCAATCAGGCAGGCAATGACCGTGTAGCAAAGGTATTGGAGTCTACCAAAGGAATCAATGTATTGTCACCCACCTGGTTTTATCTGAACGATAATAACGGAAATATTTATTCCCTGGCAAACCGCAGTTATGTGGATTATTGTCATCAGAATGGTGTAGAGGTGTGGGCACTGATCAGTAATTTGGAAAACCCTGATGTGGATACTACCCATGTATTGACCCATACATCTACTAGAGATTATCTGGTAAACCAGATTATTGCAGCCGCCATTGAATATGATTTGGATGGAATAAATCTGGATTTTGAAGCATTAGATGGACAGGTAGGAGATGCTTATATCCAATTTATACGAGAATTATCAATTAAGTGTGAAAATAACAATATTGTATTGTCTGTAGATAATTATGTACCGTCTTCCTATACGGCTTTTTATAACCGCAGTGAGCAGGCTGTATTTGCAGACTACGTCATTGTTATGGCATATGACGAACATACCAAAGTATCGGAAGATATAGGTCCGGTGGCTTCCATTGGATTTGTAAAAGAAGGAGTAAAAAACACATTGAAGGAAGTTCCGGCGGAACAGATAATTATGGGAATTCCTTTTTATACCAGAGTATGGGAGTTGACACCAAAAGAAGATGCCGGAGAAGATGTAGAATCTGCGGCGGAAGATTATCTGCCATACACCTTTACCTGTGTGGAAGAGGGGATGCAGACGGTAGAAAACCGCTATACTGTTAACGGCGCACAGGCAGCGTGGGATGAAGAAAGCGGCCAAAATTATGTAGAATATGAAAATGGCGGAAAAACCTACAAAATCTGGATTGAAAATGAAGCGTCCTTAGAAGTGAAGCTGAAAGTCATGAAAGAAAATTCCCTGGCAGGAGCAGCTTATTGGAAATTAGGAATTGAGCGGCAATCTGCATGGGACACCATAATAAAATATGTAAACTGATATAATATTATTTGAAAATCCTTATGAGAAGATAAGTATGTGTTTTGAGCTTCTTGTAAGGATTTTCATACGAGTTCATAGCTTTCAAATGTAGACGTTCAGAAATGAGTGTCTACATTTTTTATAGACAGACTATCTTTTTACGATTCTAATTCGTTATACATAGTAGATGGGAAAGGAGGATTTTGTGGATATTGATTTTATTTTAATAAAGAAAATGATGCAGGGCGATGAAGAAGCTTTTGACTCATTTGTTCATAAATATTATGAACAAATTTTAAAATATTGCTGCTACCATTGTTTTGATAAGAAATATGCCGAAGATTTAGCACAAGAGACATTCGTGCATTTTTTTACAAAATTGTCTGATTACCATTACAGAGGAAAAACCAAAAACTATTTATATACGATAGCAGGAAATCTCTGTAAAGATTACTACAAAAAAGTAAAAGAGATACCCACAGATAAAATGGAGTTAAAAGGTGTTGGGGTGGAAGAACATCAAATGGAAGCGGTAGTAAATAAACTAACAATTGAGTGGGCATTGGACCAGCTTCCCGGCGAATTACGTGAAATTATTATTCTTTATTATTTTCAGGAACTAAAACTCAAGGAAATTGCCAGTACACTGCACATAGGATTACCTTTGGTAAAATATCGGGTAAAACAGGCAAAAATACAGCTGGAAAAACTAATACGGAAGGAGGGTCTATATGGAACTGGAAGAACAACTTAAAGCTTATAGTAAAAAGGTACAAGCATTACCGGAAGAGAAACATATACAGGAGACAATCCAAAAGTCACGAGAGACATTTTATGCCAGAGAGCAGGAAAAGGTATTAACCTATCAAGAGTTTTTATGGGTACAGCTAAATTTAATACAAAAAAGATGGTGGCTTTTTCAAGTAGTTCTTTTGTTTTTATTATGGGTATTTTTGTCATCAGTACAGGAAAGTCTGTATGTTCAAAGAAGTATGGGGATTACGGCATCTTTATTCGTAATTTTTGTTATTCCGGAGTTTTGGAAAAATAGAACATGCCAGAGTATGGAAATAGAGGCGGCATCTTATTATTCGTTAAATCAGATATATTCAGCACGAATGTTATTGTTCGGGATGGTAGATATGGTATTGATTGTTGTATTTTGCGGAGCTGCTTCTGTATCGTTACATTTTGCACTTACTGAGCTGCTGGTGCAATTTCTCTTTCCGCTGGTTGTAACAGCTTGTATTTGCTTTGGGATCTTGTGCAGTAAACATTCCTTCCATGAAATGGTTGCAATTGCTCTATGTATTATATGGAGTGCAGTATGGTGGCTTATCATTTTAAATGACAACTTATATTCAGCTATTGTGTTTCCATTATGGCTTGCATTATTTGGAATAGCACTTGTATTTTTATCCATTACTGTTTATCGGTCAATCAATGGAAGTACAAAATATTTGGAGGTAAATTTAGATGGAATTGAAAGTAAATAACTTAACTAAAAAGTTCGGAGATTTTGTTGCTGTAGAAAATCTAAACCTTACAATGACAAATGGCGTTTATGGCTTGCTGGGCGTAAACGGAGCAGGAAAAACTACTTTAATGAGAATGCTGTGTACTTTACTCTCGCCTGCAAGCGGAAGTATTACCTGTAATGGAAAAGATATTTTTCAAATGGACGGCGAATACAGAAAACTACTGGGATATCTGCCCCAGGATTTTGGCTTTTATCCAGAATTTACAGTACAGGATTATCTTCTATATATTGCATCGCTCAAAGGGATACGCCCTGCTGTAGCAAAAAAAAGAACAAAAGAATTGATTGCTAAAGTCGGACTTATGAAATCAACGAATAAAAAAATGAAAAAACTATCTGGAGGAATGAAACGACGAGTAGGAATTGCACAGGCAATGTTAAATAATCCAAAGATTTTGATTTTAGATGAACCTACAGCAGGACTTGATCCAAATGAAAGGATACGCTTTCGTAATTTAATAAGTGAGCTATCAGAAGAAAGGCTTGTGTTGTTATCTACACATATTGTTTCCGATATAGAGTATATTGCAAACGAAATATGGTTGATGAAAGATGGGAAATTGGTACGTAAAGGAACATCAGGCGAAATTATAAATTCCATGCCTGAGCATGTTTGGAAGTGTTTCGTGGAAAAATCAATGGTATCTGAAATGATGAAAAAATATAAGATTTCAAATATGAAATCAGAACCTAATGGTGTAGAATTGCGTATTATTTCAACCGAAAAACCTCTTTTAGATGCTATTTTAGCAGATGCTTCATTAGAAGATGTGTTTTTATATTATTTTGGGGAAAAGGCTGGTGACGAAAATGCTTCTATTTGAAATGAAAAAGATTTTTTCTAAACCTATAAACAAAATTGCTCTGCTGATTTTAATAGCATTGCCTGTTATTTCAAGCTTCCTGGCAATAAGGGATGTTCACTACGTGGATGAAAATGGAAATACTACGATTGGGATTATGGCATCCAGTAACTTGAAAAATGCTAAAAATCAATGGGCAGGCTACCTTACCGAAGATGTACTTTCAAAAGTAGTCGAGGAAAATAAGGAAATTATCACTTCGGAAGAATACTTGTCTGAAAATGCAGAGGAAAATGAAAAGGCATATTCAAAGACACAAGGCTTTTCCGATATAAAGCAAATGATGAATCTGGCCTTTAGCGGCTTCCAGGAATATGACTATTTTCGGGCGGACAGTGTTACGGCGCAAGAGGCCGGAACAATCTACGAAAGACGTATTGAAAATTTAAAGGAATGGTTGAATTCAGAGGAAATGAAGGATAACTATTCAGAGAAAGAAAAGCAGTTTTTAGTGGGGCAATATGAAAAACTCGATACGCCTTTCTATTATGAATATGCAGAAGGTTGGAAGGCTCTGTTAGATTCTGCATATACTCCTACCATTATGCTGGTATTGGCAGTAATTATTGGTTTACTTGTATCTGGTATTTTTTCAGAGGAATTTCAGTTAAAGGCGGACTCTATTTTCTTTTCTACAAAGTTAGGACGAGGTAAAGCAGTCCGTTCTAAAATGGCAGCAGGATTTCTAGTAGTGACTTTGCTCTACTGGTGTGTGATTCTTCTCTATTCAGCAATTATACTTGGGGTATTAGGCTTTGGTGGTGGGAAGTGTCCGATTCAGACAGGGCTGGGCGCCTGGGATAGTTTTTATAACGTGACATATTTACAGCACTATCTTCTTACCATAGCCGGGGGATATTTAGGAAGTCTATTTATTGCTACCTTTTCTATGTTTGTATCTGCCAAAAGTCATTCAACAATATTAGCATTAACAATACCCTTTGTTCTATTGTGTGTTACTCCGTTTCTTGGAAGAATTCCAATATTATCACCCATATTAAAGTTTTTTCCAGACCAGCTTTTACAGATATGTGAGACCATTAAACATCTCAACGTTTACCAGATAGGTGGAAAAGTCATGGGTGCAATACCAATTACGATTACTCTTTATATACTTCTGTACATTATTCTTTTACCGATATTACATCGTGTATATAGAAAAGCACAGATAAAATAAATCCATTTGAAAGATTATTAGAAATAGAGGGAGATTGCTTCTTGTAGGGATTTTCATATTTCTTAAAAAAATTCATATATTTTAATAATAGGATTCACAGGTGAATATATGAAGAAAAAACTGGAACTTGTCATGGCAATTATAGTAGTTGTGGGAGCCTATTTCTTAGCCAGAGAAGGTGTTCATATGGCAGAGAGCAAAAAGGCAAAAGAAGGAGAAATATGTATTGTTGTAGATGCAGGACATGGAGGGGCTGATCCGGGAAAAGTAGGAATTAATAAAGCGGAAGAAAAAGATATTAATTTAGCAATTGCCCAGTATCTGCAAAAATTGTTAGCGGCAGACGATATTGAAGTGGTAATGACCCGTACCGATGAAAATGGATTATACAGTCAGGGGTCTAACAATAAAAAGGTAGAGGATATGCGTAACCGCTGCGAAATTATAGAAGAAGCAGATCCGGTATTTACAGTCAGTATACATCAGAACAGTTACCCGGAGGAATATGTAAAAGGTGCCCAGGTATTTTATTATGGAGTATCTACAGACGGAAAAAAGCTTGCAGATACATTGCAGGCAAATCTGATACAGCGGTTAGACCCGACGAATCATCGTGAGGCAAAAGCAAACGAAAGCTACTACCTGCTGAAAAAAACTTCATCGCCTACCGTTATTGTAGAATGTGGGTTTTTAAGCAACTCTGAAGAGGCATCTCTTCTTGTGACGGAAGAGTATCAGAAAAAGGTGGCAGAAGCCGTACATATGGGCATATTACAGTATCTGGATATAGATGAAAAAAGCACCGCAAAAGAATGAAAATGAAATGGTTGCGAAAATTTAAGAACGTGGTATACTTAGAAAGATAATATTGAAAACAGGATAAAAATATGAAAACTGTAATAGAAAAGATTACGAATCTTATGTCCGGGGAAGACAAAAAAAAGATAGATAAAGCAGGATGCATTTTAAAAGATGGAGGACTGGTGGCATTTCCAACAGAAACCGTATATGGACTGGGGGCAGATGCCCTGAATCCGGAAGCATCCAAGAAAATATATGAGGCCAAAGGGCGTCCATCGGATAATCCTTTGATTGTACATATTTCTAATATGGATGCGCTTAAGGGGATTACGGATTGTGTACCGGAAAAGGCAAAAAGGCTGGCAGACAGGTTTTGGCCGGGTCCGTTGACGATGATTTTTCCCAAAAGCCCTCTGGTTCCACTGGAGACAACGGGAGGTCTTGATACTGTTGCAGTTCGGATGCCCCAGCATCCTATAGCACTGGCTCTGATTGAGAGGGGAGGCGGATATATTGCAGCCCCCAGTGCCAATACATCAGGGAAACCAAGTCCTACAAAGGCAGAACACGTAGTTTTAGATATGGAAGGAAGAATTCCCCTGATTTTAGACGGCGGAGCAGTGGAAATTGGGATTGAATCCACAATAGTGGATTTTACGGGAGATGTCCCAATGATTCTGCGGCCGGGTTATATTACACCGGAAATGATTCGTGATGTAATCGGAGATGTAAAGATGGATCCGGGACTTGTAATTGAGAATCCGGAGATTCATCCTAAAGCACCAGGGATGAAATATAAGCACTATGCGCCCAAAGCAGATTTAGTATTGGTAGATGGGACGCAGGAGAAGGTAATTAAAAAAATCAATGAATTGGTCTGCGAAGCAGAAATGTCCGGGAAGAAGACGGGGGTTATCGGAACGGATGAAACATGCAGCCTGTATCGGGCAGGAATTGTAAAAAGTATTGGAAGCAGAATGAATGAAGATACCATTGCGCGTCATTTGTATGAAATTTTGCGTGAATTTGATGAGCTGAATGTGGATATGATATATTCAGAAAGTTTTTCCACGCCCAGAATAGGACAAGCAATTATGAACCGCATGTTAAAAGCCGCAGGACATCAAGTAATTGAAGTGTAGAATGGAAGGAAGCAAAATGAAAAAATACAGAAAAATTGTTTTTGTATGCAACACTGGAAATGCGCGGGGACCGATGGCAGAAGCTATTATGAAAGAGTACATTCTGAAGTGCTCTGTGGAAATTGAAAGCAGAGGTCTTGTAGTGCTTTTTTCAGAACCGCTAAATCAGAAAGTAGAAGCTGTATTGATTAGTAATGGAATTAATCCTCAGAATCAGATGTCCAGACAACTGGAACAGGAAGATCTGGAGCCGGAGAATCTGATTATTACAATGGAAGAACTCCAGAAGCAAAAAATACAGGAGACCTATGAACTGCCCGAAGGGACAAAAATCGAGGTTTTGACACAGCTTACAGGGGACGAACTGGAAATTATAGATCCTTATGGCGGAACACTGCAGGCATATGGTTTGTGCTATGAAACATTGAATAAAACAATTAAAAAACTGGTAAATCTGATAAACGAAGGAGGAGCATAAAATGGCAAAAGTAACCGTAATGGATCACCCATTGATTCAGCACAAGATTGGGTGGATTAGAAGAACTTCTACGGGATCCAGAGATTTTCGTGATATGGTTAGTGAAATTGCAATGCTCATGTGTTATGAAGCAACCAGAGATTTGGAATTGGCAGATATTGAAGTTGAAACACCCATCTGCACAACGATAGTAAAAGAATTAAAAGGAAAGAAGCTGGCAATTGTTCCGATTTTACGTGCAGGTCTGGGGATGGTTGATGGTATGCTGTCGATGATTCCGGCAGCCAAGGTAGGACATATCGGACTTTATCGTGATCCCGAAACATTGCAGCCGGTAGAATACTATTGTAAGCTTCCGGAAGACTGCTCCGAAAGAGAAGTGTTTGTAGTAGACCCTATGCTGGCAACTGGAGGTTCTTCCGTGGCAGCCATTCAAAGACTGAAGGATAAAGGGGTAAAAAATATACGTTTTATGTGTATTATAGCGGCTCCGGAAGGTGTGCAGCTTATGAAAGAAGCCCATCCGGATGTAGATATTTATATTGGTGTATTAGATGAACATCTGAATGAACATGGATATATTGTTCCGGGACTTGGAGATGCCGGAGACCGTATATTTGGTACAAAATAGAAGTCGGGAGGTGAAGCAATGAGTCAGAAACGCCAGGACTATATTTCATGGGATGAATATTTTATGGGGGTTGCTCTTCTCTCGGGAATGCGCTCCAAAGATCCCAGTACACAGGTAGGTGCTTGTATTGTAAGCCATGATAATAAGATTTTGTCTATGGGGTATAATGGATTTCCCATTGGATGCTCCGACGATGAGTTTCCCTGGGCAAGAGAAGGGGAGCCGTTGGAAAACAAATATGTTTATTCCACACATAGTGAATTGAATGCTATTTTAAATTATCGCGGAGGAAGCCTGGAAGGTGCTAAAATGTATGTATCCCTTTTTCCCTGTAATGAATGTGCCAAGGCAATTATTCAGTCAGGAATTAGAACGGTGATATATGACAGTGACAAATATAAAGATACAGCGGCTGTTATGGCATCTAAGCGGATGTTTCGGGCGGCTGGTGTGAATTTTTATCAGTACCCCAAATCGAACCGGGAAATAAAAATAACCGTATAATAATAATTAGTAATGGAAAGAGTAACCAGTGGAAGAAATTGGTTACTCTTTTTTTTCGATTTTTCAACAAAAATGCAGGAGTGAATAGACATTTTGGAAAAAAATAGATATAATAGAGAAATATAAATGCAGCGGGAGGTGTCACATGTGAAATACAAAAAAAGCGTATATCAATCCTTGGTTCTAATTACGCAGTTTGGGATTAACATGCTGGTGCCTATTTTTTTGTGCTCAATGGCAGGTGTATACATTGGAAAACGATTTTCCATAGACTGGATTGTGATTCCCTTGTTTTTCATGGGAGCACTGGCAGGATTCCGCAATATTTATATTATGTCAAAAAAGATTTATCAGCAGAAAGAAGAAAGGAAGCAGAACAGTGCTAAAAAGGATTAATCCGGTATTGCCGGAGTTGATACTGGAACTTGTATTATATGGAATTGTAATACAGCTTGCCGGAGTCTGGTTCGTAGAGGACAGACTGCGCTACAGCACAGGGTTATGGATTGGAATTGCAGTAGCAGCCGGTATGGCAATTAATATGGCTGTGGTGATTTTGGATACCGTGGATAGTATGGCAGAGAAAAGGGCATCCAGAAAAAGTGCTGTGTTTGCAGTAGTGCGTTATTTCGTAGCAGCAGCAGCCATTGTAATTACAGGTGTTTTTAACCTGGGTAACCTGATTACCATGTTTATCGGCATAATGGGACTGAAGGTAGCAGCATACCTGCAGCCCTTTGCACATAAATTCCTCATGAGACACACGGAGAGAGAGGATGAATTGTCTACGGACAAGATGGGGTAATAATTAATAAGAAAAAAGTGTAAGGAGGTGAGAGAGTGCATAGTTCTATTTTGCTGTCAGCCGGCGCGGATATTGATATTATGGTTCACGGGCTGTTTTCCTATGAATTATTTGGTCAGACCTTTTGGATTACAACGACCCATGTGTGTGTATTGATAGTTATGCTGGTATTGCTGGTATTTTCTATAGCTGCTAACAGAGCAATGAAACATGCATCTGAAGTTCCAAGCGGATTTCAGAATGTGGTAGAGTTAATTGTAGAAATGCTGGACAAGATGGTTCATGGTGTTATGGGAAAAAAAGGAGAACGATTTGCCAATTACATCAGCACGATATTTATGTTTATTCTGCTGAGTAATATTTCCGGTTTGTTTGGATTAAGACCTCCAACAGCAGACTATGGAGTGACTCTACCACTGGCGTTGATCACATTTTGTATGATTAATTTTTGCCAGTTCAAGTACAGTTCGCTCAAGGAAATATGGGTAGATAAGTGTTCGCCGCTGCCACCATGGCTGCCGCTTTGGCTTCCAATCAACCTGATTGGAGATTTTGCAGTTCCGGTTTCCCTGTCATTGCGTTTATTTGCTAACGTATTGTCAGGAACCATTATTATGGCACTGATTTACGCACTGCTATCTAAATTTGCGTATTTCTGGCCAGGTGTACTGCACGTATATTTTGATATTTTTTCTGGAAGTATCCAGACCTATGTATTCTGTATGCTGACAATGACTTATATCAGCAATGCAATGGGGGAAGAAGAATAAGAAAAACTAGCCGGAACTGATTCCGGAGAAACACAAGACCATGACTTAAGGAGGAAGAACTTTATGGAAAACATTACAGGAACAGATTTAATTTTAGCATGCTCAGCAATTGGTGCTGGTTTGGCAGTTATCGCAGGTATTGGACCTGGTATTGGACAGGGTATTGCAGCAGGACATGCAGCAGCAGCAGTAGGCCGCAACCCTGGCGCAAAATCTGATATTACATCAACTATGCTTTTAGGTCAGGCAGTAGCGGAGACTACAGGTCTGTACGGCCTGTTAATTGCAATTCTGCTGATTTTTGTAAAACCGTTGACATAGGATGTAAGAGCAATTCCTATAAAACAGGAGGAAAGGAGGACAAGCCTTGGAACAATTATTTGGCTTAAATCCCCAGCTTTTACATGACACCATACTTTTGGCACTGGCTGTACTGCTCTTATGTACGCTGATGTCTTATCTGCTGTTTAATCCGGCGCGTAAGATGTTAAAAGACAGACAGGAACGTATCAAAAATGATATTGGTATGGCCAATAAAGACAGAAAAGATGCGTCTGCCTTAAAAGATGAGTATGATATAAAACTCAAAGGTGTGGAAAAGGAAGCAGAGGAAATTTTAAGTGAGGCCCGCCAGAAAGCTTTGAAAAACGAAACAAAGATTGTGGAGGAGGCCAAAGGAGAGGCAGCCCGTATTATAAAACGCGCGAAAGAAGAAGCAATATTAGAGAAAAAGCGTATTATGGATGAGGCGAAGCAGGAAATCATTACGGTTGCATCCATGATGGCTGGAAAAGTAGTAGCGGCTTCCATTGATACATCCATACAGGATACACTGGTGGAAGAAACATTAAAGGAGATAGGTGAGAATACATGGCAAAGCTAGTATCCAACACATATGGGGATGCATTGTTTGAGCTTGCTGTGGAATCAGGTCAAGTGGATGAAATGTTAGAAGAAGCAAAAGAAGTACTTGAGATTCTTCATGAAAACAACGAGCTTTCCAAACTGATGAATCACCCAAAAATCGTAAAAGAAGAAAAAATTAAGATTTTGGAAACTATTTTTAAAGGAAAGATACACGATGAGTTAACAGGAATTATGTGTATGCTTGTTTCCAAAGGACATTACGGTGAAATGGAATCAGTATTCACATATTTCATTAATCAGGTAAAAGAGTATAAAAATATTGGTACTGCTTATATAACAGTTCCCATGATGCTTGGGAACAGCCAGAAAGAGCAGTTGAAAGCAAAATTATTACAGACCACGCATTATGTGGAATTTGAGATGCATTACGACGTGGATAAAAGTTTAATGGGCGGTATGATAATCCGCATTGGTGATCGTGTAGTGGACAGCAGCGTGAGGAATAAGCTGCAGAAGCTCGCCAGAGAATTATCAAAAATACAGTTGAAAGTGGGTGAGTACGCTCCATGAATTTAAGACCAGAGGAAATAAGTTCAGTCATAAAAGAGCAGGTGAAGCGGTATGCCGCAGAACTGGAAGTATCCGATGTTGGTACAGTAATCCAGGTAGCAGACGGTATTGCGCGTATTCACGGGCTTGAAAATGCAATGCAGGGGGAATTATTAGAATTTCCAGGAGAAGTCTATGGTATGGTATTGAACCTGGAAGAAGATAATGTTGGTGCTGTATTGCTGGGAGACCAGAAAAATATCAACGAAGGAGATACCGTTAAGACTACGGGAAGAGTAGTTGAGGTTCCAGTTGGTGATGCAATGATTGGACGTGTAGTAAATGCACTGGGACAGCCAATCGATGGAAAAGGTCCAATTGAGACAGACAAGTTCAGACAGATAGAAAGAGTAGCATCTGGTGTTATTTCCAGAAAATCAGTAGATACACCGTTACAGACAGGTATTAAGGCAATTGACTCTATGGTGCCAATCGGGCGCGGACAGCGTGAGTTAATTATTGGTGACCGTCAGACCGGTAAGACTGCTATTGCTGTTGATACTATTATCAATCAGAAGGGGCAGGGCGTAAAATGTATTTATGTTGCCATTGGACAAAAATCTTCTACAGTTGCAACCATTGTGAAGACATTGCAGGAATATGGTGCAATGGACTACACTACAGTAGTTGCATCTACAGCAAGTGAATTGGCGCCATTACAGTATATTGCACCATATTCCGGCTGTGCCATTGGTGAAGAGTGGATGGAAAACGGGGAAGATGTGCTAGTAGTATATGATGACTTGAGTAAACATGCTGCTGCTTATCGTACACTTTCCCTGCTGTTGCGTCGTCCACCAGGACGTGAAGCATATCCAGGTGATGTATTTTACTTACATTCCAGATTGTTAGAGCGTGCAGCAAGATTATCTGACAAATTAGGAGGAGGTTCTTTAACAGCCCTTCCGATTATAGAAACTCAGGCTGGTGACGTTTCTGCATATATTCCTACCAACGTAATTTCTATTACAGATGGTCAGATTTATCTGGAAACAGAAATGTTTAATGCAGGATTCCGCCCCGCAGTAAATGCAGGTTTATCCGTATCCCGTGTAGGTGGTTCCGCTCAGATTAAAGCAATGAAAAAGATTGCTGCACCAATCCGTGTGGAGCTGGCACAGTATCGTGAACTGGCAGCTTTTGCACAGTTTGGTTCTGAGCTGGATGCAGATACCGCAGAGAAGCTGGCCCAGGGTGAACGAATTCGTCAAATATTGAAACAGCCTCAGTATAAACCCATGCCGATAGAATATCAGGTAATGATTATCTATGCGGCAACGAAGAAATACTTACTGGATATTGCAGTGGAAGATATTTTGAAATTTGAATCAGAATTTTTTGACTTTATCGATACCAAGTATCCGGAGATTCCGGAAGCGATCCGTGCCGATAAGGAAATCAAAGAAGAGACAGAAAGCAGGCTTGTAAAAGCTATTGGAGAGTGCAAAGCACAATTTAAGTAGAACAGGTGGTGAAATATTATGGCTTCTATGAGAGATATTAAGAGAAGAAAAGGCAGCATACAAAGTACGCAGCAAATCACAAAAGCTATGAAGCTTGTTTCTACGGTAAAACTGCAGAAGGCAAGGAATTATGCAGAGCAGTCGAATCCATATTTTAATCATATGTACAACACGGTAACCTCTATGCTGGCACGTTCCGGTAATATTACCCACCCCTTTTTAAAGGCGGGGAACTCCAGTAAGAAGGCAGTGATTACCATATCATCTAACCGTGGCCTTGCAGGAGGATATAGCTCCAATATTGTAAAGCTTATTACTGGCAGCGATATGAAGAAAGAGGATGTGCTGCTTTATGTGGTAGGACGTAAGGCAAAAGAGATTTTTGTACGAAAAGGTTATGAAATCAAAGCGGATTATTCAGATGTAATAGAAGGGCCGGTGTATGAAGATGCGGCCATGATTTGCCGTGAAATTCTGAAGGCATTTACAGATGGAGAAATTGGAGAGATTTATCTGGCATATACTCATTTTAAAAATACGGTGAGTCATGAGCCAACTCTGATAAAGCTTCTTCCTGTAGAATTTAATGAAACAGAGATGGAAGAGACTGACCGCAGCGTGCTGATGAACTATGAACCCAATGAAGAAGAAGCACTTAATCTGATTATACCAAAGTATATGACAAGTCTGTTCTATGGGGCGCTGGTTGAATCTGTTGCCAGTGAAAATGGTGCCCGAATGCAGGCGATGGACTCCGCAACAAGCAATGCAGATGAAATAATTAGTGATTTGACACTGAAATATAACCGTGCCCGCCAAAGTTCTATTACTCAGGAATTAACAGAGATTATTGCGGGTGCAGAAGCTATATCGTAAGTGCTTGCACTGACGGTATAGCATGGAATTGCAGTTAGTTCCAAGACCGAATCAGGTAAAAATGATAGATATAAGTTGAGAGAATACAAGGAGTGAAATTATGGCAGAAAAAAATATGGGTAAAATCACTCAGATTGTGGGAGCCGTTCTGGATGTAAAATTTTCCGGAGGAAAGATGCCGCAGATCAATGAAGCCATCTATATTCCATTAAAGGATGGGAAAAAATTGGTGGTTGAGGTTTCCCAGCATCTAGGTGATGATACCGTAAGATGTATTGCCATGGGTCCTACCGATGGACTTGTCCGCGGAATGGATGCAGAAGCGACTGGCGCACCTATCACAATTCCGGTAGGTGAAAATACATTAGGACGTATGTTCAATGTACTGGGTGATCCCATTGATGAGCTGGAGTCGCCGGCAGATGTAGAATATATGCCCATTCATAGAAAAGCACCGGCTTTTGAAGAACAGGCAACTTCTACGGAAGTGTTAGAGACGGGGATTAAGGTAGTTGATCTGCTTTGTCCTTATCAGAAAGGTGGAAAAATCGGTTTATTTGGTGGTGCCGGTGTAGGAAAAACCGTACTCATTCAGGAATTGATTCATAATATAGCAACAGAACATGGTGGATACTCTGTATTTACCGGTGTAGGGGAAAGAACCCGTGAGGGAAATGACCTTTACTATGAAATGAAAGAATCTGGAGTTATTGATAAGACCTGTATGGTGTTCGGGCAGATGAATGAGCCGCCAGGAGCACGTATGCGTGTAGGATTAACAGGACTCACCATGGCAGAATATTTTCGTGATAAGGGTGGAAAGGACGTGCTGTTATTTATTGACAACATTTTCCGATTTACCCAGGCAGGTTCAGAGGTGTCTGCGTTATTGGGACGTATGCCTTCTGCGGTAGGTTATCAGCCTACCTTACAGACGGAAATGGGTACCTTACAGGAACGTATTACATCCACAAAGAATGGTTCCATTACTTCTGTGCAGGCTGTATATGTACCTGCGGATGACTTAACAGACCCGGCTCCGGCAACGACGTTTGCCCATCTGGATGCAACTACCGTATTAGATCGTTCTATTGTAGAACTGGGTATTTATCCGGCAGTAGATCCTCTTGGTTCTACCTCTCGTATCCTGGATCCAAGAATTGTAGGACAGGAGCATTTTGAAGTAGCCCGGGGAGTACAGGAAATCTTACAACGTTACAAAGATCTGCAGGATATTATTGCGATTTTAGGTATGGATGAACTTTCCGAAGATGACAAACAGGTAGTAAACCGTGCGAGAAAGGTACAGAGATTCTTATCTCAGCCGTTCTTCGTAGCAACCCAGTTTACCGGATTGGACGGAAAATACGTGCCAATAGCGGAAACTATTCGTGGATTCAAAGAAATTCTGGAAGGAAAACATGATGATGTGCCGGAAAGTTATTTCTTAAATGCAGGTTCTGTTGATGAAGTCCGCGCCCGCATGAAATAGGGGGGAACATATGGCAGAAGAACACAAAATTTTCCAGTTAGAAATTATAACGCCTGACCGTGTTTTTTACGAAGGAGAAGCTTCTATGGTGGAATTTACATCTGTAAATGGAGAAATGGGAGTATATAAGAGCCATATTCCTCTTACTACCGTATTAGCCCCTGGAATCGTAACAATTACAGAGGCAGATGGAAAAAAAGAAGCGGCGATTCATGCAGGATTTGTTGAGGTTCTGCCAGAGAAGGTAACCTTTTTGGCAGAGATAGCAGAATGGCCGGAAGAAATTGATGTAGATCGTGCAGAGAAAGCCCGAAGCCGCGCTGAGGAACGAATTCATAGCCATGCAACAGAAGTTGATGTGGCTCGTGCAGAAATTGCATTGAAAAAGGCATTGATTCGTATTGACATAAAAGGATTATAAGATTTGAAAGACTCTATCATGTGATGTGATAGGGTCTTATTTTATAGGAAAATTTCATTACCTTGAAATATAAAAGTAATGTGAATTCCTATAAAATAAGACGGCTCCGCATGGGATGCACACGCGCGCCCAAGGAAGAGTGTCGCAAAAGCGACGGCGCGCGGCGCAGCAAAGTGGCTTCTCCGTCAAGGATAGTGGAAAGTGTAGCGTAGAGTGTCGAAGGCGCTTTGATTTTAAATTATAGGAAAATTTCTTATATAAAATAAGACGCTCCGCATGGGATGCACACGCGCGCCCGGGGAAGAGAGTCGCAAAAGCGACAGCGCGCGGCGCAGCAAAGTGGCTTTTCCTTCAAGGATAGTGGAAAGTGTGGAGTAGAGTGTCAAAGACACTTTGATTTTAAATTATATGAATTCCTATAAAATAAGACGCTCCGCATGGGATGCACACGCGCGCCTAGGGAGGAGTGTCGCAAAAGCGACAGCACTTTGCGTAAAATATCATGGACAAAATAAGGCGGTTGCAATATAATAGCATGGGCAGAAAGAGGAAATAGTTCATTATAGTAGTGTGCAGAGGTAAAAGTCTATGTTTTCATGATATAACGGAGGAATGTGAAAATGAAAAAGAAAAAAATTATAATAGTAACACTAGTGGTTTTAGTAATTTTATTTTTTGTGGTAAGGGCAATTATTGGATTGTTTGCTTCTCAATATAATTCAAATGATATCAGTAATTATCCAAACATTACCATAGACAGAGGCAGTGAAAAGCAGTATGTCTGCGATTCTTCCGGATATAAGGTCTATACGATTGAGTTGAGTGAAGTATATTTTAAAACGAAAGATGCTGAAACAATAGAGCTGTATGATGCATTAACAACGGGAAAAATAACGATTGAAGATATGACTAATGTATGTAAGCAACAGAAAAGAAGTGATGATATTAAGGTATATACAGGGGAAAATTATCAAATCATTTTTGAAGGGGATCAATGCCTAATAGCTCCGCTGGATTACCAAATATAATTTAAGCGGTTATGGGTACACAAGGATGGATAAAGGGGAGAACAGATGAAAAAAAATAATACAATATTATTTTTACTTTTCTATATACTAATATTTGTCATTATAAATTACATACCCCCAAGCTTGTATAATGAAACACCCTACTATATTATCGCATTGCTTCCGGTATGTCTTATACTCGCCATTTTGTCTCAATATAAACTGATTTTATATAATAATAAATATGGAAAAGTTTGGAAATATGTGTACTTGAAGTCAGCCCTCCTATTCATAGCACAGTTAGGTGTAATTTTTGAAAAGCAAAAGTTTCAAACTATGAATTTGGAAGTTATGAATACAGTATATATTTTTCTATTTATTCTTAGTGGGCTAGTGGAATACCGTATGAATTGGTTGTTGAATACATTGCAATTTTCTCTTAAGCATGAGTGCAGTATGGTAAAGCAGGTGCAGGAAACGTTTGAAACAGGTAAATACAGAAAAATAGAGCAAAAGTTTAGTATTTTAGGAGTTGTTTTCTTTTTGTTGGGAATATTTCATTTGAATTGGAAAGGGTTTTATATCTGTGCTATGTTTTTAGTAGGTATATCCTATATGGTATTTAGCGATTATATAAAACACACGTGTTCATTTGGGGTAAATAAACGTAAACTGGCATGGAGCTGCTATGCTAATTATATGGGCAGTATTTTAGTAACAATGATTTTGTATGAAAAATTACATGTAATTACCATCTTTATATGTTTATATTCAGGTTTTGTGGCAAAATATTATTGGAATTGCAGGATTAAAAGAACGCTGTATTATCAGCTATGAAAAATGGTTAAAGAAGGCTTATTTATATTAATAAGCTTTTTTTAGTTAAAAAAATGTAAAAAATAGTCAGGTGAAGCCCAAAAATATGACAGATATAGACATTAATTTATTATTGGACTTATTGGAGTAAAATAGAGGAAAAAAGAAAAGGAAAAAGGAAAGAGGAAAAAAGATGTTTGAAATGCGAAAGAGACAAAAAATATACTTAGCAGCAATATTTGTTTTAATAGCAATTATAGTGATAGTAACCGTGCTGCTGATGGTGGTATTATGGAACAAAGAAAATGAAGATTTGACTAGGGATATAACAAAATACGAATCTTATATCGGGGATGAAGGAAGGTATAAGCGAATATTTGATAGATATAATGATATATTTCCTAATACAATACCAGAAACGGCTGAGATAGAAAACTTCTATTATCACTATTACAACCCTTGGGATGCCTGTTGTCTGGGATATTTAATATATACTTGCGATGAGAAAGATTATGAGAAAGAATACAAAAGGCTGAAAAAAATTGAATCATCGGAGGATAAATATATTTATGGGGCAACAAGTTTTCCCTATGAGCTTTGTGCAGTGTATACAGATCCTTACTATGGGTATATTTACGCAATGACAGACAAAGATTCAAAGAAGTTTATTTATGTACAAATAGAATTTTGTAATTACGTTACCGATATTGATTATGAATCAGTAGTTTTGCCAGAGCATCTTCCGGTTGGATTTGATGCAAATCCGGGAAATGCAACGGAGTTGTCTGAGAGGGAAAAAGAGGAGTAGGAAGAAGTGAGGTAATAAATATGGAACAATTTTTAAGGGTAGGAAAAATGTTTTCGGGAATATTGGTTATATTTGCAATCATAATGATAGGAAGCGGAATTGTAGCGCTGATCCCACTCCGGTTTGGCAGAAAATATATAAAAACAGTCAATCAATAAAACATAAGGAGTGTCGCGAAATAGCCGATTTTTAGCTATGGCGTGACATTCCTTTTTGCCAGTAACGTCATTTCTACTTGGTTTCTATTGGAACCTGAAGCTCCATTCTCCGAATGAACTCTCCGTTATCTATGCCGCGGCCTCGTATTAAACCAGATATAGGGCCTGCAATTTTGTAATTATGTTTATTGATATATTCTAAAGCCTCATCTGCACAATGCTCACTAAATTCTCCAATATTACCCATTCTAACAATCGTGCATACGCAATAAGCACTTTCTCGTTTTTTAGCCCTGCCTAACATACTTTGTGGTAATAATTCCTTATAACTATTTTCCAATGAGAAATACCACTCATCTTTTGGGCCAAATTCAATAACAGGATCTAAAAAAGCGATGGCCTTCGGTGACAATAGAACATTTGAGATATCATCTGGTAGGTCGATCTGCTCATAATCATCTCCTTTTGATGATAATAGGTGGAAGCTATACCTTACAGGTACCTTTTTTATCCAAAAGTTATGTTCATTAAATTCATAACATTCAATATTCTCTAATAGCTCATTTACACGTACGGTCTGCAATGTTTTATATTGAATTTCCTGAGAAAGCTTTTCACTATATGCCTCCAGACTTCGTCGCATTGAAGCAGAATAATCATTGTTTTTTTGAGCACTGATATTCTTTAATGGAATATCCAATTCCTTATTTGCTAAAAACTCACAAAAAGAATAAATATCCCAAATGCTATACTGTCTATAATTGTTCTCGTTTTCACGAGTTGGCGCCATCGCGCCTTGCTTTTCATAGTATCTAATCATTTCTTTGGATACATGAAACATCTTGGAAAGATCACTAATCTTATAATTCATAAATGTCCTCGCAAACTGTGAAATGGTTTCATACTATTTTATTATACTACAATTCGTTAAATATGAAAATATGCCAACTTCTTGACATATTTGTCAATTATAATAATAATTCAACTGTGTTTTGTGGTGAAAATTTACACCCTTGACCATGAAATAATTTCATGCTCTATAATTAAGAAAAAGTATCAGGAGGGCCTTTGAATATGAATTTAAACACTGTATTTTCAGAGAAAAAAATTGGTAACTGCACTATTCCTAATCGTCTTATTGTTCCCGCAATGGTTACAAATTATTGTACTGCCGATGGATTTTTAACCAATCGTTATATCAAGTACATTGAAGAAAAAGCAAAAGGCGGCTGGGGTCTCATCATCACGGAGGATTACGCTGTTCAGCCTTCTGGCAAAGGCTATGAAAGAATTCCTGGTCTCTTCAAGGATGAACAGGTTGAATTAAACAAAAAGCTTACTGCAACAGTTCATAATTATGAATCTAAGATTTTCTGCCAAATGTACCATCCGGGACGTCAGACATCAAAGGCTGTCAACGGTGGCCAAACACCAGTTGCACCTTCTGCAACAAAGGATCCGGCATGTTTTGAATTGACACGCGCTATTACAGTTGATGAAATCCATCAGCTCGTTGAGGATTTTGGTTCAGCAGCAAGACGCTGTAAGGAAGCAGGCTTTGATGGTATTGAGCTTCATTGTGCTCATGGATACCTTCTTGCAGAGTTTTTATCACCATATGTAAATAAGAGAACGGATGAATATGGTGGATGCTTTACAAACCGTGTTCGTATTGTAGATGAAATCTATGCTGAAATGCGTAAGAAAGTGGGATCGGATTTCCCTATTACTGCACGTATTTCTGTAAACGAATATGTTCAGGGCGGCCGTACAGAAGCAGAAAGCTACGAGCTTGCTCTTCATCTTGCAGAGCTTGGATTTGATACTATTCACTGCTCAAATGGTGTTTATGCTGCTCATCCAAGAAATCAGGTTATTGCACCCATGTTTACTGACCATGCTTTAAACATGGACACAGCTGGGCAGGTTAAGAAGTTAATTGATGTCCCTGTAATCGTTACAAATAGAATTAACGACCCTGAAATGGCTGAAACACTACTCAGAATGGGTAAGGCTGACTTTATCGGAATGGGCCGTGGCTCTCTTGCGGATCCACATCTTCCAGCTAAAGCAAAGGATCATAATTTTGAAAATATTCAGTATTGTATTGGTTGTCTTCAGGGCTGTGAGATGCCGCTTCTCATGAATGGCGATGTCACATGTCTTGTAAATCCAAGAGTTGGCCGCGAATGTGAAGCCGAGCTTACTAAGGTTGAAAGACCAAAGAAGGTAATGATTATTGGTGGAGGACCTGCAGGTCTTGAAGCAGCAAAAACCGCGGCCCTACGTGGTCATGATGTCACATTATATGAAGCAAATGCAGAGCTTGGTGGACAGTGGCGCGCTGCAGCCTTTCCAATTGGAAAGGGCGAGTTATCTACATTTACATCATCTCTTAGAAAAGATCTTGAGGATTTAAAGGTACCTATGTTACTTAATACAGAGGTCACAGAAGAGGTTATTAAGGCAGAAAAGCCAGATGCAATTATCACCGCTACTGGATCTAAGCCACTTAGCCTGCCTATTCCTGGTCTTGATGGCGATAATGTCATTACAGCAGAGGATGCTCTTACAAATAAATATGATATTGGAAATGGTCCATGTGTAGTTTGCGGTGGTGGTGAAGTAGGTGGTGAAACAGCTCATTATCTTGCGGAAAGAAACCACAATGTCACTATTCTGGAAATGCAGGACGACATCCTAATGGACATGATGCCGATAACAAAAGTTTGCTTGATGGAAATGCTTGAAGCATCTCATGTAAATGTATTAACTGGATGCAAGGTTTCTGAAATCACAGCAGACTCTGTCAAGTATACTGATGCATCAGGCAAAGAGTGTTCTATTCCTGCAGATACTGTTGTTTCAGCATTTGGTTACAGGGCCTACAACCCGCTAGAAGAAATTGCAAAGGCTAATTGCTCAGAGGTATATCTTGTGGGCGGCGCTGTGGAGGCTGGAAATGCTGTAACTGCAACAAGGGAAGGCTATGAGGCTGCTATGAAGCTTTAGTTTACAGATATATAAACATACTTGAAAAGGGGCGGAAACAAACGCCCCTAAAAAAATGGGTGTGTTGCAAAATAGCCGATTTTTAGCTATGTCAGAAGATAATAAACCGTATATGGCTCACCTCTATGATACCCCAGCTTCTCTGCCAGGGCCACAGAACGCAGGTCATGGGCATCCCAGCTGGGATAAAGATTACGTTCCTGACACTCCAGAATCAGCTTGGCACCACAGGCCAAAGCAAGCCCCTGTCTCCGGTACTCCGGTTTTGTATCAATTTCAATTTCTATACCATCAGAATAAATGGAATAAGAAGAAGCACCGGCTACCGGAATTCCATTTTCAAGGACGAAAACACCCAGTCCCCTATTTCTATAATCTTCATATCCATTAAATAAAGAACAAAGGTCGCGAGACCAGGGTTCTTTATTTAACATATCATAAATTTCCCGAGTTATAAAAGAAAGAGAAAATTCTTTCGGTAATGCAGCTGCAAATTCCAATAATTTTTCCCGTTTAAAAATACCAGACTCTTTTTTAATCGTATACCGGGTAGCTTTTTCTACTTTGGAGCCCCAAGTATCTTCAATTGCCTTGCTCCATGAGGACGTTTGGGGAGTAAGGATAGGAGCCGGGGCATTTCGAATCAATTCATCGTTAGGAACACCTGCAAAAAAACAAAAATCGCCTACTGCAATCAGCGCAGAGCGGGCAGGAGTATGACCATCAGACAAAAGACAGCCCATATGTCCCTGGAGACAGGACCATACCATTGTTTCTTCCCATCCATCAAATAAAGAAATAATATCAGCAGTATATTTCATACAATTCTCCTTTTATAAATATGCAGTTAGCAAGTTTGAAATTATACTATACCATATGAAAAATGTTGTCAACAGTGTATACACGGAAGGAAAGCGCTGCCTTGCGGCAACGCTTTGGGGAGTAAATTTATGAAATGTTTTATGGGGTGCCACATTCTTGGGCGGTGGCACCAATCTATGTAAATGTTAATTGTTTTTAGTCGAAGCTGATAACAGCGCGCTGTGCATTATCAACTTCATTTGATATATTGAGTATAAGATAAAATTGTGTGCAAACTATGGATAATTTCTAAAAGAAAAATTAAAAATTCCAAAGAAATTATGAAGAAAATGTAAAAATTATTTGCTATAATAGAATGGAAGATTATGTATTAAAAAGGAAAGGAGTTTTTGTATGGGGAAATCAAAGGTATATTTTACTACATTCAAAACATCATTTACGGAAAATATCCCAGATAAATTAAGAAGACTAGTTCTTACATCTGGAATCAGGGATATTAACTTTAAAGATCATTATGCGGCCATTAAAATACATTTTGGCGAGCTTGGAAATCTTGCGTTTTTAAGGCCCAATTATGCGAAGGTAGTTGTAGACATTGTAAAAGAGCTTGGGGGCAAGGCATTTTTGACGGACTGCAATACCCTGTATGTAGGAAGTAGAAAAAATGCACTGGATCATCTGGATACGGCATATGAGAATGGATTCAGCCCATTTTCCACAGGCTGTCATGTGCTGATTGCAGACGGATTAAAGGGAACAGACGAGGAGCTGGTTCCGGTAGAAGGCGGGGAATATATAAAAGAAGCCAAAATCGGACGTGCCGTCATGGATGCAGATGTGTTTATCTCCCTTACCCATTTTAAGGGACATGAGGCCACAGGATTTGGGGGTGCACTGAAGAATATAGGTATGGGGTGTGGTTCCCGGGCAGGAAAAATGGAAATGCACAGTGATGGAAAACCCAATGTGAATCAGGAAAAATGTATAGGCTGCGGAGCCTGCACCAAAGTGTGCGCTCACACAGGAGTCACCCTTACAGATAAAAAGGCATTTATCAATCATGATAAATGTGTCGGATGCGGAAGATGTATCGGAGTCTGTCCCAAAGATGCAGTTTTGCCGGGAACAGATAGCACCAATGATGTATTAAACTATAAAATTGCGGAGTACAGCAAAGCAGTATGCGATGGAAGACCGCATTTTCATATTTCTATTATCTGTGATGTATCTCCCAACTGCGATTGCCATTCGGAAAATGATATACCAATTATTCCGAATGTAGGAATGTTTGCCTCATTTGATCCTGTGGCATTAGATGTTGCCTGCGCGGATGCCTGCAATCGTCAGCCTGTTATTGCAGGAAGTATTTTAAGTAAAAACAAAGAACAGGAACATGAGGAGCACCATGATCATTTCCATGTAACACATCCTGATACAAACTGGAAGTCCTGTGTAGAACATGCAGAAAAGATTGGACTTGGAACCAGAGCGTATGAGCTGATTGAAATATAGTGTATTTGTTTTCATGCACAGGTTGTATTTTGTGGAAAACCGTGATACGATAAACTTGGTACGTGGATAGAAGACTCTTACCACAAACCTTAACAATAAAAGCAGACCAGACCAAGAAGGAGAACCTGAAGGGAAAGGTGCAGATATATAGTGGAAACCGGCAGAAGAATTCTGGCGGTGCAGATTGTATAAATATGCCCTGTGCCTTTTTGGTACAGGGATTTCTTTGTTTTATTATCAGAAAGCCTTGTTACGTTAAAGTATGAAAGAGGAGGTGAGAGCGGAAACAGCCGCTTTGTATATGATATTGCAATTAATAGATAAGCTGGAGCAGCAGCATTACCTTACCAAAGAAGAATGGACAGCCCTCATTGAAGGCCGAAACCAGGAAATAGCCGCCTATTTATTTGAAAAGGCAAGATACTGGCAGCACAAATATTTTGGGAATAAAGTCTATACAAGAGGGTTAATTGAGTTTACTAATTATTGTAAAAATGACTGCTATTACTGCGGAATCCGCAGGAGCAACCAGAATGCCCAAAGATATCGTCTCACTCAGGAGCAGATATTGGAATGCTGCGGCATTGGACATGAACTTGGATTTAGAACCTTTGTATTGCAGGGGGGAGAAGACGGATGGTTTACTCAGGATAAGCTGGAGCACATTGTAAGAGAGATAAAAGAGAAATATTCAGACTGTGCCCTGACCCTCTCCATGGGTGAACGGAGCACTGAGAGTTATAAAAGACTTTTTGAAGCAGGAGCAGACCGTTATCTGCTGCGGCATGAAACAGCAGACAGCCGGCATTACCAGAAACTTCATCCTGCCGAACTTACCGCTGAAAAAAGGCAGCAGTGCCTGAAAGAGCTGAAAGAAATCGGTTATCAGACGGGAACCGGATTTATGGTAGGCAGTCCCGGACAGACACCGGAACAGCTTGCAGAAGATATGATGTTTATTCATGAACTGCAGCCCCACATGGTAGGGATAGGTCCCTTTGTTCCCCATCATGAGACACCCTTTGGAGCAGAGCTGGGAGGAACCGTAGAACTGACCTTGTTTATGATTGGTTTGCTGCGGGTTATGCAGCCCAAACTACTATTGCCATCCACCACGGCTCTCGGAACCATCGACCCTCTGGGGAGAGAAAAAGGAATACAGGCAGGGGCCAATGTAGTAATGCCCAATCTGTCCCCTACTTCTGTACGAAAGAAATATGAACTGTATGATAATAAAATCTGTACAGGGGATGAGGCGGCGGAATGCCGTGTGTGCTTAAACCGCCGGATGGAAGGTATAGGATATGAACTGGTAACGAACCGGGGAGATTATCCAGATGGTATTTAGAACAGATAATTTTAAGAATATGGAGGAAAAAGAATGTATAACGTAATGTCACCAAAAGCAGAAGAATTTATCAGCGATGAAGAAATTCTGGAATCTATGGAATATGCAGAAAAAAATAAAAACAATAGAGAAGTGATTGAACAGATTTTGGAAAAGGCCAGAGAACGTAAAGGTCTTTCTCATAGAGAGGCAATTGTGCTTCTGGACTGTGAGCTGGAAGATAAGAATCAGGAAATCTACGAGCTGGCAGAAACCATTAAGCAGGAATTTTACGGTAACCGTATTGTTATGTTTGCACCATTGTATTTATCCAACTACTGTATTAATGGATGTGAATACTGTCCTTATCATCTGAAAAATAAACACATTGCCCGTAAAAAACTGACTCAGGAAGAGATTGTAAAAGAAGTTACTGCTCTGCAGGATATGGGACACAAACGTCTGGCTTTAGAAGCAGGAGAAGATCCTGTAAATAATCCAATTGAATATATTCTGGAATGTATTGATACCATTTATGGAATTAAACATAAAAATGGAGAAATCCGTCGTGTAAACGTAAATATTGCGGCCACAACAATAGAAAATTACCGGAAATTAAAAGATGCAGGAATCGGTACCTATATTTTGTTCCAGGAAACCTACAATAAAGAATCATATGAAAAGCTTCACCCCACAGGACCAAAGCATGATTATGCGTATCACACAGAAGCCATGGACCGTGCCATGGAAGGTGGTATTGATGATGTAGGCCTTGGAGTTCTTTATGGATTGAATAACTATCGCTATGATTTTGTGGGCATTCTGATGCATGCAGAGCATTTGGAGGCGTACAAGGGTGTTGGGCCTCATACCATCAGTGTTCCAAGGGTGCGCAGAGCAGACGATATTGATCCGGATGCATTTGACAATGGTATTTCCGATGAGACATTCCAGAAGATTGTGGCATGTATCCGTATTGCAGTGCCTTATACCGGAATGATTGTGTCTACCCGCGAATCACAGGCCTGTCGTGAAAAGGTACTTCACCTGGGGGTTTCCCAGATTAGTGGTGGTTCTAAAACAAGTGTAGGCGGGTATGCAGAGCCAGAACCAGAAGAAGAAAATTCTGCACAGTTTGATGTCAGTGACAACCGTACTCTGGATGAAGTTGTAAAATGGCTGATGGATATGGGATTTGTTCCAAGTTTCTGTACTGCATGTTACCGGGAAGGCAGAACCGGAGATCGGTTCATGACGCTGTTAAAGAGCAGGCAGATTGTAAACTGCTGTCATCCGAATGCTCTTATGACTCTGAAAGAATATCTGGAGGATTATGCGGCACCGGCAACTAAAGAAGTCGGGGAAAAACTGATTATCAAAGAACAGGAAGTGATTACCAATCCTAAGGTAAAAGAAAAAGTAGCTGAATATCTTGCGAATATTCATAATGGAGAGCGTGATTTCCGTTTCTAAATTATAAAAAATAGGGTTATTGGATTTGTTTTCCAATAACCCTATTTTTTTATTTCATTGTAAGCCGGGATTTTGCAATAAAAACTACAACCAGAATTGCAATTATAAACTCTGTAATGGGCATAGCAAGCCAAATAGAAGAAGAACCAAACAGGAGCGGGAACAGCAGGATGAAACAGCCGCTGATAAACACACCCCTTAATATAGAAATTATAAATGCAATCTTGGGCTGCATAATAGACTGAAAGTAGTATGTGGAGTAAATGTTTAGGGGTAAAAGCATAAATGATAATGCATAACAACGCATAATACCTGGTGCAATTGAAAGTACGCTTTCCGTAGGTGCCATAAAAATATGAATAAGATTATTTGGAATCAACATAACAACTGCCGTCCATATTACACTGAAAAAAGCCACCGCATAAAGAGAATACTTCAATGTTTCAAATACACGTTTTTTCTTTCCGGCGCCATAGTTCATGGAAATAATCGGCTGCGCAGATTGCCCAGCACCATATGCACAGCATTGTACAATTGTGCTGATGTTGATGATAACGCCATATACACTTAAGGAATCACTTCCAAGATACTTCATAATCTGGCGATTAAAAAGCACCGTTAAGACTCCCATTGCCATATCAACCAAAAAGGCTGAAGATCCACATATTGAAATTTTCTTAATTTTATTTTTAAGTGCAGCAGGCTTTACCAGTTTTAAGGTATTCTTTTTGGTGAAAAAATGGGATAAAGCGACGACAATGGTGATTAAGGATCCGATTGCAGTTGCAATTCCCGCACCAATAATCCCAAGGTCAAGGAAGAAAACAAAAAACCAGTCACCAAAAACATTAAAAATTCCCCCGGATAATACTGCGGCGGTAGCAAGTCCCGGAGCATTATCATTTCTTAAAAAGGCCGCCAGCATCTGGCTGAATAAAAAGGTTGGCACAACAAATTTAATCGGGTAAAGATAGCTTTGAGCAAGGGGTAACAGCGTTTCATCTGCACCAAAAAATCGAAGCAGGGGCTCATCAAAAAAGATGATGGAAAGCCAGCAGATGATACCCAGGATACAGGAAAAAATAACAGACGCAGTAAAATATGAATTCTGCTCTGTCTGCCCTCCCTTGCCTTTTTCCGTACTGTATAGTACAGCACCGCCGATACCTGTAAGTAAACCAAGGCTATAAATTATATTCCAAACGGGTGCAACCACTGCAAGAGCAGCTGCTCCATCCGGCCCTTGGTATTGACCCACCATTGCCATGTCAACAAGTCCGTAAATAGAACTGATGAGAACACTTCCCGATGCCGCAAGTAAATACTTGAAATAGATTGTTTTAATTTTTCCGTTTAATAAGTCCATAATAGTTACCTCCAAATAAAATAAGGTCAGAAAAGTTCACAAGCATTTCAGCCTGTTCTCTTTTCTGACCTCTCATTTTAAACGAAATGAGCTGCCCTCCGAGCAACCACGATATAATAACATGAAATTTCGCTAAAAGCAAATTGATGTGCTAATAAAAGGGAAAGACAATTTACAAATAGTCTGCACTAGTATAAAATGAGATATAACAGAAAAGAACTGTAATACTGGAAAAGGAGCTTTTTCACTATGCAGGAAATTAACGAAAAAGAGATACGGCAATTTTATGAAGAATACAGGGAAATGATACGCAGACAGGAACACTACGAGGGCCTCCTGTATTTTATATATATGAAACCAGAGCAGAAGGAGAAATGGTTTTGTCTTTTAAAAGAAAAGTCTGAATTTCAGAGAAAGGCTTTTAGAGAAAATGAAAGACATATTGCCAGAGTAATTCTTCCTTTTTTGCATGAGAATGAAGGTCATAAGGAATTTTCAGAAGAAATCGCAGGTGTTTTTTTAGACGAAATTATAAAAATGGCACAGAGCATGACTTTTGACAATCTCCTTACAGTTGAAATGCTTAAAAAGCTTGTGGTGTATTATGAAGATAAAAATAATCTGGATAATCAGATTTTAAGCTGTTTTTATCTGGGATATTTTTATGGCCATATGAATAATCCCGAGTTACGGCAAGAAGTATATCAGTGCTATCTGAAAGTAGCATCTTATCGGGAACAATATGAAGAAATCAAGGGGCCGATGGCCAGAAGAGCTGTATTGTCGGCGCTTTTCAATTGTTCCAACTGGGACAGAGAAGATGAAAAGGAATACAGTTCCACTCATTTGTTTCATTTATTGGACGCATATGATTTTTATGAAAAGGAAAAAAAGGAAGAGCGTTCCAGTGGAAACTTTGATTTTGCCAGAATACAGATACTTATACAAGATGAAATCTGTATGGAATTATTGAAGCCGGGAAGAGAGATATTTAACGAGCGAATCGCAAAAATAGAAGAAGAATATTATCGGCAGGTAGAAGTCTATAGGAAGAAACGCAGGCTGTCGGCATATGAATATTACAATTATTGGAAGTATCAAAAGCTTCAGGGAAAAATAACAGAGAAAGAATATTATGAGAAGCTATATGAATATTATAGGGAAGAGCCGTGGCAGAAGCTGGAAGATGAAGTAGGATATAGCTATAATTATAACAACCTGATACAGATGATGCCACTGTTTTTGCCGGAGCTGTTTGAAGGGGCGGAGAAGTTTCAATTCAAATGGAATAATAAACTGAAAAAAGATGTAACGTGGTATTATACCAGCTTTCCCCGAACCGGAAACAAAGCCTACATAGATCGTATTATTGTAAATGAAATGATGGATTTGTTATCTCATTACAATAGTCTGGAAGCATTGGAACTGTATGAGCATATAATGCTGGTACGACAGGGAAGCACGGAGATTCATGTACGTGGAGTAGCAAAGCTGGTAAAAGAGATTGCCGAAGCAATTATAAAAAGAAAACCGGAATATGTAGTGGGAATGCTGGGAACCGAAACACCTGAACAAGTGGTAGAACATAGGGATGAAATACTGCAATTGTTACATCAGGGGGCATTGCAGCATGACCGTGGTAAATTATTTATAAGTACCACGGTGAGTATGCAGGTACGGAAGTTGACCGATCAGGAATTTGAGAACATAAAAAAGCACCCCGAATATGGGCTGTATGGAAGAGAGCAGTATCAGGGGCTGAAAAAATATGCCAATGTAATTCTGGGACATCATAAATATTATAATGGGCAGGGAGGTTATCCGGAAAACTTTGATAATCAGGCATGTATGGATAAATTTGCCATAGATTTAATTACAATATGTGATTGTCTGGATGCTGCAACGGATACATTGGGAAGAAATTATATGAAGGGCAAGGATGTCGCTACTGTTCTGGATGAAATGAATGCAGGAAAGGGCGTGAGATACTCGCCGGAAATCGTAGATTTTATTATGGATGACGAAGACATAATAAAAAAATTGGTGGAAATTACCAGTGAAGGACGTAAAGATACATATTATGAGGTATATCATAAATTTGCAAAAGAAAAGAGGAGGAACAGTCCTCTGTAGGTCAGTGGGAAGCAGACCTGCAGAGGATTGTTTTATATTGTAGGATACCAGGGGCAAATGGGCAGGGTGCATAAGGAAGCAATTACCCAACACTAAAATAACGAGATAGACAGCCAACAGACGAATGTATAAGCCAATTAAATAAAGGGAGATCAGACAGTGTATTGATTGAATTGGAGGGCAAAATTATGCCAAAAAGAGAGCGAAATTTGCGGTTGCATATCATGGTTACTCATGAGGAATGCGCCGCCATACAGGAACGCATGGCCGAAGTGAACAGCCAAAATCAAAGCGCATTTATTCGCAAAATGTGCAAGTGTGTGTACACTTGCCCTGCTTGCCGTATAGCGGAACACCGCAAGAACGCATAATAACGTCATGCTTGATGTTTTCGACAACTCGAAATATAATATTGGTATTGCGATAATAATGAAAGCAATCGTTATTGAGGTGAGCGTATGAAAATAGACCGTCTAATCGGTATTGTTACAATCCTGTTGCAAAAGGAAAAAGTCACAACATCACAATTAGCAGAGCGATTTGAGGTTTCACAAAGGACTATCCAGCGGGATATTGATAATATATGTAAAGCTGGCATCCCTATTGTATCCATGCAAGGATATGGCGGAGGGCTTTCCATTGCAGAGGGTTACAAAATTGATAAAACAATACTGACACAAAAAGAATTGAGTGCAATTTTTATGGGGCTCAAAAGCATAGATACTATTTCAAAATACAGTTATACTCAAAGCCTGATGGAAAAACTCACGAATGAAAAGAGCACTATCCTAGACGACCGAAATAGAGTTATTATTCATTTGGCTTCAATATTGTTCTGAAAAGGGAGAAAGCGAACGTATTATTGAGCCTTATTTTATTATGTTTAGGTGGTTTGCATGGTACGTTTATGGATACTGTCTTGCCAAACAAGATTTTAGACTTTTCAAACTGAATCGTCTAAGTGAATTGCAAAATCTAAAAACAAGTTATGAGGAAAGATATATTTCAGAAAAAGAGCTTGATTTTGACAATTATATTTGGCGCGACGATATAAAGCTAGTAGCTATAACTACTTACTACAATGGATACTAAGTTATGGTGATGCTGTAAAGGTCATAGAGCCACCCAATTTAGTTGATAGCATTCGCCAAAATGCAAAAAATGTATTAGCTCAATATGAGTAATAGGACATACAGGTGCCGTGTTACTCATGCTATTCTAAAACTATCTAAAATCAAAGGAGGATTTTGTTATGAAAAAAGAGGTTTCAATTTTTAATAGGCCAGAGAAACTTGCTGGATATGAAATTGAGCAATATGTGACATATTGCGGCAACTTGTCTTGGTATGATTTTGTTACATCCATGCCACAATTGGTATTTGTTGTTACAGGTTGGAAATCTAACGGCAAGGAAAACGCTTGCCTGCACTCTTGGTCTAGCTTTATGGGTAGTGGATTGGAAAACTTTATCTGTATATTGGGAAAAGTCAATAAAGACGGGCATATGTATCAATCCTTGAGAGAAACGAAAGTATGCGTGTTGAATTTTCCCTCAAACGATATTTATGACCGATGTGTTAAAACGATTAGTAATAATCAGTTTGAAACAGATGAAATCACCGCTTCGGGTCTTACGGCAGAGAAAGCAGCAAAGGTCAATGCACCGCAAATCAAAGAGTGTTTTTTAAATATTGAGTGTGAGTATTTATGGGAACAGGAGCTTTTTGAGGGAAGCCAAGAAGTGGCGATTGCAGTGAGAGCCGTTAATATTTGCATGGATAGCAATTATTACGACCAAACTAAACTTGGCAGATACGGAAAAAATGGTTTTCTATTTTATGTTGACCAACCAACCAATCCGGAAACAGGAGAAATAACACCTTTTGGCCCCGGAATATTGGAGCAGGGCGAACCTATTGAGTGAAATGCAAAATAAGCATTTGATTGTGAAAGGATTAAGTACCTATGCCAAATAACGAAGAATGGATACTATGTCCTGTATGCCAGAATAAAACGAGAGTAAAAATGCGGGACGATACGAAACTTGAAAACTTTCCGCTGTTCTGCCCGAAGTGCAAAAAAGAAACTCTTATCAATGTATTAAAACTGAATATAACGCCTATTACAGAGCCAGACGCTAAGACGCAGGGACACTAAGACGTTGTGACGCAGAGCCGATAATTAGTGAGTATACTCGCAATTATCGGCTTTTTGTATTTATCGGAACTTCGGGCCAAGTTGCATTTGAGGACACCCACCCCGCCATTATTGATATGGAAACATGGGATATTGTCCGCAGTTTGCGCGTATTGTAATGGACAGGAGCGCACAGGAGTACAAGCGGGAAACGGCGGCAAAGAAAAGAGCTGCCGAGAAAAACCGCAAGCGCATTTCCGAACTCGATACGCTGATTGAACGGCTGTATGTGGACAATGTTTCCGGCAAGATTACGGACGAGCGGTACGAAAAAATGTCTGTGAAGTTTGAAGCCGAACAAGCCGCATTGCTGAATACGGTTGACAATCTGGAAATGGAGATAGCCAAGGAAGAAAGTCAAGCGGTTAATGTGGACAGGTTCTTGTCCGTTGTTCGTCGTTACGCTGTAATCGAGGAATTGACCCCGGCAATCGTCCATGAATTTATCGACCGTATCATTGTCCATGAGCCGGAACAGGCGCGGGGGGACCGCCGCCCGCCATGAGTTTGTTTGCTTCTTTTAGGACACTGGCCTAAAGGTCGGAGCAATCCGTAGGTATCCATAATTATTATAGAAGACACTTTGTTTTTAACTCAAGAATCTGCTGCTGGTTTAAAAAGGGAAGGCCAAGAACATTGCTTCCGGGTGGTGCCAGAATATTAATACTGCCGGTTGCAATTTGGAACAGCCGGCGTAGAGGGCTTTCGTTCAATGTTACAAATTGAATTTTTCCATATGGAACCAAGGATATTTCCTTTTTGAGTGAACCATCGCAGATAGTAATCTGTTTTGTGCCAAAGCCAATACCCAGGCAAAAATAATGGAAGAAACGATACAATAAGATAAGAAGCAGGATAATGCCATAGATAACACCTAAAATATATCGATTCTTCATATCTAAAACAAAGGTAAAAGTAATAGAAAAAATAGGGATACTAAAGCAGAGGGTATACAGCAGCGTAGATAAAAAATAGGTGATGCCGGCTCCCTTCGGAAGCTTACGAACCGGCTCAGCCCACTCTGTCATAAATTCTGGAAGGAGATCCTGCAGGTGCTTATAAAAGGAATCCTTTTTCATGCAAAGAGCAAGCTGAGTTTTTTCGTTTTCTCCATCTCCAAGACCAATGCAGATTATTTGCGCTTGCATGCGTCCTGCAATTCGTGCAAGGGGCGGCTGAATAATCCGCAAAGCATTGATACGTTCTATGGGAACGGTAAAGTCCTGTTTTCGGAAAAAGCCATAACGGATAATCAAATCGTTTTCCCTGCGGAAACAGGAAAAATGATAAAAAGACAGCAGTTGCTTTATCATTTGATAGATATAGCCCATTACAAGAAGGAAAAGGGGAAGAAAACTGCCGAAAAGGGACAGGTTGCCCTCTGAATATAAAAGTTCAGAAAGAGATGTTTCGGTAAAATAGAGAAACGGAGGAAGGCCAGCCACAAAAAGTACAGCAAGAACAAGCAGCCCTGTGGGAATGGAAAAGAAGCAATGGGAAAGAATCTCACCAAAAGAAGCAAAGGGAGCTTCTGGGGCGGTGTCCTTTGTTTCAGGGGAAAGCGTGTCCTTGTTCATATGAGACAGAATTTCAGCTTTTAAATCCTCTGCTTTTTTTGCAGAAAGCACGATAGAAACATCTGTATTCTTTGCGGTGGAAAAGCTGTCGGTGTCCAGCTTCAGCCGATAAGTTCCTACCAGGCGTTCAAAGAGATTTTGTTCCAAATTAATATTTGAAATATTGGCAATTCCAACGGTATTTTTTTTACGGTTCAAGGTATTTTGTTCAAAAACGAAAGTATTGTTATCCAGATAGATAAAAGTTTTACGCCACAGCATAAACTGATACCCCATTATCAGGAGAAATAAGAGCAGAAGACCGGCGCAGACAGGAAAGATTATTTTAAAATCCTGTATGCTAAAGTCCGGTTCAGTAATAATAGAAACAATTTCATCTGTCTGGGAAAGAACAAGAAAAAACCAGAAAGCAAGAAATTTTCCGGATTTTTCGAAAATAATGCTGAAATGGCAGCGCATTTTATTATTCTCCATCTTTTTCCTCCAGTACAATCGTATTTATTTTTTTCTTTAAGGAATCTGCAATAAATTGGGCAGTTTCATATTCCAAAAAACGTATTGTCACATCTCCGCCGGCAGTAGTCACAACAACTTTAGAAAGTCCATAAAAGCGGTCAATAGGGCCCTGCATCAAAGCAATCTTGTGTAGACGTTCAACAGGAACAATGTTTTCCGTAATCCACAAAAATCCTTCCCGGATATAGATTCCCTCATTGTCCAGAGCATAGCGGTACCGGCGGTAGCGGAAAATGGGTACAGCCGTACTGCCTGCAACCACCAGTGCCAGAAGTAAAAAATAAATAACCTTAATAACAGAATAAGAAAAAAGAGAAAAATAGTGCATAGCTATAGATAAACCAACAATGAAAATAACGGAAATAATTGCGTCCGCTGTGTACATGCACCATAAAGCTTTTTTATGCAGTTGTTTAAATTCCATATGAATCCCCCTCGTGTGTATATTATTTAAAAACAGTGTACCATAATGAATATGCTGTGAAAAGCTATTGCAACATAAAAATAAATCCCCTATAATATATGAGAATAAGAAACGAATAGGGGTACCGGGATATGAGCATACAGGATAAAATAGAACATATTTTAAAAGAGATACATCTGTTGTTTTCCCAGAGTCAGTCCTACGCAAAAGATGATACCAGGATTGTGGTGGAGAAACAAAAGGTATTTGCATTACTGGAACAGCTGAATATGGCAGTCTACGAAGTTATGGACGAATACGAGGTTACCAGCCAAAAGCAGGTGCTGGCAGAACGGCGCAGCGAGAAGCGTGGAGAAGAGATTATAGGGAAAGCCAATAAGCATGCAGACGATATTTATGCCGCATCTATTATTTATACGGATGATGCTTTGAGCAGAATCCAGCATATTATGGATGATACCAATAAATCTGTTCAGAAAATTTTCAGGAGAATGAATGCAGAGCTGGACAGTGAAAAAGAAAAGGTGCGGGATAACCAGTCAGAGTTGAAAGAACAGCTGAGAGATTTTGCAGATACAGACAAATATCTCAAGGTAATTAAGGAACAGAATATAGAACGGGAAAAAGAGCAGCAAGAAAAGCTGGACCCATCCAAAGAAAAAAAGATTGCCAATGAAGGAAGGTCCTATTCCGCTATTCAGCCGGAAATAAGGATAAATAAGGCATACTTTGAACGTGCGGGGAAAGAATGCGAAGTATTTGACCAGCAGAGAGAAGAACAGGAAAGTGAAGCTGAAGAAAGTCTTTCTAAGATTACAGGAAAAGAGTTTGCAGAAAGCCTGAGAAGACGGGCTGCTTTGGGAGGAATTCCGGAAGAACGGGAAGAAAGACCTTTTGCAGATGTGGTACCGGAAGTAAGGGTAAATCAGAATGCAGAATATTTCAAGAAAAGAAAAACAGAAACCAAAGACAGCCGTTTTTCTTTTGGGAAGAAATAGAATGACGTTTCGGAAATCTTAATAAATTTCCTGTTAGGAAATTAAAAATCAATTGATACAATAGGGACATACGTCAAAAGAATGTGGCGGATGTCCCTAGCTTCATGTATAATACTAGAATCAGGATTGTTGAAAAAATGAGGTGAAGGATATGAAGAATATTTTAGTATGTGATGATGATAAAGAGATAGTAGATGCCATCGAGATATACCTGCAGCAGGAAGGATACAATATTCTGAAGGCATATGATGGAGAAGAGGCATTGGGAGTGCTTCGGGATAAAGAGATACACCTTTTGATTATGGATATAATGATGCCTAAGCTGGACGGTATTCGTGCTACCCTGAAAATCAGAGAAGAGAGTAGTATTCCGATTATCATATTATCGGCAAAGTCAGAGGATGCAGATAAGATATTAGGGTTGAATATAGGTGCGGATGACTATGTAACAAAACCATTCAATCCCCTGGAACTCGTAGCCAGAGTAAAATCTCAGCTGCGACGCTATACACAGCTTGGAAATGCAGCAGAAAGCAGCCAGAGGATTTATCAGGTAGGCGGTTTGGCAATTAACGATGACCTGAAAGAGGTGACCGTAGACGATGAACAGGTGAAGCTCACTCCTATTGAATATAATATACTGCTGCTTTTAGTGAAAAATCAGGGAAAAGTATTTTCTATCAATCAGATATACGAAAATATATGGAATGAAGATGCTATTGGAGCAGATAATACCGTAGCAGTACACATCCGGCATATTCGGGAAAAAATAGAAATTAATCCCAAGGAACCAAGATACTTAAAAGTAGTATGGGGCGTGGGATATAAAATAGAAAAATTAAAATAAAGGAGTGGTGGAATGAAAAAGCTTCGGTATTCTACCGGACTAAAAATAACAGCGGTAGTTGTCCAGCAGATTCTATTTGTAGTATTGGTAATATCCATATTGCTGGTAACAACGCTTTTTCAGAAGAATATACTGAATTTTGGAGATGTCAAAAACAAATCATTTCAAGATTCAGCATATTTTGTGTCTCTTTTTGAGAAATCAACAGAGGACATATTGAATTTTGTGGATTATCGCAGGAAATTTGAGACGGCCGGCAGCTATGATTCAGAGAAGCTGATTGATATTAGAAAATACTATAGGAGCCAGGGAAAGCAGGGCGAAGTGCTTTTGGACAAGAATACAGAAGGAAATCTATCTGGATATTACAATCTGGGAGATTTGGTAGAGTGGGGCAGAGATTACACTACAGCCAATTACCAATTTTCTTCCTCCTGCTATATAGATAGTGTCATTCATCAGAAACAGACCATAACCAAAGGTGGAAGCCAGTTATTTGATCAGGAAAAAAGCATTGAAAGCCTTAGTGATATGAGCATAGAACTGCAGGAAAATATTATTTCCAGTGTAGAACATTATTATGGAGGTTCTTATGAAGTTTTTTCAAAAGAGCAGACAGAAATTGCGGAAGAAGAACAGGATCGGTCAGGCAGCAATAATGCAACAGAAGCAGGTGCGGTAGAAGAAACGGAACAGCTAAACGATATTATCAAGAGAGTAATCGACGGTGAACTGTATAAATTAGACGGGCATGAGCTGGGTCTTCTGCTACGGGATATGGGAATGGAAACTCTGGATCATACGTCGAATTACGATTTTGTAGAGGAAGAATATTTTCCGGTAGGCGGGAAAGGAATCTGGAGCAATTTTATTCAGGAAAATTTTTCGGAAGCTGAGATGCAGAATGAATATGAAGCATTGGAATATACACTGGAAAATATAGGGCAGGAAGTAAATACTTACAAGAAATGCCTGAATCAATACAATCTGGGAGAAGAAGGAAGTAATGTATATTACTGGATAAAAAAGGGAAATGAAGACAAAATATATACCAATATAGCAATGGAAGAAGAAGGCATTCAGGATTTGACAGAATACGGGAAGAAAATGGGAAAGTATTTCTTTTACCGGGAGACGGATATGCGTCTGGAAAGCAATGTAAAAGGAATGGAAGATATTTTCTATAATCAGATTGAGCAGACATCCGGCGGAAAAGATAACATTTTATTTGTCTGCGTAAACACATCATTTCCTCATGCAGATAGTTTTTATGAGGCGAAGCAGGAATACAGCACTCTGTATCCGTGGATTTATATCAGCATTGCTTCCATGGTAATCAGTGCCCTTGGCTGTTTAATATGCTTTATATATTTAAGTACCGTTGCGGGGAAAACAGGTGAGAAGGAAGAGGCGGTTTTATGCTGGTTTGACCGAATCCCTACAGAACTGGCATTTATTGGAGCCACAATGTCAGGAATTGCCACCGTTGTTATGTATGGTCAGGTAATGTACCGGTTTGGCGGAGAAGAGCTGGCAGGACACATGATTATTGCCGGAGTGGTGGCGTTTTTGACTACAGCCTTTTTAATGATATTTTATCTCAGCTTTGTAAGGCGGATCCGGGCTGGTGTATTATGGAAAGAAAGCATTACCCACTGGATTATTTCAGGGATTGGAGGGATATTCCAGGCCGGCAGACCATTGGCTAAAATGATAATCTGGTTTGGAATACATCTTTTGGCCAGTATGATTATAATTCCAATGCTGATAAACGCAGATGAAGTCTGGCAGATGTGGGGCATCGGAGTATTTGTGGGCATGAGCCTTGTGGAAGGTGTTTTGATTATACGGGAAGGGGCCCAAAGAAATAAAGTGCTGGAAGGAATAGGGAGTATTTCCAGTGGTGACCTTGAATTTAAAATTGATGCAGAGGAATTAAAAGGAGATAATAAAAATCTGGCGAAAGCAGTAAATGCTGTTGGTGATGGGTTGTTTCATGCAGTAGATGCCAGCATGAAGAATGAGAGGCTGAAAGCAGATCTTATTACCAATGTATCTCATGATATTAAGACCCCTCTTACATCCATTATCAATTATGTAGATTTACTGAAGCGGGAAGACATACCAAATCAGCGGATTGAGACTTATCTTACGGTGCTGGAACAAAAATCTCAGAGATTGAAACAACTGACAGAAGATCTGGTAGAAGCCTCAAAGATTAGCTCGGGAAATTTGGTGCTTCAAATGGAGCGGATTAACTTCGTAGAGCTGGTGTATCAGACAGGCGGAGAATTTAATGAAAAGTTTGAAGCTAAGGGCTTGACAGCAGTTACGAAGCTGCCCAAAGAACCGGTTGTGATAATGGCCGATGGCAGGAGAATCTGGCGTGTTATAGAAAATCTATACAACAATGTGGCAAAATATGCCATGGCCAATACCAGGGTATATGTAGATATGGAAATAGAAGAAGAAAAAGCCATATTGTCCATTAAAAATATTTCGGAGAATGCGTTGAATATTGCAGCAGATGAACTGACGGAACGTTTTATCCGGGGAGATGTATCCAGAAGTACCGAAGGAAGCGGTCTGGGATTGTCCATTGCCAAGAATCTGACCAACCTTATGGGCGGAGACTTTGAAATTTATCTGGATGGAGATCTTTTTAAGGTCACCATTAGTTTTAAACGGGAATCAAAGATTCCTGAGATACCTGCACAGGATTGACATAAAAAGAAAAGAAAGTTACAATATAAACTGAAAAAAAATTAAAAAAGGGGAAAAACCATGAAGAAAAAGATTATTTTAGGTATTTTAGCACTGACACTCGCATTTTCCGTGACAGCATGTGGAGA
>CAZUKR010000003.1:0-66458 GCA_964620885.1 uncultured Eubacterium sp.
GTGTAAGCGTGAATTGTGCACATGATACCGGACTGGATTGGTGCATATTTGTTTAAAGTATCTGCCATTGGTGCTAAGCAGTTTGTTGTACAAGAAGCTGCTGAGATAATAGTATCTTCTGCTTTTAATGTTTCATGGTTTGTATTGTAAACAACAGTAGGAATGTCGTCTCCAGCTGGAGCAGAAATAACAACTTTACGTGCTCCTGCATTGATGTGAGCCTGTGCTTTGTCTTTGGATGTATAGAATCCGGAACACTCTAATACAACGTCAACTTTTAATTCTCCCCATGGGCAATTGCTTGCATCTGGGAACGCATAGATTTTGATTTCTTTTCCATCAACTGTAATGGAATCTTTGCTAGCGGATACTTTGTCTGCTAAAGCATATTTTCCCTGAGATGAATCATATTTTAACAAATGCGCCAACATATCAGGGCTTGTTAAATCGTTAATTGCTACTACTTCGTATCCTTCTGCACCGAACATCTGTCTGAATGCTAAACGTCCAATACGTCCAAATCCATTGATTGCTACTCTTACTGACATATTTAATTCCTCCTAGTTTTGAATGAATTTAATTTTTCTTTTGGATATGATATACACCCAAATCTATTTCCATTTTACCCAATGTTTGTCCAAAATTCAAGTAGCATTTTTAACTTTGTTAATTTTTTCACCATTTTTTTCGATGCAGGGTGCATTTTTCCTACATTTTAGAGGTTCTGACAATTTTGCAACTTTGTCTTTTGACAAAATAGTACATTTCATATATATTAAACTGTAAAATATAAACAAAAAATTTCATTTTTTTGTTTTTAGATTATTATTTTTCTGTGAAAAATTATACTTTGTTCTATTTCATCTAATCCATGAACTTAAAAGGAGGAATTTTTATGCTTTGGGACACACATATGCACACTCATTTTTCCAGTGACAGTGATGCTGCTTCCCGTGAAATGATTCAAGCTGCCATAAATAAAGGTCTATCCGGTATCTGCTTTACAGATCATTTGGATATTGACTACCCCGAAAAACCAGATCTGTTTCAAATTGATTTCTCTGCCTACTTCGCAGAGCTGCTTCAGGTACAGGCAGAAGCCCCCTCCGACCTCTCCGTACATATCGGACTGGAACTGGGACTCCAGCCACATCTGGCCCAGGAGCTTACTCCCCTCATCAAGAAGTATCCTTTTGACTTTATCATTGGTTCTTCCCATGTGGTAAATCATCAGGATCTCTATTTTCCCGCATTCTATCTTGGAAAAACAGAGGATGAAGCATACCGGGAATACTTTGAATCTGTTCTGGAAAATATCGCTGTATTTGACTGCTTTGATGTATATGGCCATATTGACTACGTGGTACGGTATGGTCCTAATACCAACACTTACTATACTTATGACAAATTTTCTGATCTCATTAATGAAATTCTTACCACTCTGATACAAAAGGGAAAAGGCATTGAAATCAATACCGGTGGATTCAAATATGGGCTTGGACACCCTAATCCTACGGAGGAAATTCTAAAGCGTTATCGTGAACTGGGGGGCGAAATTATTACCATTGGAGCTGATGCCCACAAACCGGAACACGTTGCTTATGATTTTGCAAAAGTACCGGAAATCTTAAAGGATGCTGGTTTCTCCTACTATACCGTATTCAAAAATCGGAAACCCGAATTCCATAAACTTTAAAAAAGGAGCGCTGCTTCACAGATGAGTCATCATCTATGGAGCAGCGCTCTATTACATTCTTATGCAATGGTAGATATGAACACTCTTGCATTTTTTTCTTGTTTTTCCATGACCCCTGCTCACATCCATGTCAATATATTAACTATCACAATTTCGGATGGATGAAATGGTAAGACATAGAAAAGCTGCAAACAGAACCAGTCCCCCTGCAATAAGAAACCATTTCTCAACACCATACCTTTCTGCAAAGACTCCTGAAACAGATAAACCTATCGGTCCGCTAATCAACCGGATACTACTGGCCAATGACAGCACCCGCCCTAAATATTTCGCTTCAAAGTTACTTTGCAATAATGGAGTATACATTCCCCAGTAAAATGGGCCGGAAACTCCCATTAGCCATGAGCAGGCAGCAAATACATAAAACCCACTGGTCGGTAAGATTCCAGATATAAATAAGCTGAAACTCATCAAAAGAAACGAACCAACCATGGTATAAACTCTATTTTTTGTTCCTCCCCATTTTGATAATACTAATGAGCCAAACAGAAGCCCGACTGAAAACACAACTTCAACAATACTTGCACTCGTGCTGGTGCCGTTAAAATAAGACATACTCATCAGAGGAAATAACGCACTGGTTGGCATTAATGCTAAAGTATATAAACTACCTATCAGTACCAGGCCAAGCATTCCCTTATTTGTCCGAAGGATTTGAAAACCTTCCTTCGCTTCTCGCAATACCTGCACTTTTCCACGATTCTCGTCCTGATGCAATTCTGGAATCATTGTGATTCCTAATGTAAATACGGCGATTAACGCACCTATGACATCCAAGAAGATAATTCCACTTAAACTCCAAGAGTGATAAAGCACTGCTGCGATTACCGGGCTTAAAATCTGTGATACAGACTCCAGGGCTTGTGAATATCCAGAACATCTGGTTAATTGGTCAGATGGTACAATCTGAGGAGTTACTGCCTGCAAACAGGGTGTGTGAAATGCGGAACCAATGGAACGAATCAGCAAAACAACAAGAATTAATCCTGTTGACAAGCCCCCCATCAAACCAGCTATCACCATGGTAAAACTGGCAGCCGAAATAAGCAGATCCGAGATAACCATAATCCGTTTTCTGCTATATCGGTCAATAAATACACCGATAAACGGTCCCAAAATCCCTTGTGGTAGAAAACCCATCATCATGGCAATTGATAATACCATAGCGGAGCCGGTTTGGTCAGTTAAATACCAAACAATTGCAAACTGAAGGACAGAGCTCGATAATTGTGAAAATGCCTGCCCTGTCCAGATAGTAAAGAAATTTCTCTTCCAATCCTTTAACAATACCCTCATATTTCTTCTCCAATATAATTTATCTCTAGGTGTACATTATATTGATCATATCGATTTTCGTCAATTTGTTTTTCTATATAGCAAATGGATTCTCCGTAGGATAAGGCAAACTTGCCGGCTGGTTATAATTAATATCCTCAATGGGAACTCCGATATACTTAAACACTTCATACAGAGCCTTGCCGCAATGGCTGAATGCAACTGCACCATGATGGGGATAATTTTTCTGAACCAGCACATGACGGTAGAATCTCCCCATTTCCGGAATCGCGAATACACCAATGCTTCCAAAGGATTTTGTAGCAACTGGAAGCACCTCGCCTTGGGCCACATAAGCTCTTAACTTGTTATCCGAAGTTGACTGTAAACGGTAAAAAGTAATGTCACCGGGAACCAGGTCGCCTTCTAATGTACCGTTGGTAACCTCAGCCGGGAGACTTCTTGCCATAATCATCTGATTCTTCATCTCGCATTTTGCAAGCTTCTGGGAACAGGTATTGCCGCAATGGAATCCCATAAAAGTATCAGTATGCCTGTAATCGAACTTGCCTGCAATGGCTTCCTTATACATATCCTTTGGTACGGAATTGTTAATATCAAGTAAGGTTACTGCATCCTGACTGATACAGGTTCCGATAAACTCGCTTAAGCAGCCATAGATATCAACCTCACAGGATACGGGTATTCCTCTTCCTGTCAGACGGCTGTTTACATAACATGGAACGAATCCAAACTGTGTCTGGAATGCGGGCCAGCACTTTCCAGCGATTGCAATATATTTACGATATCCTCTGTGCTCTTCTATCCAGTCTGTCAATGTCAGTTCGTACTGTGCCAGCTTTTCTAAAATCTCCGGTTTTTTATTTCCGGCTCCAAGCTCTGCTTCCATGTCACGTACAATATCCGGGATTCTGGCATCACCGGCATGGTTATTAAATGCTTCAAAAAGATCCAGCTCTGAATTTTCTTCAATTTCTACACCAAGGTTGTACAGCTGCTGGATTGGTGCGTTACATGCCAGAAAGTTTGTAGGTCTTGGTCCAAAGCTGATTATTTTTAATTCCTGTAAGCCTGCCACCGCACGGGCAACAGGAAGGAACTCATGAATCATATCTGCACAGTCTTCCGCTGTTCCTACCGGATATTCCGGAATATATGCATTTACATTTCTTAATTTCAGATTATAGCTTGCATTCAACATTCCGCAGTATGCATCTCCACGCCCCTGAATCAAATCCTCCTGACTTTCTTCTGCTGCTGCAACGAACATCTTGGGTCCGTCAAAATGCTTTGCAAGCAGCGTCTCAGAGGTTTCCGGTCCGAAATTGCCCAAATAGACACAGAGTGCATTGCATCCTGCTTTTTTGATATCTTCTAATGCCTGAACCATATGGATTTCACTCTCTACAATGCAGACCGGACATTCATAGATATCTGCTGCATCATACTTGTCCTGATATGCTTTTACTAATGCTTTCCTGCGGTTTACAGATAATGATTCGGGAAAACAGTCTCTGGATACTGCTACGATTCCTACTTTTATTTGTGGAATATTGTTCATGTGATTCTCCTTCTTTCTTGTTTATTCATTAATATTAAGATTTTTGCCAGTCAGTCCTATATAGCTGCTCTCTGAAAGAACAGCCTCTGGATGTCCAATCAGCCACTTGTTTTTTGCTGCAAGTAATGTGTCTTCTGCACCTGTATGCACCTTTTCCAATGGGGCATTTGTCCCCACAGGCAATATCACTGCTACCTGAAATCCTTCTTCCTGAACATGGCATGGCGCATAATGTAACGTTGTTGCATACAGCTCCACGGCTGTTCCCTTTGGAACAAGAAATGCCTCCATATGAGCGGTATCATAAGTGTAATCCTCACTGATATCAGCTTCTAATCCAAGGATTAGTACTGCATCTGTAACTGCAAGATTAATCTCTGAACTTCTGTGATATTCCACTGCGTTTAAAAGTGTGTTATGTCCATTGCAATAGCCAATCTGAATTGGCAGTTCCCCATAAAATACATCTGACAGCTGTCTGGCTACCGGCAGTCTCTGAAATGCTTCTATCATTGGCTCATAAATAACATCCTCCGGTACTGGTGTCTTTTCCATTTCTTGTACTAATTCCGTAAAATCAATGTCCTTGACAATACGGCCATATTTACGAAACTTTTCATCTGTTAATGAGTATATTTTCATTTACTACCTCCGACCTGTTACGAACTCTATACTAGGTAATTTTATCAAACAGCTCCCTGCATGCAGGATAAATCTGTTTAAACTGCTGGTAACGTTTCTCATATTCGGCTGCAAGCTCCGGATCTGGTTCTATCGTATCAACTACTTTTACGATTCTGGCTGCAGCACTTTCTATGTTCTCATATTCTCCGCATGCAACTGCAGCTAACATCGCACCCCCAAGAGATGGTCCTTCTTCTGTTTCAAGTACATCTACCTTAATATTCAGAACATTTGCTATTATCTTCTTCCAAAGAGGGCTTTTCGCTCCGCCTCCGCAGATCTTCGTCCGTTCTATCGGGATACCAAGGCTCTTAGCAATTTCAAAGGAATCCCGGAATGCAAATGCCACACCTTCTAAGACTGCCTGTGTCATATCTCCCCGGGTGGTATCCATGGTCATTCCGATAAAGGTTCCTCTGGCATTGGGATTGTTATATGGGGAACGCTCCCCCATCAGATACGGCAGGAAATACACATGGTTTTTGCCAAGCTTTGTAATCTGCTCCTGTTCACCGGCATAATCCTTCGTTCCAATAATTTCATCCATCCACCACTTGTTGCAGGAGGCTGCACTTAGCATACATCCCATAAGGTGATATGCTCCATTCGCATCTGCAAATGCATGGAGGGCGTTATTGTTATCTACTCCGAACTTGCGGGAAGAAATGAAAATGGTACCACTTGTACCCATGGAAATATTGCACATTCCATCCCCCACTGTTCCGGTTGCAACTGCAGCGGCAGCATTATCTCCAGCTCCTGCTGCAACTTTCACTTCCCTTGATAAATTCAGTTCCTCTGCGACTTGGGGGCAGAGTGTTCCGACACATTCATAGCTTTCATACAGCTTCGCCAGCATACTTTCATCAATGCCGCAGATATCACACATCTCCTTAGACCAGCAGCGGTTCTTCACATCTAAGAGCAGCATTCCGGATGCATCTGACATATCCGTACAATGATTCCCCGTCAGCATATATGCAAGATAATCCTTTGGAAGCATAATTCTTTTTATTTTTGAAAAGTTTTCCGGTTCATGTTTCTTCAGCCATAGCAGCTTTGGTGCCGTAAAGCCTGCAAAAGCAATATTGGCTGTATACTCCGAAAGCTTTTCTTTTCCAATGGTCCGATTCAGATACTGGCATTCCTCTACCGTTCTGCCATCATTCCACAAAATTGCCGGACGGATAACTTTGTCATTCTTATCTAAAATTACCAGACCATGCATCTGTCCCCCAAAGCTGATTCCCGCTATCTCTGTTCTGTCACACTCTGCTGTCAGCTCCCGTATTCCTTCTACAGACTGCTGATACCAGTCCTCCGGATTCTGTTCCGACCAGCCAGGCTGGGGAAAACTAAGAGGGTATTCCCTTGAAACAATCTTTTTCACCTGTCCTGTACCATCCATAAGCAGCAGCTTTACTGCAGAAGTTCCAAGATCAATTCCTATATACAGCATATTTCTCCCTTCTAAGCACCGAATACAGCTTCATAATCCTTCTTGAACTTCTCCATTCCTTCTGTGGTAAGGGGATGCTTTGTCATCTGCTCGATTACTTTATATGGTACTGTGGCAATATCAGCTCCGGCAAGTGCACAATCTGTTACATGAACTGGATTACGGACAGATGCTGCAATAATCTCTGTTTCATATCCATAGATAGCAAATATTTCTGCAATTGTCTGAATCAAATCAATACCCGGCATACTAATATCATCCAGTCTGCCAAGGAATGGGGAAACATAAGATGCTCCTGCTTCCGCCGCAAGAAGTGCCTGATTTGCAGTGAAAACAAGTGTTACATTGGTCTTGATTCCTTCTGAGGACAACACCTTTACTGCCTTTAATCCTTCTACTGTCATTGGAATCTTAACAACCATGTTCTTATGTATCGCTGCAATCTCCCGCCCTTCCTGAATCATGCCTTCTGCATCAACTGTGGTTGCTTTTACTTCACCGCTGATTGGTCCATCTACAATAGAAGTGATTTCTTTGATAACTTCATTAAAATCTCTGCCTTCTTTTGCAATTAAAGATGGATTTGTGGTTACTCCACGAATTACTCCCATATCATTGGCTTTCTTAATATCTTCTACATTTGCTGTGTCAATAAAAAACTTCATAATTATCTCCTCCATTTTTCTCCGTGCACGTGCACATTTGCATTTAAACAAATCATAGTTCTTTTTCTTTGAAATATCAACTATATTTTTTGTTTTTTCTTTACTTTGTTAGAATTAGACAATTTTTCCTTCTCATTTTTGTGCACATTCGTGCATGCGCACGGAGATTGACTATTATTTCTACGTTTCATATTGACATGGTATTTTTCAGTATGTTATTGTATGTCTTACATCGAATGTATAAAACTTGGAATTGGGAGAAAAGAATGGCTACTATGAAAGAAATTGCAGAGCTCGCAGGTGTTTCCCGCGGGACTGTTGACCGGGTCTTAAATCACCGGGGAGAAGTGAAACCAGAAACAGAGAAAAAAATAATGGATATCGTCCGCTTACTGGACTATCAGCCAAATAAAGCTGGGATTGCTCTGGCGGCACAGAAGAAAAAAATAAAAATTGGTGTACTGCTCTTTGGTCAGGAAAATCCGTTTTTTGATGAACTTATGGAAGGTCTTCATCAAAAAGCAGAGGACCTCTCCTTCTATGGCTGTACAATTATAGAAAAGCGTACCTCCTTTGCTCTTGAGGAACAGTTAGGGGCAATTGACGAATTGATAGACGAAGAGATTCAGGGACTGATTCTCTCTCCTTATAACGATATACAGATTCAAAAAAAAATCGACGCTCTTGCAGAAATAAATATTCCATGCATTACTGTCAACACGGATATTCCCGATTCAAAAAGAATTGCTTATGTTGGAAGTGATTATTATCAGTGTGGCCAGACCGCAGGCGGTCTTATGGGACTGATTACAGGTGGAAAAGCCAAAGTTGGTATCATTACGGGGTCTCATAAGGTACTCTGCCATGAGGAACGAATCGATGGCTTTATGGACAACCTGAACATCCGTTATCCGGAGATACAGATTGTAGAAATTACAGAAAATAAGGATGATGAATACACAAGCTATGATGTTGTAACGAAAATGCTGCAGGAACATCCGGATATTACTGCTTTGTACTTTACTGCTGCCGGTGTACATGGCGGCTGTCAGGCAGTTGCTAAATTAAAGAAAGGGAATCTGCTGCGTGTCATCACCTTTGATGCAATGGAAACCACCAGAGAAATGATTCAAGAGGATATCATAACTGCCACCCTTTGTCAGCAGCCTTTTGACCAGGGATCCAATTCCCTTGCACTTCTCATCGATTACCTTGTCTTTGGCAAGCTGCCGGAAAAAGAATTAAACTATGTTGATTCATCCATTCTCATTAAGGAAAACCTGAACTTTTCATCATAAAAGCTCCTTGTTGGTAGAATTTGCCATATCTTAATTCTTCCCAACAAGGAGCTTTTTATTTCCAAAGACACAAGATTTGTTACACTACCCATATAGTATCATGTACCATTCACTTTATTTACCAATTCTCCCACCGCATTGGCGACATTTCCCCACTTCTCTGGTACAACCTTACGCTTAAGCTGCCGAAGCTCCAACAGTACTCCCTCCACCTTCGTAGTTCCCTCATCCTGTCCGATATCGGTGGAGCGGGATACCCCAAACTTCTCAAAGTAATCTTTTCGGTCAGTTAATTTTCCCGCATTTTCCAATTCATAGCTCATGCTATCATGCCCTCCAGGGTTTTTCTTCAACTCATCCAGCCATCTAAACAGGGGAATACTATCGCTTATATCATCATAAATAAGTGTATAAGCATCATATTTTTGATGGAAATATTCTTCCACAGATGATTTTCCTTCCGCACTCAACAAATTATACATATCAAAAAAAGAGGTGCGTGATTTCAGGGCAAGCACTGTTTTATGATACTTCTGCACTGTCATTACTCTATTAATAGAGAATTTGTCAATCTCTGTTTCAATCTTGCCGCACTCCTCCAGATAAGGATATTTTTGCATTACCTGCTCAAACATCAGGCGAACACTTTCAATATATTTTTCCCTGTCGCCCAGTGATGCATCTTCTACTGGCACTTTGGGAAATTGGAATTGCTCCGCCCCCTTCTTCATATCTTCTCTTAGTGAGTTCATAGCATTAATCTGGTCATTGATTTTTCCTACAATTTCTCCATGTGCGGCCACATATTCATCTATTTCTTGTTGTTTATTGGCTATGGCCGCCTCCATTTTTATAATCTTTTCGTTATAGTCATTCACCTTAGCTTCATTTTTATTTAATTTTCTACTTAACAGACCTGTTCTCTTTTCTAATATCACCAAGGATGCCTTCAGTGTCTTCTCTCTTTGACTGACGATACGTGCTCTTTTTTTACCAGGCGCTTCCGCAAACGTTTTTTCACTTCTTGAAATTTCCTCCTCTAAACTGCTTTGCTTTTCACTAATTTCAGCTTCTGCTTCTTCCCGTTTTGTACGTAACAACTCTCTTTCACTCATAGCCCTGTCACATTCCTTCTCAACTGCAACCTTTTCTGCTGGAATCTTTCCGAGTGCTGCCTTCATTTTTTTCTCATTATCAGCTGCCTTTCCCAAAGTAAAACCTACTCTCTTATTCTCTGGCAGAATTTCATTCAACTCTTTCATAATCGCCTTTGCTATCTTGGCATTTTCCTCTTTTTCCCCTGAAAGACTTCCTAATTGTTCTATGATATTTTCAGCATAAGCAGCCATATCTGTAGTTCCAGTCGCCACTTTAATTTTTTTTGCCTTTTCAATTAGTTGGGGTATTCTTGCATACAGCGTTTCCGTAACCTCTACGGACACGGGCAATGCATTTGCATTCTTCTGCACCTGCACCCTTATCTCATCCCGCAGTTCAATTACTGCCGGTGGCTCCAAGGCACGAATATAATGCTCCACTAGTTGAATAAATGCCCTTGTGTCCACGGCCACCGTTGAACCACTGGTTTTTTTCAGGGTCATTCGATTAATTTCACCGAACTGCTTGGTTAGCCTGATTCCTCTAGGATTTGTATGGCGCAAATAGCTGTCTTTCTTTTGCTTAGATAAATCTTCTATGAGCTTCGGTATTGCTGTTATTCGAACCCCAATGGTTGCCTGAGGATGTGCAGTACTCTCACCATTTTTATTTATATAATAGTAATCCTCTCCTTTTTTCAGACGATAAAAGTTATTACCTATGAGAGATGTCTCAACGCGAGGAATCTGTAAACTACCCTCCCTTATACTTTTGTGTATATTACCAGCCTTTTTTGCTGCATTTACTAATTTAGCTTTCTCAGTTCGCTCATCAAAAGCCTCCGTAATATATTCCAAATCCGAACCATCACCAGTTATGGTGAATTTTGATTGCCTAAATTTCTCAATTTCATCGCGTCCAGCTGGTTCCAATGAACCCATATTTAAAGAAACGGTTTCTTTATCCGAAGAATCCTTTCCTCTAACTTCTGCCTGCGAAGTTGTCCTTCCACTTTTAAGCTTTTTTATATTCCACTCCCCCTCAAAAGTCTGGAATTCCATTCCAATCTTACGTTGGACAGGTGTATTTTCGCCAGCTGTTACCAAACGTGCCTCTCGGTTATTTTCCCCGGAAATCGCCACATACTTACTTTGCACAGCTATTCGGTCCGCCTCTCTTTCAAGCCTCGGACTGTCATTGTAAGCAAGTCCTCCCACCATCCCCGTACTCTGCACCATACCCAGCTTCTGCTGTACTACATGCCCCAGCTCATGACCCAGATGCCTCTCCTGCCCCGGACCGATAAACACCCGGTTTCCTTGGGTATAAGCCAGAGCATTTACCCGGGCCGGCTTATCCGAATAATAATCTACCCTGACATTATCAAAAGAAAGCCCGGAGTGATTTTCAAATCCCAGCTTCATTTGCTCCGGAATTCCCGTCGCGTTAGCGGCGGGTGATTTCACCCCTGCTTTTTTCTGTAATACCTTTTTTATTTCTTTTTTTTTCTGATCTTTTTCATAGGAAAACATGGCCCAGACTCCCCTTTCACGTTGTAAATAGTAATCTCACATTCCCTTTTCGCTTTCGTTAGGAAAGAGCGAATTCAACTATCTAATCACTAATACTGGACAACTTTACCATTTTCTTTACTATAGCATAAATGTAAAATTGAATCTATACAATCACATACAACTGAATTAGATATGGGAATCACATAGAGCGTGATTCCCATATCTAGTATCGTAAGAAGTCATTGGTTTATTTCCCGATAACCCCCTTTTTATTTTATAAAAGATTTTCCAGCAAACTTCCGTCCAAAAGACTATAGCTTTCTATTCTTCCATCACTATACATCAGATAAAATACATCTCCAATATAAGTTCCCCGCACATGAGTATAAATCTCATTCTTTCTTCTGTCACAGGGTATTTTCATTTTTTGCTGAAATGCTCCGTCCTCATAGGCAAACAGTAGATAATCTTCCGATTCCTCTTCATAGCCTTCTGCATAGAATCCAAATAAATTCTTCTGGGTATCAATCATCACTGCTTTGTAATTATAGAGCCCCTCGGAATAGTCATACTGGGAAAGATTATATTTATCCTGCTCCTTCACACTTGCAGGATTGGAAATATCAAACATAGATAGCTTCATTCCCTCTGTTCGTCCCGTAGTCTCATCTGCTTCCATACCGATTCCCAGCAGCAGGTCCTTATCGTAAAAATGAAGATATTCTGAAAAACCGCTGATTTTTAACTCTCCTAGTATTTTGGGATTTTGAGGATCTGATAAATCAACGGAAAACAGCGGATCTACTTGACGGAAGGTAACAAAATATCCGATATCTCCCATGAATCGTGCTGAATAGATTTGCTCTTCCTCTGCAAGACCTTCTATTTTACCTACTAACTTTAACTTTTCATCCAGTACATACAGGCTGTTGTCTCTCTTGACACTGCTTGTGGTGTATCCTATAAAGTATTCGAATATATCATCTTTTATGGATTTCTTCTTATAAGAATCTACTGTAACTGCCAATCTCAGATAGCCATCTGCTTCGTTGATTGCCATATCATCCATTAGTCTTCCTTTGACACTTCCTTCTGCTTCTTTTTTTATCATACCTTTTTCATAGGAAAAACGGGTGATATTCGTTCTATTACTATAGCTTCCTTCTCCCTCTATCCTGGGAAATACTCCGTCTGCAAGGTAAATATTCGTTCCTGTTACATATACCCGATCAGCTGACGCTACTATCGCCTTGGCATCCTTAAAGGTTTCTGGCTGTCTTAAGTCCACAGATACCATAACCAGATAAGACAATGCCTGGGCTTCATTGGGAAGATATATCGAAGAAGCTTTCATTGCCTCCCCTTCCAATACCGGAACATAATCTTCATATTCCTTCATGTCTTCCAGTTTTTCTACATCACAGAGTACAAAGCAGTAAAGATACCCATCGGTCAGTCTGGAATCCAGATTACTTCCCTTGATTGTAAAGGATTTTTCTTCTTTGGGGTTTTCCCGCTCTTTTATATCGTAAATATAAATTTTCTGAAATTCATTTCCAGATACCGTATCGTAGGCAATTCTTGTTTCCTGTTTCTGCAAATCTGTTGTCTCCTGGCCATCTACCCAAGTTGTCTCCTGGCTGTCTACCCAACCGGATTCCCGGACTACTAAGGTATCCTTCCATATATACAGCTCGTATATATTATCAAACCCTTCTATTCTGGCAACTTCCTTTAACCCATTGTCTGTATCTACAATTTGTATAGACTGGGAATGATCTTGATTTCTAACAATCTGATACAGATAGCGTCCATCATTTTTCATAATATCTGCTTCATCTACTTCTGCTTCCTGTCTATTGGTCTGGGCATAGCTTTCTTCTCTGTCGGCACTATTTCCTGAACTATCCTCCTTGGCTTGTGAATCTGCACTTTCATATACTACTGTATCTTTTTCTTCTACTTCTTCCATTTCTTTTAATCTTGCCTCTGATTCGGTCTCAAAAAAATGATACAGCTCCTCATAAGTAGTTCCGGAACCATCCTTGACTACTTCCGGTGCCTTGGAAGTACTCTGTGTTTTCGTTCCTTCCTTCTGTATTCCCTTCATATTATTTGCTGCAAGTAAAACCAATGCAAAGCAGGCTGCCATGGCTGCTGCCCCATACCATTTCCGGAAGTTTCTTTTCTTTTTTCTATTGGTGCTTTCTTCTAAAAATTTCTTCACATTTTCCGGCTTTAGTTTTTCAGGAATTTCTTCCTGTCCGGCAGATTTCTTTAAATATTCTTCTATTTCATTTTCTTTCCAATTCTTCTTTTCCATGTTCACACCTCCAGTTCTCTCTTCATTTTTTGAAGCGCCCGGCAATAACGGGAACGTACCGTATTATGATTTTTCCCAAGAATTACAGCGATTTCTTCTCCCTTATAGCCGCCAAACAAGGACATTCCCACAATAAGACGGTCCTCCTCTTCCAACTGAAAAAACACCTGCTTTACTGCTGCACTTAATGCAAAATCCTCTTCTTTTGCATACTGCCTTTCCTGTGATAACGTGATTTCTTCAATGTCTTCTTCCCTGATAAACCATTTCTTCATTCTCTTTTTACAGCAGTTCACCAGTATCTGCAGCATCCATGGACGAAACTTATCTTTATCCTTTAACTGATGTTTTTTCTCATAGGCTTTCAGCACTGCATCTTGTACTGCATCCTCTGCCTCCTGCCTGTTTCTCATGTAATAATATGCAATCCGGTACATCTCCGGATGTACTGCTTCATACCACCCCATAAATTCTTCCATAACTTCACCGCCTCCCTTGAAATGCATTTCACTTATTAAGAGTCCTATTATCTTCCAAATGTTGCATATAAAAATATTTTTTTACAAAGTAACAAGATGTTTCCTATAATAATTAGGGTGCCAAAAGGTATTTTGACCACATGATACCCACGGATTGCTCCGGACTTTGTGCTCACGCACTCCTAAAAACATTCGAAATCCGCCCTATTCGGGCTTCTTTCTCATGTTTTGCGGGTCCCAAACTCATGCTTTTTCATGCAAGCATGAAAAGCATGACCTTTTGACCCTAGTATCTAAAAATACCACTTTTTGTCTTCCGACAAAAAGCGGTACTTTTATTTATATCATAACCTAAGTGGAACTAATTTTCCATCTATTTCTTTATTCTGCTGCAAGTCCCGGCTTGTTTCCGGTATAAAGCTGATAATATCTTCCCTGTTCTGACAGCAGTTCCTCATGTGTTCCACGCTCTACGATTCTTCCCTGCTCTAAAACCATAATGCAGTCACTGTTTCGTATGGTGGACAGTCGATGTGCAATAACAAATGTTGTTCTCCCTTTCATAAGCTTATCCATTCCATCCTGTACCAGACGTTCTGTCCTGGTATCAATGGAACTGGTTGCTTCATCCAGAATCAATACTGGGGGATCTGCTACCGCTGCCCGTGCAATGGAAAGAAGCTGGCGCTGTCCCTGACTTAAATTAGCACCGTCACCTATCAGTGTGGTCTGATAGCCTTCGGGAAGTCTGCGGATAAATCCATCGGCATTTGCAAGTTTTGCTGCTGCAATGACTTCTTCATCTGTAGCATCTAAATTTCCATAGCGAATATTTTCCATTACCGTATTGGTAAATAAATGGGTGTCTTGAAGTACAATTCCCAGAGAATGACGTAAATCCGCCTTTTTAATCTTGTTTATATTGATGCCGTCATACCGAATCTTACCATCCTGAATGTCATAGAAACGGTTTATCAGGTTGGTAATGGTAGTTTTACCTGCCCCGGTAGAGCCTACAAAGGCAATTTTCTGTCCTGCATTGGCAAACATCTTCACATTATGCAGTACAATTTTTTCCGGATCATAGCCAAAGTCTACATCATCAAATACTACATCTCCAGTCAATTCTATATAATCTGTGGTTCCTTCTGCCTTATGATGATGTTTCCATGCCCAATGTCCGGTACGTCCTTTGGTTTCTACCAGTGTTCCATTTTCCTTTTTCACATTTACCAGTGTAACATATCCCTCATCCGGCTCTGGTTCCTCGTCCAGCAGACGGAATATTCTCTGTGCTCCTGCCAATGCCATAATGATACTATTGAACTGCTGGCTTACCTGATTTATAGGCATATTGAAACTTTTGTTAAAGGTCAGAAAACTTGCCAGTCCTCCCAGCGTAAATCCTCCCACTGCGTTTAATGCAAGAACACCTCCTACAATGGCACATGCCACATAACTTAGATTTCCAAGCTGTGCATTCACAGGTCCTAAATAATTGGCAAATCGATTGGCCTGATTGGCTCTTTCAAACAACTGATCGTTCAGCTGGTCAAATTCTTTTATACTTTCTTCTTCGTGACAGAATACTTTAACTACTTTCTGTCCCTCCATCATTTCTTCAATATATCCATTTACTTTACCTAAATCCTGCTGCTGGGCGATAAAATGCCGACCGCTCTTTCCTGCAAAAGTCTTAGTGGTAAACAGCATCACCCCAACCATAAGCAGAGTTACCAGCGTAAGGGGAATATTCAGCACCAGCATACTGATAAATACACTGACAATCGTAATTACACTTGATAAAAGCTGGGGCATACTCTGGCTGATCATCTGTCTTAAGGTGTCTATGTCATTGGTATAAACTGACATGATGTCTCCATGTGCGTTGGTATCAAAGTATCGTATTGGAAGACTTTCCATATGTGTAAACATATCATCTCTTAATTTTTTCAATGTTCCCTGAGTCACCTTTACCATAATACGGTTATAGGCAAACACAGACAGCACACCTACACCATAAAACAATGCGACCCTGCTGATGGCTAATGCCAGCGGTGCAAAGTTGGGATGCTCTGCTCCAATCATTGGAATGATGTAAACGTCAATCAGAGTCTGCATAAATAAGGTTCCCTGAACATTGGCAAGGACACCTATAAAAATGAAAATAACAACCATTAAAATATGCCACTTATATTGTGTTAAAAGATACCGTATCAACCGCATCAGCAGCTTTCCCGGATTTTCAATCTTGGGTTTATTTCCCTGTGGTTTTCTTGAACCCGCCATTACTGTTCACCTCCGTTCTCGTCAAAATCTCCGCTTCCTTTATTCTGCAATTCATATACATCTCTGTATATACTGCTATTTTCCAATAAATTCTCATGGGTATCAAAATCGGAGACTTTTCCGTTGTCCATTACAACAATGCGGTCTGCATCCTGCACACTGGAAATACGCTGTGCAATAATCAACTTGGTGGTATCTGGTATTTCTGTTGCAAATGCCTCACGGATTCTGCTATCTGTAGCAGTATCCACCGCACTGGTTGAATCATCGAGAATTAAAATCTTAGGCTTTTTCAACAATGCCCTTGCAATACAAAGTCTCTGTTTCTGCCCGCCGGATACGTTGCTTCCGCCCTGCTCGATGCGGGTATTATATTTATCTGGAAAACGCTCAATGAATTCGTCTGCACATGCCATCTGACAGGCGCGTCTGCATTCTTCTTCTGTGGCTTCTTTATTTCCCCAGCGCAGATTCTCCAGAATCGTTCCTGAAAACAGCACATTCTTCTGGAGCACCACTGCCACCTGATTACGCAACACTTCCATATCATAACCTCTGACATCAATACCGCCTACAGACACGCTTCCTGCAGTGGTATCATACAGACGGCTGATTAAACTTACGAGACTGGATTTAGCACTTCCTGTTCCACCAATGATACCAATGGTCTCTCCCGGATGTATATTCAGATGAATATCCTTGAGTACCGCCTCTTCACTGTCCTTTTGATAGGAAAAGTCCACATGCTCAAAGACAATACTGCCATCCTTCACTTCCATGATTGGATCTTCGGGGTTTGATAAATCACTTTTTTCGTTCAGTACTTCTGTAATACGTTTTGCACTTGCCGCACTCATACTCACCATTACAAAGACCATAGACAGCATCATAAGGCTCATTAGAATATTCATGCAGTATGCCAGAAGGCTCATTAACTGTCCTGTTGTAAGGCTGTCTGCCACAATCATCTTTGCTCCCAGCCAGCTGATTGCAAGAATGCATCCATACACGGTAATCTGCATCAGCGGTGCATTCCAGGTAAGAATATTTTCTGCTTTGCTAAACATTTTATAAATATTATTGCTGGATTTTTTGAAGCGATTATTTTCATAATCTTCTCTGACATATGCCTTTACCACACGGATTGCAGACACATTTTCCTGTACACTTTCATTCATATCATCATACTTGGGAAATATCTGATTGAAATACCGGATTGCCCTGCTCATGATAAAGAACAGACAGCCTCCCAGTAGAATAACCGCTATTAAATAAATACTTGCCAGACGGGCATTTATCAGAAACGCCATTACCATGGCGCATATCATACTAAAAGGCGCTCTGGTACACATTCTTAAAATCATCTGATATGCGTTCTGAATATTGGTCACATCTGTAGTCAGACGTGTAATCAGACTTGCTGTAGAAAACTTATCAATATTGGAAAAGGAATATGTCTGAATGTTTTTAAACATTCCTTTTCTTAGATTTCTCGCAAGTCCAGTAGATGCACTTGCTCCGAATCTTCCTCCCAATACACCGGCAACCAGTCCAAGCAATGCAACTACTACCATGCCGGCTCCTATTTTATAGATGTAGTTCATATCGCCTTTTTCTACACCATTATCTATAATAGCCGCCATCATCAGCGGTATAAAGGTCTCGAAAATTACTTCCAGTATCATAAATAAAGGGGTGAGAAAAGAATCTTTTTTAAATTCTTTTACTTGTCCCAATATGGTTTTTACCATAATTATTTTTCCTCCTTGTGTTCCGATTTCTTGTTAGATGCGATATCTTCTTCCAGATTCTGCTTCAGTTTCCTGATTACTGTCCGAAATACCTTCAGTTCTTCCTCTGATATATTCCGCTTGCATCGCTCTTCCAGCAAATCTATATCATAGGTATGCATCTCCTGAATCGTTCTGCCCTTTTCAGTCAGAACGAGTCGCTTCAGGCGGGCATCCTGTTCTACCGATACCCGCCTGATATATTCCTTTTTTTCCATCAGCTTTACAATACAGGTCACCGTTGACCTGGCTATGGAAAATTCTGTTTCAATATCTTTCTGAAATATCTCTCTATCCTGATTTGCATAGAGAAATCCAAGTATCCATCCGTGCATTACTGTTACTTCATCCATATGGTTCTGACTCATCTCATAAGATAAGAGATTCCGAAAAAACAGATTGTCTAATGTTTTCAGCTCATATCCTAAGGTATTCTTATGTCCCATGTCTCCTCCTTAGTTAGTTTTATATCGAATTGTTTTGTACTGAACTATTATATACGCGGATTATGGGAAAAGTCAAGAAAAAAATTAAGGGTAGAAGGGCCACATGGTACCATCCGCACTTCCTGAATATGACCATACGGTGTACCATTCTTCTAATTCCCATTCATCTTTTTTAGATGAAAATATATAGATAGAACAAGAGCTATGATTTTCTTCTACGTAAAGAACTACTGCACTCTCTTTATCCTGCTCTATTTCTTTTGCCATTTCTTTATTAGGATAATAAGCAGATATTTTTTCCGTCTTATATTTTAAAACTTTAAAATACTCTATATCTTGATAAAATCCATTTTTAACATATAAATCTTTAAATTCGTTGCCATATTCTGCTGTTAGCTTCTCTGCCTGTATATATGGTATAGAAATTACAGTTATTATAACCGCAATAATGATAATAACTATAGCTATGACATACTTCTTATTTTTCTTTTTCATATTTCCCCTTAAACACTAAACATAAATTTGTTATTCATACCGACTTATGATTCCCGCATGGATAGGTGACCACATAAAACCATCTTCTTCATACAATACTTCCGGTATAATCTCTATCATATACAAGCCCACCTCTTCGGACTTTTCATCTTGGATAACCTGATCAATAAATCTTATATGATAAACAGCTTCGGTGGTTTCAACCCTATAATGACCATCTATTTCTGTTTTCCCCTTACCATAATGAAACTCACTCGATGAACTATTATTTCCCTTATACTCCTTCATATCTCCTTTATAAAAATCCATAATTCCGTCGATTTCTGTCCCCAGCTTTTCACTCTCTTCTGATGCTTTCTCTGAAAACATCTCTTTCAATGCCTCCTTGTCCTTGCTCTCCAGCGCCTGTACAATTGCTTCCAGACGGGCATCCGCCATTTTTTCTTCTGAATTAAACCATGCAGACATACCACGATTCCGGGGATTGCCGCACCCCCCAATTCCTAAGGCAAACACAGTTGTGAGGATCCATATAATTACTTTTTTCATTGACATAACTCTCTTCCTTTTCCTATAATTTTCCTACCACTTATATGTGGCAATGCTCCTTTTTACATCAAATTGCCATTTCTTATATTTCCTCACTTATTTTTTATTTAACCTTTTTTATAGCACGACCCTTTCGTGATTCACATGACATTTCAAGTAAATTTTCAGAAGAATGTTTTATATTCTAGGAAATTACACACTTTCATACTTTAGTGTAACATGGTCTTTCCTAGAATATAAAACAAAAAGACCATACCTTTGTATGATCTTCTTCATTCTTAAATCTAGATTAAATAATAGTTCCGCCGCCCACTACAGTATCACCATCATAAAACACCACTGCCTGCCCTGGTGTTATAGCACGAACCGGCTCATGAAACTGACAGACGACTTTATCTTCTTCTATTTTTCTGATGGTACATGGTGCACCTGCATGACTATATCTGATTTTTCCAGTTACTTCCATCTCACCTTCTAAGTCCGGTATGGACATGAAATTGAGCTTTTCCGCATATACAGTTGTACCAAATACATCTTCATTGCTTCCAATTACTACCTCATTGGTATCCGGTCTGATTTCTGTCACAAATATTGGCCTTCCCAGAGCGATACCCAGCCCCTTCCGCTGTCCAATGGTATAATGTGTAATTCCCTTATGCTGCCCGATTACAGTTCCATCTGCCATTACAAAATTACCTGGCGGCGGTATCTGTCCTGTAGCTTCCCGGTCAATAAATCCTGCATAATCATTATCCGGTATAAAACAAATTTCCTGACTGTCCGGCTTATTGGCAATACGAAGCCCTATCTTCTCTGCAATCCTGCGAATTTCATCCTTGGAATAATCTCCAACGGGCATTAAGGTATGGGAAAGCTGATACTGTGTCAGATTATAAAGAGCATAGGTCTGATCCTTGGCAGTAGTTACTGATTTCTGCAAAGCAAATCTTCCCCCCGGTAATTCCACTACTTTTGCATAATGTCCCGTAGCAATATAATCTGCTCCAATTTCCAGACTCCGCTTCAGTAAAGATTCCCATTTTACATACCTGTTGCAGGCAATGCATGGATTGGGAGTACGGCCTTTTAGATATTCTGCCACGAAATAATCCATAACATTTTTCTTAAATTCTGATTTAAAATTCATGACATAGTATGGTATATCAAGGCTTGCCGCTACTCTTCTCGCATCATCCACAGCACTCAGTCCGCAGCAGCCTCCATTTTCTTCCTGAACAATCTCTTCTTCGTCCTGCCATATCTGCATGGTAACACCGATTACCTCGTACCCCTGTTCCTTCAGCAGATACGCTGCCACAGAAGAGTCCACCCCGCCCGACATACCTACTACTACTTTTTTCTTTTCCATAGACTTAGTAATCTTCTTCCTCTTCTTCTTCGCTAATGTCTGTTTTCGGTTTCTCTAATCCTTCAATGGTAATTTCGTTTTTCTCCGCATAATCCCATAGTGCAGCATGAATTGCTTCCTCTGCCAGAAGAGAACAATGTACCTTTACTGGGGGCAGTCCATCCAGAGCCTCCATAACTGCCTTATTAGTTATCTGCAAGGCTTCCTGAATATTTTTTCCCCTTACCAGTTCGGTTGCCATGGAACTGGTAGCAACTGCCGCTCCGCAGCCAAAGGTTTTAAATTTTACATCCTGAATAACTTTATTCTCATCAATATCTAAGAAAATACGCATGATATCGCCGCATTTTGCATTTCCTACGGTTCCTACTCCGCTTGCATCTTCTATTTCTCCCATATTTCTTGGGTTCTTAAAATGATCCATCACTTTTTCACTGTACATATTTTTTCCTCCAATTACTTTTGTAATTTCTTAATCACGTTTTTTCATATAATCCTCGTAAAGGGGAGACATCTCTCGTAGCTTTGATACAATTTCCTTTATTGCCTCTATGGTATAATCTATATCCTCTCTGGTGGTATCTGCCCCCAGAGTCAAACGCAGAGAACCGTGAGCAATTTCATGGGGAAGTCCTATGGCCAGAAGTACATGAGATGGATCTAATGAACCAGATGTACATGCAGACCCCGAGGAACCACAAATTCCCTTCATATCCAGCATAATCAGCAGAGATTCTCCTTCAATAAACTGAAAGCAGAAGTTTACGTTATTGGGCAGACGATTCTTCCTGTGGCCGTTTACACGTGTGAATGGAACTTCCTTCAATACTCTTTTCATCAGATAGTCCCGCAATTCTGCTTCTTTTCTGGTACGTTCCTGCATACTGGTTGCTGCCAGCTCTACTGCTTTCCCAAATCCAACGATTCCCGGTACATTTTCTGTTCCTGCCCGGCGCTTCCGTTCCTGTGCCCCTCCATGTATAAAAGAGCGAATCTGCACACCCTTTCTGATATATAAGAATCCGATTCCTTTTGGACCATTCAGCTTATGAGCGCTGGCACTCAACATATCAATATTCAGTTCATCTACGTTGATAGGTATCTGTCCAAACGCCTGCACCGCGTCAGTATGGAATAAAATACCGCGTTCTCTGGCTATTTTTCCGATTTCAGCTACAGGCTCTACGGTTCCGATTTCATTGTTGGCAAACATAATGGTAATCAAAATGGTATCCGGACGAATTGCCTTCTTTAATTCCTCCAGCTTTATAGCTCCATCTTCATCTACATCCAGATAGGTAACTTCATATCCATTCTCTTCCAGCCACTGGCAGGTATGCAGAACTGCATGATGCTCTATCTTGCTTGTAATAATATGTTTCCCCTTATTCTTATAAGCTTCTGCAGCCGCCTTGATTGCCCAGTTATCTGATTCACTTCCGCCTGCAGTAAAATAAATCTCATTATCTTTTGCACCAATAACTTCTGCTATCGTTTCTCTCGCCTTAGAAATAGCTTCTTTACTTTTTCCGCCAAATTCATATACGGTAGATGCATTTCCATAAGACTCTGTAAAATATGGAAGCATTGCCTCCACTACTTCCGGTGCGGTTTGGGTAGTAGCCGCATTATCCAAGTATATCATTTTTCCCATTTTTTCACCTCTATCGCTCTTTCTTGCTTTCTTTTACCAGTTCTCCAATATATATGCTGTCCACGGTATCATTAATGCTGTCATTAATCCGCTTCCACACAATTCTGCTGACACAGTGGGAAGAACTATTACAATGCGCCACCGTATCGTCTATTCCGGCACACTCTACCGGGGTAAGGTCCCCTTCCAGGGCACGCAGTACATCTCCCACAGAAATCTCTTCTGCAGGTTTTGCAATAACATAGCCACCGTTCACACCCCGAATACTATTTATAAGTCCTGCCTTTTTCAATTTTGCCATAAGCTGTTCCAGATAACTTACAGATATATCCTGACGTTCTGCAATACTGGAAAGAGTCACTGGTTCATTTTTTCCCCAGACTGCCAAATCGATAAATGCCCGCAGTCCATATCTTCCTTTTGTGGATAATTTCACTGCTGTCACCTCATCTTTCGAAATTTTCAAATCCCGAGTGTTTTAGTCGGGTTTTGATATAATCGCATATTATCACGGTTTGTTTCCTCTGTCAAGATATCTTATGTGCATTTTAAAGTATTTTTTTACATACATTAAAATGATAACAGAACTATTTTTATTCCGGAGGACTTATGAATTATAAATCCATGCGCAGCCACCCTGTACTTACCGGCACCTTGCTTTTGACCATAGCAGGACTTATTTCTCGGATTATTGGCTTTTTCTATAGAATATTCCTTTCCCACACCATTGGTGCGGAAGGTGTGGGGATTTATCAGCTGATTTCTCCTATTTATGCTCTGACTTTTTCTCTCACCGTATCAGGCATTCAAACTGCCATCTCCCGCTTTACTGCTCAGGCTGTGGCTGCTTCCTGCGGCAATGGAAGTTCTTCCAAAAACACAAAATTCTGCAATGACCGCTGTTATCTTACTGTCGGTCTGATTCTGTCCCTGATTCTATCTTTTTTATGCACTATTTTTCTTTACTGGTTTGCGGGTCCTCTGGCTGAGGTCTTTCTGGATGAACCCCGCTGTAAAGTCTTACTGGAAATTCTCTCCCTAACGGTTCCTTTCGGAGCGATACATGCCTGTATCAACGGATACTATTATGGTTTGAAAAAAACATTTGTACCGGCTACTTCTCAGCTTTTTGAACAAATTATCCGTGTTGCCTGCGTTTTTATCCTTTACCAAATCTGCATAGAACAGAATCGTCCTGTTACCGTAAGTATCGCTGTATGGGGATTAGTTGCCGGGGAAGTTGCTTCCGTTCTGTACTCTGTTTCCTTTCTTGGACACGGAAAATGCTATGGCAGCCGCCTTATGGGAATGAAACAGATTTTCCTTATGTCTACTCCCCTGTGTGCAAACCGTGTTCTGGTAAACTTACTGCAGAGTGTAGAAGCCACTATGATTCCGGGACAATTAAGACACTATGGGTATTCTGTATCAGAATCCTTAAGTGTTTACGGCATACTGACAGGAATGGCACTGCCTATGGTTCTTTTCCCTTCCGTTATTACCAACTCCGTATCTGTTATGCTCCTGCCTGTCATTGCAGAAGCTCAGGAAAAAAAAGAACAGCATTATATCCGAAATGCCATAAAGAAAACATGTTTCTATTGTCTGCTGCTTGGATTTGTCTGCACCTTTTTTTTCCTCCTTCTTGGAAAATGGATGGGGCGCGTTCTTTTTGCAAATGAGCTGGCAGGTACCTTTATTATCATTCTTGGCTGGATGTGCCCCTTTTTATACCTCTTTACCACTTTAAGCAGTATTCTCAATGGTCTTGGAAAAACCTCAATTACCTTCACGTTGAATATTATAGGGCTTTCCATTCGCATTGCTTTCGTAGTATGGGGTATTCCGCTGTTTGGTATTAAGGCTTATCTTTGGGGAACACTTCTCAGTCAGATTATAATGGCAGTTGCCTCCCTTGCTGTATTGGCAAAAAAAGTTTAACTATATTTCTTTATCATTTTCTCCAGAGACTCTACAAAATCTCTGTCATCTTCCGGTGTCCGTTTTCTGGGGCCTTTTAAATGATGCTTGCTGCTGGTGCGTCTTGCCTCTTTTGCCAAATGACGCTCCATCAGCAGTCTGTCAATATTCTCACTGGTATACCAGCGCCCGCTCTGATGAATCCCATAAGCACCTTTCCCCAAAGCCATGGCAGCTACACCATAATCCTGGGTCACTACAATATCACCTGCCCTGCATTTATTTATCAATGCGAAATCCACTGCATCTGCACCTGCATCTATGGTACATACTTCACTGTAATCGGAATACAGCACATGGTTCGTATCACACAACAATGTAACCGGAATCCCATTACACTTTGCTATTTCTTCTACCTGGCGTACTACCGGGCAGGCGTCTGCATCTACAAAAATCCTCATTCTATTATCCTCTGGCTTTCCATTTTTTACTGTATAGCTTATAATACATTATATATAATACAAATACAAAGGAGAATCTCTATGAAGCTTATTTTTATACGTCATGCGGAACCCAATTATGAAATTGACTCTTTAACAGAAAAAGGCTGGCATGAGGCGGAGCTGCTGTCCAATCGCGTCATAAACTGGGACGTAACTCAATTCTACTGTTCCCCTCTTGGACGTGCCAAAGACACTGCTTCCTTTTCCCTGAAAAAAGGACAGCGGGAAGCCATTACCTATGAATGGCTTCGAGAGTTCAAGGCTCCCATTGATGATGAAATGATGAAACGCACCGGCAAGGTTCCCTGGGATTTTTATCCTGAATTCCTAAATGAGAACCCCGAACTTTTCAACCTCAAAGATTGGATGCACAATCCAGTTTTGGAAAAGGGAGATGTGGGCGGCCAATATCGGTGGATCTGCGAAAACTTTGATAATCTTCTGGCAGAATATGGATATGTCCGGGATGGCTGCCGCTATCGTACCTCTGCTGATACCCAGACAGACGCAACCCTGGTGTTTTTCTGTCATCTGGGTGTTAGCTGTGCTATCATATCCCATCTAATCAACACCACACCAAGCCAGTTATGGCAAGGCTTTTTCCTTGCTCCCACCTCTGTATCCGTTCTTGGAAGTGAAGAACGCACAGAAGGCAATGCGTACTTCCGCTGTCAGGTAATGGGTGATACTTCTCACCTCCGCCTGCAAAAAGAAGACGTATCTTACTACGGATACTTTACGGAACCTTTTCAAGGATAAAAAAGGGGGTTATCGGGAAATTCAATATTCTTTTTATGTATATGCAAAATATAGGGGTGTCGCACTTATTACTTAGTGCGACACCCCTATCCTAATATCGTGAGGAGTCATTGCTTTATTTCCCGACAACTCCTTACTTTTTTAACTGTTATATTTTTCGGAACTTATTAATATCATTCACAAGTTCTCTCACACACCGTATCTGATTATCAAACACACCTGATTTATACAGGTTAATCAATATCATTCCGATTGGAACTGAAACAATCATTCCGATAATACTGCTGAATTTATATCCAATAAACATAAAAAACAGAGTGGCCAGCGGATTCATGCCGATGGTATCTCCTAAAATTTTAGGCTGAATAACCTGGCGTACCAGCTGAGTCACCAGATACAGGATAATAAGTCCCACTGCCATGGCATAATCTCCGGATAAAATCTTTATAATTGCCCATGGTCCCAGCACAGTTCCGGTTCCGAAGAAGGGAAGCATGTCCAGAAAGGCAATTAGAAATCCTACCAGCAATGCAAAGTCCACTTTTAAAATGAACAATCCGATTACAAGAATGATATATACCACTGCCATAATTTTAAACTGTGCCTTAAAATAACCACCCACCACATGTTTTAAATCATTGATAACACCAGAGCACCGGTTCCATATGTCTGCTGGAACATTCTTCCGAAGCATTTCCAGAATACGGTCACGATCGGCTGTAAAGAAGTAAGCCGACAGAATACACATAATAATACCTATTAATGTTCCCGGGACATTTTTTGCAAAATTCCCTGCCGCCTGAAAGGTCGGTTCTCCTATTGCCTGAATTGCCCCGCTGACATAACCCGACAGGTCTGATGCCACTTCTGAAATACTTATCTGCATATCGGAGGGAAGTCTATTATAAAACACCTCTAGATTATCACCTATTTCCACAAAATCTTCCTGAAAGCTTTCATATATCTCCGGGAGACCACTTATTAGGTTTCCTGTTTCGGAAATTAGTTTTGCTCCTGCAAAATATCCTGCCAGAATCACGGCCGCCAACACTCCGATGATAATAATCATGGAACTGTGCTTTCGTACAATTTTCAGCCTTCGTTCCAGAAGCCGCACCAGTGGATTCGCTATCATAGAAATAATCCATCCTATCACAAAGGGCAGAAAGAACACAAGCACCTTTGGAAAAACCACACACAGGAACAAAATTACCAGCAATGCTACCAGTAAATTTACCAGTATTTTTAAATATTTTACGGACTGTTTCATGTCCATCACCCCTTCATTTGCATCCAACTACGCTGACTACGCGTCTTTACGTTCTACTCCGTATTTCGCTTCCAGTTCTTTTATCTTTGTTTCATATACTTCCTGCTGTTTATTCTGAACCAACTGCTGATGAATCTGTCCCTGCACCTGTTCAAAAGGAACTACAGAACCTTCTTTCTTATCTTCCACTAAAATCAGGTGGTATCCAAACTGAGTCTGTACCGGTCCAATTACTTTTCCTGTTTCTCCTTCAAATGCTGCTTTTTCAAATTCAGGAACCATCTGTCCTTTTGAAAAATATCCCAAATCTCCGCCTTTATCCTTGGATGGGCAGGTAGAATGTTTCTTAGCAGCTTCCTCAAAGGAAAGTCCCCCAGCTATTTCATCTGAAATATCCTTTGCAGACTCTTCTGAATCTACTAAAATATGCTTTGCACTTACCTGTGCTTGTGCAGCAAATAAGTCTGGATTTCCTTCATAAAAAGCTTTTTCCTCTGCATCTTCTACTGTAATTCCTTCTACAATACTAGTAGCCGCCATATGACTTGCCAGCTCCACTTTTACCTTTTCTACCATTTCCTGGTATTCTTTGGATTCTGTGATTTTTTCATCCATTGCCATTTTATGAAATAAATGGAATGCAATAATTTGCTCTAACACCTGCTGTTTTGCCTCAGGATTAGACATATAAATCTGCTGTTCCGGTGGATAATTTTTAATTAAATCATTCATTTCTCCCTCTGTAATCTCATGTCCTGCTGCTACTGCTAAAATTTTTTCACTCATCTTCTCTTCACGCGCCTAAAGGCGCTCCTTTCTTAAGCATTATATATTATTTTTTCTGCCCCACACATAGGTCACAAAATAAATGACGGAAGCAGTAATTACTATCATTGGTCCGGTTGCCACATTGGTATAATAAGATATGATTAACCCTGCAATACCGGAAAATAAGGAAAACAATACGGAAAAGAAATGATATTCCCTCATATTTTCCGAAATATTTCTACTGGATGCAGCCGGAAGAATCAACAGTGCATTGATAATAAGAATTCCCACCCATTTTATGGATACCATAACAATCAATGCTGTTAATACGGCAAATAAATTTTCTATCAGCTTTATCGGTATATTTCTGCTCTTTGCAAGGGTCCGGTTCAGGCTGACTGCCAAAAGCTTATTAAATCCAAATAGCCAGAATACCAGAGTTATTGCAAAAATCACAAGCAAGTACACTATTTCCATTGGAGTGATACTCAAAATATCTCCCACCAGAATACTGGAATACTTACTAAAATTACCGCCTTTCGATAAAATAGCCAGTCCTACTGCCATACTGCAGGAGGAAAATACGGAAATCACGGTGTCTGTAGATGCCACTATTCTACTGCTGATTTGATTCAACAGTACTGCAAATATTATCGCAAATATTACCATAGATATACTGGTATTGTTGATACCCAGCACAACACCAATTGCAATTCCAGTCAATGCTGAATGGCCCAATGCATCTGAAAAAAATGCCATTTTACGATTGACTATCATAGTTCCCATCATACCAAAAAGGGGCGTAATAATCAAAATTGCCACAAAAGCATATTTCATAAAATCATACTGTAGCCAGGAGAAAAAATCCATTTACGTTTCCTCCCTTCCTGCAAATACCTCTGTAAATTCCGAACTGGAAAATACTTCTTCTACACTTCCCTGCTTTAATATGGTCTGATCCAGCAAAACAACTTTGTCTGCATAGCGCTTTACATAATTCAAATCATGGGAAATCAGAATAACTGCAAGATCATAGTTTTCTTTCAGGTTGTAAATGGTCTTATAGAAAAGCTCCATACCATTATGGTCAATACCAGATACAGGCTCGTCCAGCAGTAGGAGATTGGGACGGTTCATAATTGCCATAGACAGCAGAACTCTCTGCAATTCTCCTCCGGAAAGATTACACACCTGCTTATCAATCAGATAATCCGCCTGAAACACCCGCAAATTCTCTAAAATGCGCTCTTTCTGTTTTCTACTTTTTAAAGCAAATACCGGAATATTGCTCTGATATCCTGCAATCATATCATAGACACTGACTGGGGTCTGTTTCTCAATATTGAGAGACTGGGGTACATAGCCTATCCTTAATTTCTGAATTTTACCATTTTCATGATCCTTAAACATAATGTCTCCGGCATGAGGAATATCTCCAAGAATGGCTCTTATTAGTGTGGATTTCCCTGCACCATTGCGTCCGATAATAGCAGTGAGACTTCCACAATGAATGTGAAGATTGATATCTTTTAAAATCTCCTGCTCTCCCAGAGTAACACCCAGGTTATTCACTTTGATACAATGCAGCCCACAAGGCTTTACCATCTTACGCAACGCTGTCATTCCTTTCCTGCAACTTCCCTCATTAAGTCTATGTTTTTCTGCATAGCTGTCAGATAGCTGTCTTTCTCATATAATCCCCGCACCAGTGAATCTAAATAATATACTCTGCATCCGCTTTCCTTTTCTACGGTATCACCCATATCTTTTCCATAAAGTTCTTCTGCTAAAACTACAGATACATTATTATCGTGGACTTGTTCCATAACTTCTGCCACTTCTCCCGAGCTGACCTGCCGTTCTTCATCTAAATCCAGAACGTATGCCACATGCATGCCGTACTGCCATGCCACATATTCATAAGCTTCATGGAAGATAACAATGTTTCTTCCGGAGAGCTCTTTCTTTACTTCTGCAATCTGCTCTGTAAGATTCTGAATCTTCTCACAATACTGTCTACTGTGCTCCTGGTACTCTTCCTGATTCTTTTTGTCTGCCTCTGAAAGCCCCTTTTCTATATTCTGTACCATTCCTGCGTACAGTTCTGTATCCATCCATGCATGAGCATTATCTTCCAGAAGATTCAATCCCTCTGTAGCCTCAATCACAGTAAGGTCTGGATATGCTTCTGCAACCTCTGTAAGAAAGCTTTCAATTCCTCCGCCATTTACAATAAATACATCTGCCTGTGACAGTAAAATCATATCCTGAGGTGTCAGCTGATAATCATGCATACATCCTGTTTGAGGCTCACTTAAATTTTCCAGTATCACATCATGGTTATGTCCAACCACATTTTCTGCCGCTATATAAACAGGGTAAAAAGAAGTTACTACACGTAATCCTTCTTCCGTTCCCACTTTTCCTTCCAATTTTACATATGTCCCTGTAAAAATACCGCCTGCCATGGTAATGGCAAGCAGCATAATCAGTACAAAAATATACTTATTCCGTTTCATTTTTTTCCTCAAATCCGAGTAATGAGTCCATCAGTTCCCATATTTCCTCTCTTCCCTGCTTTGTAAGGGACGAATAAGGTAAGATAGGGGTTCCCGGCTTTACATTTAAGCCGTTTTTCAACATTTTAATATGTTTCTGTATCTGGCTTCGATTAATCTTGTCCAGCTTTGTTGCAATAATAATAGGAGCATATCCCTGATACGCAACCCATTCATACATCTGCTTGTCATTGGCAGATGGCTCATGCCGTATATCAATCAGTAAAAACACTGCTTTCAGCTGTTTTGAAGTATGCAGATAATTTTCAATCATCTGCCCCCATTTTTCTTTTGCTTTGAGGGCCACCTTTGCATATCCGTATCCAGGCAAATCCACAAGATACATGGCATTGTTAATATTATAGTAATTAATGGTCTGGGTCTTCCCTGGCTGTGCAGAAGTTCTTGCCAGTGATTTACGATTCATAAGTCCGTTAATCAGTGAAGACTTTCCAACATTTGATTTTCCGGCAAAGGCTATTTCCGGTTTATCTGTATCGGGCAGTTTACTGGTGATTCCGCAAACGGTTTCTAATTCAACTGATTTAATTACCATTTATTTCTCCTGTTCTTTTACCAGTGCCGCTTTAAGCACCTGTTCCATATTTTCTACAAACACGAGTTCCAGCCCCTGTTTAATCTCCTGTGAAATTTCTTCCACATCAGATTCATTTTTCTTGGGCACACAAATCGTTTTAATTCCTGCATTTTTAGCAGCAAGAATCTTTTCTTTTAAACCTCCAATTGGAAGTACTCTGCCTCTTAGGGTTATTTCTCCTGTCATTGCCACATCCTTACGCACCTTGCTCTTTGTAATGGCTGAGAGCATGGCCGTTGCCATAGTAATTCCGGCGGAAGGACCGTCTTTCGGTACTGCCCCTTCCGGAATATGAATGTGAATATCGTACTCCTGAAAGAATTCTTTTTTAATGTCATACTGCTCACTGACGGAACGTATATAACTGATGCCAGTCTGAGCTGATTCCTTCATTACATCACCAAGCTGTCCTGTCAGTTGGAATTCGCCTTTTCCCGGCATGATATTGACTTCAATCTGTAACGTATCACCGCCCACACTGGTCCATGCCAAGCCCCGAACAATTCCAATTTCATCTGCTTCATTTATTAAATCGTAACTGTATTTTTCTTTTCCGAGAATTTTTTCTAAATTATTTTCTGTGATTTTCACCTTCTGTTTTTCATTCTGGTAAATATCTCTTGCGGCTTTTCTGCAGATTTCTCCAATTTTACGTTCTAAATTACGAACACCAGCTTCTCTTGTATAACCACGAATTATTTTTTCCAATGCTTTACTGCTAATGGAAAGCTGACCATCCTGAAGCCCATTCTTCTGCATCTGTTTTTCAAACAAATGCTCTTTTGCAATATGAGACTTCTCATTCTCTGTATAACTGCTGACCTCAATCACTTCCATACGATCCAGCAGAGGTTTGGGAATATTCTGCAAATCATTTGCTGTGGTTACAAAAAGCACATCTGATAAATCCAAAGGCAGTTCCACATAATGATCACGGAATTTGCTGTTTTGCTCCGCATCCAGTACTTCCAGCAACGCTGATGCTGTATCTCCTTTGTAGTCACTGCTCAACTTGTCAATTTCATCCAAAAGTATCAGAGGATTCTTTACCCCTGCATATTTTAATCCATTGGCAATACGTCCCGGCATTGCTCCTACATAAGTTTTACGGTGTCCGCGTATTTCTGCCTCATCTCTTACACCACCAAGACTAATGCGTACATATTTTTTATCCAGAGCCCTTGCTACAGAACGTGCAATACTCGTTTTACCTGTTCCCGGCGGGCCCGCCAGACAGATAATAGGACTATCTCCTTTTTTCGTAAGATTACGCACTGCCAAAAATTCCAGCATACGCTCCTTTACCTTTTCCATACCATAATGATCCTCATTCAGAATCTTCTCTGCTTCTTTTAAATCCTTATTATCTTTGGATTCTTTATTCCATGGAAGTTCTAAAATTGTTTCAATATAGCCCCGGATTACTGCATTTTCCGATGAATTGGAGGATATATTTTTAAATCGTTCGATTTCTTTTTTCAGTTTTTCTTTTACTTCTTTTCCTGCCTTAAGTTTTTTGGCAGCTTCCAAGAAATGTTCTGCTTCTGAAACAATGTTATCCTCACCCAGTTCTTCACGGATTAACTTCATCTGTTCCCGCAGAATATATTCCTTCTGGTTTTTATCAACCTTTTCTTTTATTTTACTCTGAAATTCTGTTTTTATCTGAATAATATTAATTTCATTCATTAATAGAATCATTAATGTCTCATATCTTGCCTGCAAAGTCTCCGCTTCGAGAATTTTTTGTTTTTCTTCATATCCTACTGGCATATTGTTGGCAACATAATCTAGAAGTCTATCCAATTCTTTAATCTCACCCATTTGTCTTGCCAGTTCTTTTCCTGACTTGGGATTGGTGAGGCAATAGCGTGCAAATGTCTCCTGGACACCACGCTTCATCGCTTCCTGTACATCTTCCGGAAGCTCTTCTTCCTGTTGTAATATTACCTCTACTTCTGCTTCCAGATAACTTTCATACTGACTAAAATCTATCAGCTTTGCCCGTTCCATTCCTTCTACTAAAACACGGACAATATTATTTTGTAGCTTAATTACCTGTTTTACAATTGCTATAATTCCAACACTATATAAATCTTCAATTCCCGGCTCTTCTTGTTCCACATCTTTTTGTGCCACCAGAAATATCTTCTGATCCTGGAGCATGGTATTTTCTACCGCTTTCACGGATTTGTCCCGGCTCACATCAAAGTGAGCCACCATTCCAGGAAGAATTGTCATTCCACGAAGGGCTACTGCAGGAATCTTCCTTTGTTCTTCCTTCATCCTTGGTCTCTCCTTTAAGCAGTCTTACTCTCATTCTTACACTGAACCTCCGGTTCATCTTCTTCCTCTACCGCTGCTCTTGTAATATTACAGCTTGTAATTGATTCATCGGAAGGTACACGATACATCAAATCAAGCATTACTTTCTCCATAATTGCACGAAGTCCTCTGGCTCCTGTTTTTCGTTTCAGGGATTTCTCTGCAATTGCCTCAATTGCCTCGTTATCAAAGGTCAATTCTACACCATCTAACTCCAACAGTTTCTCATACTGTTTTACCAGAGAATTCTTCGGTTCTCTTAAAATACGCACCAGCGCCTCTTTGTCCAGAGCATCCAGTGAAACAGTTACCGGTACACGACCTACAAACTCTGGAATCAATCCGAATTTTACAAAATCCTGAGGCAGTGCATGTTTTAATACAATACCCGGATTCTTATCACGTTTATCTGCAATCTGTGCATTGAATCCCATAGATTTTTTGTCCATTCTGTTTTCAACAATTTTGTCCAGACCTTCAAAGGCTCCACCACAGATAAATAAAATATTTGTAGTGTCAATCTGAATTAAATCCTGCTGGGGATGCTTTCTTCCTCCCTGAGGTGGAACACTTGCAACCGTTCCTTCCAGAATCTTTAACAATGCCTGCTGCACTCCCTCACCTGATACATCTCTGGTAATAGACGGGTTTTCAGACTTTCTGGTAATCTTATCGATTTCATCAATATAGATAATCCCTTTCTGCGCCCGATCAATATCATAATCTGCTGCCTGTATAATCTTAAGCAGTATATTTTCTACGTCTTCTCCTACATATCCGGCCTCTGTCAATGCAGTTGCATCTGCAATAGCAAATGGTACATTCAGTACTCTTGCCATAGTCTGTGCCAGCAATGTCTTACCGGAACCGGTTGGTCCCAGCATCAGAATATTACTCTTCTGTAATTCTACACCCAGATTCTGGGGTGCCATAATTCTTTTATAATGATTATAAACAGCTACAGAAAGCACCTTTTTAGCCTCATCCTGTCCGATTACATATTCATCCAGAAATGATTTCATTTCCTGAGGCTTTAACAGATTGATTTCTTCTTCTGTCACTGCTACTTCTTCGTCTTCTAATTCTTCTTCTATGATTTCTGCACAGATATCTATGCACTCATCACAAATATAGGCCCCATTTGGCCCTGCGATTAATTTCCTTACCTGCCCATCTGTTTTCCCACAGAAGGAACAGCGGATTCTCTCATCCATTCTTCCTGCCATTTTTTCACTCCGTTATTCCTTAAAATTCTTGTGCAACGCACACGCTTCTTTTACGAACATGAGGGACAGTGGCAAATGCGCGCTGTCCCCTCATGTTTTTCTTACTGTCTATTTGTAATTACAGTGTCAATCAAACCATATTCCATAGCTTCTACTGCAGACATATAATTATCTCTTTCTGTATCTGCTGCAATTACATCATATGGCTTTCCTGTATTCTCAGCTAAAATAGTATTTAACTGTTTCTTTGTCTTTTGAATATTGTCCGCAACAATCTGAATATCTGTTGCCTGACCTTTCGCACCGCCGGAGGGCTGATGTATCATAATTTCTGCATTCGGAAGAGCAAAACGTTTTCCTTTGGTTCCTCCTGCCAGTAAAAATGCTCCCATACTTGCTGCAAGTCCGATACATGTAGTCTCTATATCACATTTAACATAATTCATAGTATCGTAAATTGCAAGTCCTGCGCTTACTACTCCTCCCGGAGAGTTAATGTATAAACGAATGTCTTTTCCCGGATCTTCCGACTCTAAAAACAAGAGCTGTGCAACTATAAGACCTGCAGTTGTTTCATTCACTTCTTCTCCTAAGAAAATAATTCTATCCTTTAACAGTCTGGAATATATATCGTAGGATCGCTCTCCTCTGCTGGTTTGTTCAACGACATAAGGTACTAAACTCATTAATATTCCTCCTTATTCTGGGCATTATGGCAAAACCTATTTTTCTTCTGCTTCTGCCTCTGCTTCTTTTTCTTTTTTGCTCTTTGGTTTTGCTCTTTCTTTAATATTCTCCATAATTAAATCAACAGCTTTCTGAATTGCCATATCCTTTTTCATGGATTCTTTTTCAGCATCTCCCATGAACTCTTTCAGTTTTTCAACTTCCATTCCGTACATTCCAGCCATCTTATTTAATTCTTCTTCTAATTCTTCATCAGATACTTCGATATTTTCTTCTTTTGCAATTGTTTCCAATACCAAGCTGGACTGAATACGTTTCAAAGCTTCCGGTTTCATCTGCTCCATCATCTTTTCTACGTCCATACCTGTAAACTGTAAGTACTGCTCCATAGACAATCCCTGCTGTGAAATTCTGTTTGCAAAGTCATCTACCATGGAACGTGTCTGTGTTTCTATCATTGCATCTGGAATATCCATTTTAGATTTATCTATAATTTTCTGGATTGCTTCATCTGTTTTGGTGTTCTTTGCATCAGCGTCTTTCTTTTCTACTAATTTCTTTTCAACACTTTCTTTATATTCTGCTAAAGTATCAAATTCAGAAATATCCTGTGCAAATTCATCATCTAATTCTGGCAATTCTTTTGTCTTAATTTCGTTGATTTTCACTTTGAATACTGCTGGCTTTCCTGCTAATTCTGGTGCATGATATTCTTCTGGGAAGGTAACATTTACTTCTGTTTCTTCTCCTGTGTTTTTGCCAATCAGCTGTTCCTCAAAGCCTGGAATAAAAGAGTTGGAACCGATTACCAAAGAATGATTTTCACCCTTTCCACCCTCAAATGCAACACCATCTACAGATCCTTCGTAGTCAATTACAGCTGTATCGCCATCTGCTACTGCTCTGTCTTCTACTGTAATAGTTCTTGCATTGCTTTCTCTTTCTCTCTCAACTTCAGCTAAGATTTCTTCTTCTGTTACGGATGTATCAATCTTAGTTACCTGTACACCCATGTATTTTCCAAGAGTTACTTCCGGTCTTACTGCTACTTCTGCTGTAAAAATGAAAGGTTTCCCTTTTTCTATCTGTGTAATATCAATCGTAGGACTAGATACGATATCTACTTCGGATTCTGTAATTGCCTTTGGGTATTCCTGTGAAATTAGAATGTTCGCTGCATCTTCAAAGAATATTTCTGTACCATACATTTTTTCAATCATATGTTTTGGTACTTTTCCTTTACGGAAACCTGGAAGACTAATCTGACCTTTCTGCTTCTTATATGCTGCCTGAATTGCTTTCTCTAATTCTTCTGCGGAAACCTCAATGGTGAGTTTCGCCATGTTCTTTTCTAAATTTTCTACCTGTACGCTCATTAAATCTATTTCCTCCTTAAATATATATCATCCTTATGCCCACTCTTCCGAATGGTGTGCAGACGTACTTTTTCTTTTATATCAGGGCACAATACCAGAGCATAATGTCCTAATCTACAGTCATTTTGAAATTATAGCACACCCCTTCTCAAAATACTAGTATTTTTTTGATTTCTTTAGGGATTTTTTATAACTTTTATCAGAAGAACAAAGTGCCTTCGACGCTTCAACTCCCCTGCCCCCAATCTTGCGGGAGAAGGCACTTTGCTGCGCCGCGGGCTGTCGCCTCTGCGACTCCTTCCTTTAGCGCGTGTGTGCATCCATCGCGGAACGTTTTATATTATAGGAAATTACACACTTTCATACTTTAGTGTAGAAAGGTTTCCTATAATGAAAAGAAACTCCCATTAAGCGTAATTATACGCATAACGAGAGTCTCGAAAAGTATACTATTTTATTTTTTTGTACCATTTTTATAGTTTGTTCGGTAATCATATTATAATGTTCTACTGGTTTAGATTTAGAGCCGCATACACATATGTATCCCAGTACACAGAGATGACCGTTCACTCTGCTTCGGCAGAAATGGGTATCTATATGTTTTCCGAGTGCTTCATTAAAAGGTTGGTGATAAGTGAACAAACTTTTTCTGATGATTTTTGTTTAATTAATCCTTCTTTGGCAGATGCAGAAATGTAAATTTTGGTACTTACACTATCCAGTGGAACAAATTCGAGACAGACAATAGTTGGATTCATATTTCCAAAGCCACCGCCCACTACCGCCGCCAAAAACGGCACATCTGAAACAATATCACAATTAAGTATTTGTTGTAGGGTTTGGAGTTCCGATAGCATATCGTAAGAATAGTTTATGGCATTACTTAATGGAGCCATAAAAACGATGTTGTTTGTATATTCGACAGTTTTAAGTTTGCTTGCAGCCCATTGCGCCCCAATGTTACCGCCCAATGCACCACCTATACCGCCAAGCAAACGACCGCTAATAAATCTACCCCCAATAGAGCCGCCTATAGCACCCGCTGTTAAACCAACCTTACCAATCTGTTTCTCTAAAATTAAGTCTTTTGTGCTCTTATTCCGAATATCCATGGCGCCTCCCTTTTTTACAGTTAAACATTGTATTTCAATTTTCCATGTAAAAGAAATCTAATCCCATACACCACTTTATAGATAAAATTATACCATCCCCCCGCATGCCATGCAAGTTATAAACTGCTAATTTTTAGTGGTGCTTATCCATAATGGATAGCCCCATTGCCGTTATGCCTGCTGGTAGGTTTTTACGGTGGCTCTGCGTCCGGAATCGGATTTCCTCTTCTGTCTTCTGCTGTGTAAAATCCGGATATGCTTCAAATTCAGCATCCTTGCGCTACATCATATACTCACATAAATCCTCTTTATCCTTTGGTTCATATTTCCGAATAATTGAATGTTCTGTTTCTATTCTCATAATTTCCCCTTATCATATCAATCTGGCTTTGGTCAGTACCTGCTCCAAATCCAAGGGTCTCATATAAATGGATTGCACCGGAATTACACTCATCCGCTGCCAGAAATGCTCTGACCGCTCCATGGCTTTTTCCATACCTAAGTGCCTGCAGAATCAGCTTTCTTGCAATCCCCTGATTCTGATAATCCGGTCTTACTGCCGCCTCCCGAATCCACACTATCGCACCCTTTTCGCTGTCATGTCCATAGGTTCCGGTACAGACAATTCCCACGATTTCTTTCTCCTGATTCCGCTCTACAAACACGGTTCTGTTCCTCGCATAATCTCCCGACTGTCCTAGCCATTCTTGAAACCACTCCGTGGTCTGTCCGGTAAATCCACGGCTTTGCCCTCTACAGGCCAAGGTGATGTCCGATGCTGATTTACATTCTTCCGGAGATAAGTTTTCTACTATCTCTTCATCTTCGGATAACTCTTCCAATGAACTCATAAAATAATCCTGCCACGCACTGCGGATGTAGAACCCTGCTTCTTCCAGCTTCTTTACCCATTCGTGAGGTACAAATGTAATGAGGCACTCTGTTTCTTTTATCTCCTTTACCAAATCCTCTGCTGAATTAGCCGCCCAGTGATATTCTTTTATATCTGCTTCTCTATTGAATCCATATAGTAAAATCAGTTCCGGCTTCCTCCATATAATTTCATAATCTGCCGCATCTTCATATTCCAGATACTGCATGGAAGAATATTTATAGCTATCTAACTGTAATTCAATTTCTTCAAATTCTGATTTCTTCATTTTATCCTGCTTTCTATTCCACAATAGGAATTCCAATCTTCTTATCCAGCCTCCACTGTGGTGCTGTACCATCGTCCCCCCAGTATTCATCTATAGCAGTGATTTTCTCATATTCCACTTTTATAAATGACACCACATGAAAGGACATACTTCTATCCTCTGACCATACATGGACTACCGCTATTGTGGTATCTGCTATTACCTCTATCCGCTGGATTTCTCCATTCCACGCTCCGGGATACTCACAGTTGGCCTTGATAAATTCATCCACAGTAAACTGCTCGTTTGTATTATGCCAGCGGATAGATGCATTTTCAGCAAAATATCCTTTTAATGCCTTAGCATCCTGATGCAAAACATCTCTCCAGTATTTTTGTATCTCCATATATCTCTTACACCTTTCTTATGAGAATCTGACAGGGATTCCATTCATCCCAAAGTTCAGGAAAACATTCAAATTCCACAAATCCCATTTTCTTATAAAATACAATCGTTCGGTCATACTCTTTGTAATGGCCTTCCTGTACCGTCTTCACCTGAAGATAAGAATACTCCTGTTTCTTTGCATAGGAATGAAAGGCTTCAAAAAGCCCTCTCCCTATTCCGCCTTTGTGATAATACTTTTTCACTCCCATCACATAAATCTCTGCCGTATGGGGACTGGTCTCCTTCAATGCAAGAAACCCCACTGCTTTTCCATTCTCAGTGGCTGCCCAGAAGGGCATTTTTCTGCTTTTTTCTATGTATTCTGCTGCACTTTCGGGCAATCCAAACCATTCCGGCAAATCTGCCAGAATATCTGCTGCAATTTCTGCTTTTCTCTCTTCCTGTATCACATATTCAATCATAATGTTTTCCTTACTTGGCAAGTACAACAAGATTTCCAATTTGTTCAAATCCATTCTTTTTATAAAAACCATAAGATGGGTATTCTTTTTCTGTATTCAAAAACATTCCTGTTACTTTTTCCTCTAGAAGCATTTCATCTATTTGTTTTAAAAACATTCCGCCCAGCCCTTTTCCCTGACATTCCGTACTGATACAAAACTCAGCAATATAATATTCCATGCCGCCAATCCATGGCTTTTTCATCCCTATGCTCAGGGCTTTTATTTCTCCGTTTATCCATCCTCCATATCCAAGATAGTAATTATTATCCATATGATTTTGGAAGAACTCCTTTACCTGTTCCCTAGAATCGTATACATCATTCCATGGTTCTCTTGAAAATGTATCAATAAACAAATCCACGCACTCTTCAATGTGCTGAGTTTCTAATCTTATCACTTGTAATTCCATCATACCCTCTGCCTCTTTCTATCTTACCAGATACATATCCAGTACCAGATGTTTTCCACTTACTGTTGTAATTTCGTTTTGTTCTGTCTTTTCTCCACCCAGCTTCTCCACCAGCCGGACACTAGCCTGATTCCGGTAATCTGCTTCATATATAAAATAGCGGACACTTCGATTCTTTCTGACAAATTCCATGATTCTGCGTATCCCCTCTTCTCCATATCCTTTTCCCTGCTGTTCTCTGGCAATCCAGATTCCAACCTCTGGAGAAGACGTATCAATTCCATGGGCTTCCACACTCCCTACAAAGTTTCCCTTCTGATCCAGCATAACACAAAAGATATCTCTACCCTCTTTCTGCCCCTGCATGAAATCTCCCAACACCTTTTCTGCTGTTTCTACGTTCTCAAAAGGATCCGGATACTGGTATTTTGTAATTTCTTCATCAAGTTCCCGGTAATAGACCGGAATATATTTCTTCTGTATAGAACGAATCCGCAGTCTGTCACTGGAAATTTCAAATTCCTCTTCATTGATTTTCTTTCGAAACTCTATAATTCCTGCAATCTCATCTGCAATTTCCTCTGCTGTCCTTTCTTCTATATAAATAATATGCTTTGCCGCCTGCCTGCTGGTCTTTGCTCCAACAAACAAACGGTTTAATTCCTGTTCTTCTTTTCCTGTCCGCTGATCCAAAACTGCAAGAGACTTTTCCGTTTTCCGATAAGGCAGAAGTAAAAAAACATCAGGTTCTTTTTCCATCCGCTTTAAAAATGCTTCTGCCTGTTTGGGGTCTTCATAGACGCTTTGTCCGGCTCCAAAATCAATCACAGCATCTTCATATTCTTCCAGAATACATGTAACCTGCTTTTTCCCAAGCTTCTTTGCAAGTAAGCCTGCAACTGTGGTTTTTCCTACATGAGTAGGTCCTAATAAAATAATATTATTTTTCCCCATAGCTTCTCCCTTTTGTACTTAGATATTTTTAAACTGTGCCATATACAGATTATAGTAATGCCCTTTCTTTTCCATCAACTCGGCAGGACTTCCCTGTTCAATAATTCCGCCTTTATCTATCACAAAGATACGGTCTGCCTTTTGAATGGTAGATAAACGGTGGGCAATGACAAAACTGGTCCGCCCCTTTAACAGTGCTTCTATCCCCTGCTGTACTAAAACTTCTGTATGAGTGTCAATACTGGACGTTGCTTCATCCAAAATCAAAATCTTCGGCATACTCACCATAGTTCTTGCAAAGGCGATAAGCTGACGCTGACCAATAGACAGCCCTGCCCCACGTTCCTTTAGTACCGTATCATACCCTTTTTCCAACTTCATAATGAAATCATGAGCATTGACCGCCTTGGCTGCTGCCATAATTTCCTCATCTGTGGCATCCATTTTTCCATAGGCAATGTTCTCTCTTATGGTCCCCTGAAAAATAAAGTTATCCTGAGTCATCACTCCCATCTGCTGCCGCAGGCTCTGAATGGATACCTTCTGCACATCATAACCGTCAATTAAAATGCTCCCTTTCTGAATATCATAAAAACGGCTGATTAAATTTACGATAGTGCTTTTTCCTGCTCCGGTAGGTCCTACCAGTGCAATGGTTTCACCCGGCTTAATTTGAAAACTTACGTTCTCCAGTACCTTCGTTTCTGCACTGGTTCCCTCATCATAAGTAAAAGACACATGGTCGAATTCCACACTTCCCTGAATTTCCGGAAGTTCCTCTACTTCTGCCTCATCTTCAATATCCGGCTCTGTATCTAAAATCTCAAAAATTCGCTCTGCCGCTGTCAGATTCGTAATAATCTGATTGTAAAAATTACTGAGATTCATAACGGGATTCCAGAACATACTGATATAAGTTCCAAATGCCACCAGCGTACCCACGCTGACATACTCAGCACCAATCATTTTAATACCTGCCCAATAGAGAATCATGGCTCCAAGTCCCCAGCAGAAATCAATTGCCCCACCAAACATATCTGCCAGGCGAACTGCTCCAATAAAGGACTGCTCATGCTCTTTTACCAGACCGGAAAACACTTCTTTTGTCTCTTCTTCTGCCCGAAAACTCTGCACCACATTCATTCCTGCAATACTTTCATGAACATAGGCATTGAGATTGGAACCTTTTTTACGGAAAATCTGCCAGCGTACATGGGAGTATTTCTGAATAAACCATATTGCCAGTATCATAAGTGGAATACTGCATAAAGACGCCAGCGCAAGACGCCAGTCCTTTACCACCATGATTAGTACTACACCACAGATGGTAACAAAATCGGGAATCAATGTTGTTACCGCATTGCTTAATATGTTCTTTAATGAATTTACATCTCCTATGATTCTTGCCAGAATCTTTCCTGTTGGACGGCTGTCAAAAAATGAAAATGACAGAGTTTGAATGTGTTCATATAATTCCTGACGAATATCCAGCAAAATCTCGTTAGATATTTTCGCCATCACATACATTCTCACCTTTACCATAATAATAAAAATAATATTTAAAATGAGAGTCAATACTGCCAGTCTTGCAAGACCTGACATATCACTTTTGGCTATGTATACATCAATCGCTCTTTCAATAATCAGAGGATTCACTAATGATATCACTACTGTAATCAGCATACAGACCAGTACACCTACAACCGTAAGCTTATATTTAAAAAGATAGGCGAACAACCGTTTCAGGGTTTCTTTTTTCCCTACTCCCTCCAGCTGCTCATCTTCTCTGAATGAATTAATTGCCACAATATACACCTCTTTCTCATGCCGAAGTACCGTACTGCGCCACATAGGTGTCGTAGTAGAGCCCTTTTCGCGTCATCAGTTCTTCGTGAGTTCCACGTTCTTTTATTTTTCCATTTTCCAGAAAGATAATCTCATCTGCCTTACGCACCGCAGAAATACGGTGTGCAATAATAATTTTCGTTGTATCTTTCAGAGTGTCCAGTGCTTTCTGAATTTCATATTCTGTTTCCATATCAAGAGCAGAAGTAGAGTCGTCCAAAATCAATATTGGATTGTGCTTTGCTATAGCCCTTGTGATGCTGATTCTCTGCTTCTGTCCACCAGACAGTCCCACACCCCGCTCGCCGATTATGGTTTCGTATTCGGATGGCATTTTTTCAATAAATCCTTTTGCCTGTGCAATTCCTGCTGCATGCACCATAACAGGGGTCTCCATGGCATTTCTCTGTCCCATTTTTATATTCTCTTCAATGGTATCGGAAAATAGAAACAAGTCCTGCATAACCGTTGAAATATTGCTGCGAATCTGCTCTAAAGTCAAATCCTTAATATTCACACCATCCAGTTTTACCTTCCCCGAATTCACATCAAAGAAACGCATCAGCAGATTTACAATAGAAGTTTTCCCTGCCCCAGTAGCTCCCATAATCCCAAGGGTTTTCCCTGTAGGGAGGCAAAAGGAAATATCATCTAAAATCTTTTGATTTCCACGTTCGAACGAAACATGTTCAAATGCAATTTCTCCTGTTACTTCCGGCAATTTTACTGGATTTTCCACTTCCTTAATGGTGGCTTTCTGCTTATAAATCTTATTGATTTTCTTGCAGGAGGCTATGGCAGAAGACAAGTCATTGGTAAGCCATCCAAGCATTTCCATGGGCCATACAATATTACGGCAATATTCTGAAAATGCAATTAGGGTTCCCAGTGTCATCTGTCCGTTAATCACCTGAACTCCACCGATAATTACCATAACTACCGGTAATAGCTTTCCGGTAAACTGGAAAATCGGATGATAACGTACCAGTATCTTGGACTGCTGCATATTCAAATCATAATACCGCTTGTTATGAGACAGAAATTTCTGAATCTCAAACTTTTCTCTTGCAAAAGCTTTTACGGTACGAACCCCTGTAAGATTTTCTTCCGCAATCGTAGTAAGCACTGCATTTTCTTCACTGATTGACTCATACACTTTTCCTAGTTTCCGCTCCATAAAAACTGCGATTGCTCCCATAAGAATCATAGCTGCCAGCGGAATAAATGCCAGTTTGAAATCCAGTGTAAACATGCAGTACAGCACAATGGACACATGGATTACAACCTCTATAATTAACATACCCACAAATCCAAGAGCATTCCAGATGTTATCCACATCATCTTTCACCCGGGCCATCAGTTCCCCAGTGTTGGTATCATCAAAATAGTCCATGGATAACCCTTCAATATGTGCAAATAAATCCTTTCTCAGTCCGGATGCAATTTTAATGCTGACACAGTCAAAGGTAAATTCCTTGAAATAGCCTCCCAGTGCCCTGCCAATTCCTATGATAAAGATAGTGATAAGCAGGCCTCCCAGCAGTTCCATTTTCCCGCCTATAATAACATCATCTACAATACTTTTTGTAATCATAGGGTACAGCATATCCAGTACAATTGCCGCCACCATGCATGCAATTGCAAATATGTAGGCATACCAGTACTTTACTATGTATTTCAGTATTTTTTTCACGTCCTTCTCTCCTTTGTATGTTTTAAAATGTATTTTCTCCCCGATGATTTTGCACGCAAAAACCCCGTGGCAGACAAATCTACCACGGGGTTAAATACGCAGAAATCTCATTGTACTTTCGTCGCACAACTAACTGTATATTCTACTTTTCGAACATAAAATATACTATTTCCTATCTACAACCATCGAGGTAAATTTACAATTATTTATTAAGTTACTGTTGTTGTATGCTAAATTATTCATTGTTTTACCTCGCTTTCTTTTATGTTTTAATCCAGTTTACTATTTTAGTAAATCATACTCAATAAAATTTGTCAACTCTTTTTCAGGATAGCGTAAATTTACTGTAGGATTTAATTGGGCAGAGAATTCCCTTGATGTGTTTCAGATTTAACTTCTGTTCACACTATACCTACTTCTTATTCTTTTTACAATCCCCAAATGTGATTCTTGAAATAAGCTATTTTTTTCACTTCCGGAAACGGAATACTATGTGTCATTCTTTCTACATAGCGTTGTTCTTGTATTAAACGTTTCTTTTCTGCTCGAAACATCTCACTACTCAAATAGATTCTTTCTTCCTCTGCTCCAGCAGCTATCGGTAATTCTTGTTTTTGCATTCTCACTAAATCTAGTATATTTCCCTGGTTTGCCTTATAAACGCGTAGTTTTGACATTTGGTGAATGCCCTTTTTACTCCATCCTAACGGTCTGGAACTCATTCTGTCCGCATAGATATGGCTTACATGACCTTCTGCACTACAACCCATTCGTGCTCCTTTATTTCGAAGTCCCTGCATGATTCCATCCCAATGACCTAAAATGTATGTCATACTGGTCTCCACTTTTCTTCTCTGGCTTTCTGTTTCTGTTACATTTAAAATCTTTTCAAACGTAGCTGTAGCCATCCATTTGGATTTTTTATGAATGGCATGATATAGTTCACTTCTTGCATCGCTTGCGGAATCCAGCAAGTGAGAAGTTGCTGAAATGATATATTTTTGCATATGGAATTTATCTAAAACAAAAGTGGATCCTGCAATCCACTTGCGACCGCTTTTAATCCAGGAAGCTCCATCTCCATTGATATAAATATGCTTGATTTTACCCACCTCATAAGTCGCCTGAATATACTCATAGATTTCTCTCCAGAATTGTTCCACCCCTTTGCTGCCTTCGTAAATTCCACCAAAATATTTAGGCTTTACCAACTTCATTCTTTGACTTTTGGGTGCTTCAGGCTCAACTCCTTCATATACGTAGGCTAGTTTCGGCATACTGGTATTGGACCTTGGTTTTACAATGTCACCCTTTCGTTCTAAATACTGTAGGGAAACATGATCTTCATCTGCATCAATGTAGAGATAATCTACTTGTTTCTTCTCCGACAATTCGCTTGTTGTTGAAAAGAACTTCAAATCATGTATTTTATTTTTTACCGTTTGTTTACTTACAGCATCTGAAATACTAACCCTCATACCACCTTTTCGATAACTACTTTCTACAGCTTCTTCCAGCATCTGTGCTTCTGCATCTTCAGTCATTCTAACATGACTTTCCAACCCCATAATACGATCTAATAGGTACTCACATGCACCGGTTTCTTTATTTCTGAATAACGTTTTTCTGTACTTTACTGTTCCAAGACTTGTGATTAAGGATGTTTCATCCCGTCTACTAATTACCCATCCTGACCTGCGAAGCCCACTTGTCCTAAGCTCTTCATCCATACTTTCAAACGTCTCTTTGATAATATCTAAGCCTAATTGAACTACTTCATCCCTTACACCGTAAATGAACTCTGCCTGCTTTTCAGGTGTTTTAACAAAATCTTCTAAAACTTTTCCTAATTTTTTTACCCCAACTTCTTCAAACTGTTGTATACTTTTAATCATAGAGAGCACCCATCCTTTGTAATGTTTTTTTCTTCGTCGTTAAAATCATAACACAAAGAAGGTGTTCTCTTATTATTTATTTTAATTAATATCCTACAAAAACTTTACCCTATGCTTTTTCAGATTATAAATAATGGACTCTGCTATTTCTTCTGCCTTCTCCTGATTTATCAGATACTCAATGATTTTCAGGGAAAAAGGAATTGCTGTTCCCATTCCTCTGCTGGTAATGACATTTCCATCCTGTACAACCTCTTCAAAAAGTACTTCTGCTCCCTCCAGCTTTTCTTCAAAACTTGGATAGCATACTGCTTTTTTCCCTTTGAGAATTCCATTTTCTCCTAAGACACTTGGTGCTGCGCAGATTGCCGCCACCAGTTTTCCTTCTGCTGCAAATTCCTTTATCTGCTTCTTAACTCCGTCATGGGCTCCCAGATGGGTCGTTCCCGGCATTCCTCCCGGAAGTACCAGACCATCAAAAGATTCAAATACTGCATCCTCATATAATACATCTGCAAGTACTGTAATCTCATGTGCTCCATAAATTTCTTTTCTTCCCATAATAGATATTGCAGCCACTTCTACCCCTGCCCGGCGTAATATATCTACAACGGTCAGTCCCTCAATTTCTTCAAATCCATCTGCCAGAAATACTCCTATCTTCGCCATAATATTCCTCCTGCTCATTTTCTTATTATGACTATAATATCATTTCTAATTATCCATGTCCATGATTCCAGCGGAATAATCCTCTACATCAAACTCACAGTTCCTATAATAATATTTTCGGTCCTCTTCTGTAATGTAGCGTAAAACTCTGCATGGATTTCCAACTGCAATGGCATTGTCAGGAATGTCTTTTGTTACTACACTCCCAGAACCAATTACAACATTATCTCCAATATGCACCCCGGGATTTATGACCGTACTTCCTCCTATCCAGACATTATCTCCAATGGTAACGCCAATACCATATTCATAGCCTGAATTTCTGGAATCCGGATGAACGGGATGGCCTGCCGTATAAATAGACACGTTCGGTGCAATCATCGCATTTTCTCCAATCGTTACTTTCCCTACATCCAGAATGGTTAGATTATAATTAGAATAAAAATTATTTCCAACCTCTATATTATATCCATAGTCACAACGAAATGGTGCCTCAATATTAATGTTCTTTCCACATGTGCCAATGATACTGCGGATTAACTCTTCCTGCTTCTGGGTTTCATCCGGCGAAAGTTGATTATACTGGTAATTTCTCTTTTTATTTTCTATGCGTTCCTCTTCCAGACCATCTAACCATGCCTTGTAAGGTAAACCTTTTAGCATTCTTTCTTTTTGATTCATATCTGTTCTCCTTACTCTCTTGCTTTTAACTTATTCAGAATCTCCATATCGGGCCAATATCCCCAGGATTCTGTCACCTTCCCATTTACTACTTTGAAGTTTTCCAACGCTTCAAAAGCAATCTTCTTTCCTGTTGGCAAAACTCCCATGCAGTTTCCTATATGCTCTACCGCATCTTTGTTGCTCCTGGCCCCTGCCGGACTATAATCTAAATAGTCCTTGGAAAAGTATTCCATTACAAAATCATAATTTTGATTTTGATAAGCTTCTTGAAAAAACCCTTGAACAATTTCCTTATTTGTCACTTCCCTTCTCCTCCTTTGATTTTTATACACACTCTAACACTATAACCTCACAGCTTTCCAGTTCCAGCACTTTTTCAACCTGCGTTTTACCCTGATTGGATAACAGTACCCCTTTTACATTGTGTTCCGACTGCAATTCCACCTTATCTTGACCGAAGTTTCCTGCTATCATTATCCGCTTCTCACCATCTACACGGTAATACGCCATAACCGTATCTGTTTCTTCATATGCAGGCACAAATTCGCCATAAGTAAGTACTTCTTTATACTCCGGTGATTTCCGCAAAGCAGTCATTTTGCGGTAATAATTCAACACGGAATCTTCCTGCTTTTCCTGACTTTCTGCATTAATAACAGTATAGTTGGAGTTCACCTTCATCCATGGTGTTCCCGCAGTAAATCCTGCATTTTCTTCCCCACTCCATTGTACCGGTGTTCTTGCGTTATCACGGCTCATTCTTTGGCAGACCTCCAGTGCTTCCTCGTTGGAAAGACCTGCTTCTCTTGCAATATGATACTGATCTTTTGTACTGATATCATCATACTCCTCGATACTTCCCCATACTGCATTCTGCATTCCGATTTCCTGCCCCTGATATATAAATGGAATTCCCCGTAAGAAAACACTTACAGTACCAAGCATTTTGGTTCCTGCCGGGTTTTGGGCATATTCCGGAAGAAATCGTGATACTCCTCTTGGCTCATCATGATTTTCTATAATATTAGCTTCAAGTCCAGCCTTCTGAACCTCCATTTGAGAAGCCATAATGGTTTCCCGCCACTTCTTAAAGTCCATTTCCACTGCATCGTACCAGCCATGTTCCCCATCACTTAAGGAATGGGCACTGAAATCAAATATCGTTGAGAAATGTCCTTCTTCCCCGATAAATTGCGGCAGCTCATCTTCTTTCATATTAAATACTTCCGCAACCGTAAATGCATCGTATTTCTGAAACGTGTGCTCCTTCAGTTCTTCTAAAAGTTCTGCCACACCTTCTGCACTCTCTACCATTTTCCAGCAGCCTGCCAACCCATCTGCACCATCCGGTTCAAAATTTGGAAAGTCCAGATTTTTCTTAATATTAATAATTGCATCGATACGAAACCCTGCCAGACCTTTTTCCAGCCACCAGTTTACCATATCATAGATTTCCTGTTTCAATTTTGGATTTTCCCAGTTTAAATCCGGCTGTTCCTTTGCGAACATATGAAGATAATATTTCTCTGTTCCCGGAACAGGCTCCCAGCAGTTTCCTCCAAAATAGGAACGATAATTACTAGGGGGATTTCCATCTTTTCCTTCTCTGAAATAAAAATAATCTGCATATTCTCCTTCCGGATCTGCCAACGCTTTCTGAAACCACTCATGCTGATCGGAACAATGGTTTACCACCAAATCCATAATAATATACATTTCTCTCTTCTTAGCCTCTGCCAGAAGTTCATCAAATTCTTCCATGGTTCCAAACTCCGGTGCAATGGAATAATAATCTGAAATATCATATCCCTGATCTACAAAAGGCGATTTATAAATAGGAGACAGCCAGATAATGTCTACTCCAAGTTCCTTCAGGTAATCCAGTTTTGAAATTATTCCACGCAAATCTCCGATACCATCACCATTAGTATCTAAAAAACTTTTGGGATAAATCTGATATGCTATTTTTTCATGCCACCATTTTCTTTTCATTTTCCTATCCATTCCTTTCATGTTATGCTTTCTATTTTCTATTTTTTTCAATCCACTTTACTGCAAAGTCAACGATATCCCTCTGGCTCATACAGGTAACCTTTCCATTGCCGATACTTCCTCTACTTACCTTATAGGCCGTTTCAAAAGCTTCTCCGATTTCTTCAAAATCTTCCCCATCTACAACAAGTGTTTCATATGTTACCCATTCTCTTTTTCCATTTACCATCATGGCACTGCTTTCATCTGCATATCTTTTTCCCGGATAATCTGCTCTTACATCTGCAAGATGAAGTGAGGTATTCTTATCGTATCCTACTCCCAGAAGAAGAACTTTTCCATTCAATTCATATAGTTTTCCAACTGGTGATTTTTCACCAAAAATATCATGTAAATCATGATCCTTTAACAGATATTCTGCATGTTTCCCTTTTGCGGCAAAAGAACGTGCCGGATGACTGCTGCGTGTTGCCCCAGGCCATTTACGAAACATCTCTGCAACTGCTCCCATGGTATTGGTAGGTGTAATATCTTTATCATAGGCAGGCCAGTTCTCTCTGATAAACTGCCACCATTCTTCTGGCTCTTCCCAGTGGACTCCGGCTTGTGGGTCTAAATTTTTCCAGCTTTGTGCAGGCATCATAATGGTTCCGCTTTCACCAACCGTTTCAAGAAGTGCCTCTATGACAGGCTGTGCTCCGCCGCATACAAACCCAAGACTGCTAAGTGAAGCATGAACAATTACATTATCTCCTTCTTCTAATCCTAAATCTTGGAATCCCTTTTTCAAATCTTCTTTTAATACAATTTTCCTATTTTTCATTTTTACCCTCACCATCCTTGTTGTATTGTTTCTTTTGTATTATACTGCTATTATAAGTTATTATCTTTATTTTTTCTTGCAATATATTTGCCTTTTATAACACAAAACTGCTATTTAGGAAAGGAATACTATTATCATGAAAAAACTTCACTCTCTTGCCCTAGAACAAAAAGAGGATGCCAAACATGGAGAAGCCTTTTTCCCGGTACAAAAATACGTCACTATGCTGAACTCTGACTATCCTGTAGTCACCACACACTGGCATGAGGAAGCAGAGTTTACCATGATTACAGAGGGCAGAGGACTATACCAGATTAATCTGACTGACTATCCCATGGAGGCTGGCGATCTCCTCTTTATTCCTCCCCTGGTTCTTCACTCTTTTACCCGCAATACTAATCTTGATGTTAATTCCGAAACCTATGTATTTCATATGAATTTTCTAGGTGGAAATTCTACGGATATCTGTTCCACCCGTTATCTTACACCTCTGAGCAATCAGGAGTTTACGATACCTTATCTTATCCGGAAGGACCATCCAGCTTATACTTCTCTCCGGAAAATTTTTGGACAGATAAATTCTTTATATAGCGGCGCTGCTGTAGGATACGAGCTTGCAATGAAATCGTTGTTTTTACAGGTTATTTTTCTCCTGCTTCAGTACAGCGAAAAAAACCTTTCCTCTGAGACAGGTACTCCATCTGATAAGTTAAAATTGGTGCTGGACTATATTGAAGTTCATTATGCCCAATCCCTTACTGTTTCAGACCTTGCAAAACTTTGTTATTTCAGTGAATATCATTTTATGCGTTTTTTTAAAAAACACATGAGCATGACCTGTATTGAATATATTAATAATCTTCGGTTGGAAAAATCCGTAGCACTTTTTGAACAGGGCAATACTTCTATTCTGGATGTTTCCCTTTCCGTGGGCTTTCACAACTTATCTTACTTCCATCGCGCCTTTAAAAAAAAATATCATATGACCCCTCTTTCTTTTTTAAAACAATTGGTTTAAATTCCCATTTATAATTTTCACATCTTTGCAGATAATAACACCATGATAAGTGATAACATTTTGAAAGGGACATCATTCCACGGAATGAACCGGCTCAGAATGATGTCCTTGTCAAAAAATATAAAGAGAAAAATTTGGAGGTGAATCACATGAGTGGATCTACAAACTCTGGTTCCAACACAAGCAAAATGGCAGTACCTCAGGCAAAAGAAGCTATGAACCGTTTTAAACAGGAAGTTGCATCTGAAATTGGTGTACCTTTAAAAGAAGGTTATAATGGAGACTTAACTTCTGCACAGGCTGGTTCTATCGGTGGAGAAATGGTTAAGAAAATGATCATGAAACAGGAACAGCAGATGTCTGGCGGACAGCAGTAATTTAACTGAACGCATAAGAAAGAGGATGAAATCATCCTCTTTCTTTTTGTTTGTATCTACAAATTTACTTTACATCCCTTTTCCTGTCATCTATAATAATAGGAAACTCTCAGGAAAGGAATTTTTATGGAAATAGAACGTAAATTTTTAATTGATATTTTACCAGAGAATCTGTCCCAATATACATGTCTTCAATTGGAACAGGGATATCTTTGCACGGAACCGGTAGTACGCATCCGGCGAGAGAATAGTGATTATTATCTTACCTACAAATCAAAGGGGCTTATGGTTCGTGAAGAATATAACCTTCCGCTGACGAAAGAAGCCTATGAACATTTATTACCCAAAATCGATGGTATTCTCATTTCTAAAAAGCGATATCTAATTCCTTTTTCAGAAAACCTTACGATTGAACTTGATGTGTTCGAAGGAAGTCTGGCACCGCTGATTCTGGCAGAAGTGGAATTCGATACAGAAGAGGAAGCCAATGCCTTTGTACCCCCGGAATGGTTTGGTGAGGATGTTACTTACTCCACACTTTATCACAATAGTACCCTGAGCCAGAGGGTGCCTTGCTAAAAACAAGAGAACAGCCAAAGGAAAGTTTGCTTTCCCTTGGCTGTTCTCTTGTTTTTCGTATTGATTACAGTCTTAAATATTTTTAACCTGTGCAATATCAATCAGGTTGAGTTCTTTGGTTTCATTTGCATGTTCCAGGCTTCGTGCCAGTGCATTGGCTGTATCCATAGCAGTGATACAATATACACCTGTTTCAATGGCATTTCTTCGGATTAAGAATCCATCTCTTGTCTTATCACGTCCCTGTGTAGGTGTGTCAATTACAAGATCAATCTCGTGTCCAAGAATCAGGTCCATAACGTTTGGTGATTCCTGTGAGATTTTATTGATACGCAATGCCTCTACACCATGCTCCTGTAAATATTTTGCCGTACTTCTGGTTGCATATATGGTATATCCCAGCTTTTTGAAACGCTCAGCCACTGCTACTGATTCTGGCTTATCTGCATCTTTTACTGTCATAATCATACGTTTATGTTTCGGCAGCTCAATTCCTGCTCCCAAAAACGCCTTATACAGCGCTTCATCAAATGTCTTACCAATACCAAGACATTCTCCTGTAGATTTCATTTCCGGTCCAAGGCTGATTTCTGCTCCACGAAGTTTCTCGAAGGAGAATACCGGCATCTTAATTGCAATAAAATCTGCTTCCGGTGCAAGCCCTGTTGGATATCCCATACCCTTTAAGGTATTTCCAATGATTACCTGAGTTGCTAAATCTACAATGGGAATTCCAGTTACCTTGCTGATATATGGTACTGTTCTGGAAGAACGAGGGTTTACTTCAATAACATACACCGCTTCATCTATGGCAATAAACTGAATATTGATTAACCCAATAACATGAAGTGCCTTTGCCAGTCTTCCTGTATAGTCTACGATGGTGTCTTTTACTTTCTGACTGATGGTTGGTGCTGGATATACGGAAATACTGTCTCCGGAATGAACTCCCGTACGTTCAATATGTTCCATGATTCCCGGAATCAGAATATCCTCTCCGTCACATACTGCATCTACTTCAATTTCTTTTCCCTGAAGATATTTATCTACCAGAATTGGACGGTCCTGTGCAATTCTATTGATGATTTCCATGAATTCTTCCACTTCTTCATCTGAATATGCAATCTGCATTCCCTGGCCGCCTAATACATAAGAAGGACGAACCAGTACCGGATAACCCAGACGTTTAGCTACTGCTTTTGCTTCTTCTGCTGTAAACACTGTTCCGCCTGCTGCTCTTGGTATTTCTGTCTGCTCTAAAATTTGATCAAATAACTCACGGTCTTCTGCTGCATCTACGTCTTCAGCCTTTGTTCCCCAGATTGGAACACCCATTTTCATCAGACTTTCGGTAAGCTTAATGGCTGTCTGTCCGCCAAACTGTACCACTGCCCCGTCTGGTTTTTCCAAACGCACAATACTTTCCACATCTTCCGGAGTCAATGGCTCAAAATACAGCTTATCTGCAATATCAAAATCTGTAGATACTGTTTCCGGGTTATTATTTACAATTATGGTTTCATAACCTTCTTTTGCAAATGCCCAGGTACAATGTACAGAACAGTAGTCGAATTCAATCCCCTGTCCGATACGGATAGGACCGGAACCAAGTACCATAACCTTCTTTTTACTATTGGTTTCGATTGCCTCATTTTCTCCATCAAAGCAGGAGTAGTAATATGGTGTTTCTGCCTCAAACTCTGCTGCACAGGTATCTACCATTTTGTATGCCGCTATAATTCCGTTTTCATAACGCATGTCACGAATTTCAATTTCTTCTTTTCCTGTCAAAGTTGCAATTACGCTATCTGGAAATTCAATGCGTTTTGCTTCTTTTAATAATGGGGCGGATAATTCTTCTTTCCGTAAACGCTCTTCCATCTCTACCAAGATTGCAATCTTGTCAATGAACCAGTGGTCAATCATAGTAATCTCATGAATTTCATCATAAGATATTCCCTTACGCAGTGCTTCTGCAATTACCCAGATTCTGCGGTCGTCTACTACCTTTAACTGCTCTTTCAATTCTTTTTGAGAAAGGGCGGTAAAGTCATAAGACATCATGCTGTCCACATGCTGTTCCAGAGAACGGATTGCTTTCATCAATGCACCTTCAAAATTAGTGCAGATACTCATAACTTCTCCAGTCGCTTTCATCTGAGTAGTCAGGGTTCTCTTTGCTGTAATAAATTTATCAAAAGGAAGTCTTGGAATCTTTACAACACAGTAATCCAGCACTGGCTCAAAGCTTGCGTATGTTTTTCCTGTAATTGCATTTTTAACTTCATCCAATGTATAACCCAGTGCAATCTTTGCTGCAACTTTAGCAATCGGATATCCAGTTGCCTTACTAGCCAGCGCAGAAGAACGGCTTACACGAGGATTTACTTCAATTACACAGTATTCAAAACTGGTTGGGTGCAGCGCGTACTGTACGTTACATCCGCCAGTGATATTTAATTCTGAAATAATGTTCATTGCAGAAGTACGAAGCATCTGATATTCCTTATCTCCCAATGTCTGAGATGGTGCTACTACAATACTGTCTCCTGTATGAACTCCAACCGGGTCAATATTTTCCATATTACATACTGTAATACAGTTTCCTGCCGCATCACGCATTACTTCATATTCAATTTCTTTCCAGCCTGAGATACAGCGTTCCACCAGAACCTGTCCTACACGGGAGAGACGCAGTCCGTTGGTTAAAATCTCGATAAGTTCTGTTTCATTGTTAGCGATACCGCCGCCGCTTCCCCCTAAGGTATAAGCTGGACGAAGCACAATTGGATAACCGATGGTATTGGTAAACGCAATTCCGTCTTCTACGTTTTCCACAACCAGAGATGGAGCTACCGGCTCATTGATTTTTTCCATTGTCTCTTTGAATTCCAGACGGTCTTCTGCCTTTTTAATGGTCTGAGCTGTGGTTCCAATTAACTTTACTCCATTTGCTGCTAAGAATCCTGATTCATCCAGCTCCATTCCAAGGTTCAGACCAGCCTGTCCTCCTAAAGTAGGAAGTACACTATCCGGTTTTTCCTCCAGAATAATCTGCTCTAATACTTTTACAGTCAATGGTTCAATGTATACTTTATCTGCAATTTCTTTATCCGTCATAATCGTAGCAGGATTGGAGTTTACAAGTATTACTTCAATACCCTCTTCCTTTAAGGAACGGCATGCCTGAGTTCCTGCATAGTCAAATTCTGCTGCCTGTCCGATAACAATAGGACCGGAACCAATCACTAATACTTTCTTGATATTTGATTTCTTTGGCATTACTGATTTCCTCCCATCATATTGATAAATTTGTCAAACAAGTATGCACTGTCCTGTGGTCCCGGACATGCCTCCGGATGGAACTGTACCGTATAAATGTTTTTTCCGGTATATTTCAGCCCTTCATTTGTTCCGTCATTTACATTTACAAAGGAAGAAACTGCCACCTTCGGATCAAGTTTGTCGGTGTCTATTACATAACCATGGTTCTGAGAAGATATGTATACTCTTCCGGTTTCCAAATCTTTTACCGGATGATTTCCTCCCCTGTGTCCATATTTCATTTTATAAGAATCTGCACCGTTTGCCAGTGCCATTAACTGATGTCCCAGACAGATTGCAAAAATAGGCACATCTGAATTATATAACTTCTTAAGCTCTTCAATAATTTCTCCGCATTCCTTTGGATCTCCAGGTCCGTTGCTTAACATAATTCCATCTGGATTAGAAGTCAAAATCTCTTCTGCACTGGTGTATGCCGGATATACGGTCACATCACATCCTCTTTCATTTAAAGACTGGGCAATATTTTTCTTTGTACCTAAATCCAGAAGTGCGACTTTCTTTCCTTTTCCGCTTAGTTTATAAGGAGACTTACAGGTTACGCTCTTTACAACATCCACAGCCATATGTTCTTTTAATTTTGGAATAATCTCATCTATATTATAATTTTCATTGGTGGTAATCATACCATTCAGGGTACCCTTTTCCCGGAGAATTTTAGTCAGTGCTCTGGTATCTATACCGGCAATACCTGAAATATCATGCTCCTTTAAGTAATCCTGGATTGTTCCTTCACAACGGAAGTTGCTGGGCATTCTGGATAATTCTCTTACAATATATCCCTTCGGCCATGGCTTTTCGGATTCCACATCTGGTGTAATACCATAATTTCCAATCAATGGATATGTCATGACTACTGTCTGTCCGGCATAAGACGGATCTGTTAAGACTTCAAGATACCCTGTCATAGCGGTGTTAAATACGATTTCACTGATTATTTCTTTGGCGGATCCTATGCTTGTTCCCTCAAACACAGTTCCATCCTCCAGTATTAGAAATGCTTTCATTTATTTACCTTGCCCTTTCTGCTGAATCTCTTATATTACCTGATTTTTTACAAAAAAAAAGAGGGATTCTTTTCTTTCATAGGGGTTACTTACAATGTAAATTTATTTTTGGCACACGATTACACCTGTATTTCCTTCTATTTATAAATACAGGTGCTTTCAACTTACTGTATGTCTAAATTGTAAAAATTCTACCACAACCATACTTTTTTTTCAACTGTTTTTTTACAAAAAATTCTTTCTTTCTCTTTTCATTTAAAAAACTAAACTACACTCTTTTATTAAAGCGTGATTCTTCTTCCTCTTTCTTCATATCAAAATACTGATTCTCGCCACTATGTGGGAACAGCAATTCCATATAAAGATTTCCCAATAATTGCTTTACTGTTTCTGATTTCACTTTTTTTACCGGAAGTTCTTTCATTTCCATCTTTTTCAGATTCCCCAGAATTATGTCTATATTTTGTTTCTTAGAAACAACTTCCTTTGTCTCCAGTTTCTGTTCTTGTTCCACTACCTCTGTTTCCATCTGCAGAATTTCTTCTGCTTCCGGAAGATTATACACAATATTCTGGCAAGTCTTAACAAAGCATTCGGGATCATACTTTGACAAAAAAGCCAAATCCTCCATTGTCAATGTACGCTTATGATATATTTTGATATAAATATCTGCAAGATGTGCATTTTTTTCCATAATCCTCACGCCCCTGTCATTTATATCATACCATATTTCCGCCCTTATTCCTACGTTTATTATTGCTTTATGCACATATCCTCCAATATTCTTTTTTGGACTGGTAATAAGCATGTTCTGTTGATTGTATTGAAATATCCCGTGACCCATCCTTCACATTATCATATGCCTGCATCTTATCGTCTCGGAATAATTTCATCGTAGAAAGAGCACATATCCGGTCTACCGGATAACTGCACCTGATGTAGGTAGGAGTACTGTAACAAGTTGCAGAGGATTCAAACAGAAAATACGTATCTTCTCCATCGCAAATAAGTTCTTCTGCCATTGGAGGAAATTTACTGGAATTATAACAGTAATACAGATTATTATCACTGTAAATATCTTCTTCCACCTGATAAAAATAAACCTCCGAGTGAAAGAAACGTCCTTTTGACGTAGATACTGCCATATATGTTTTCCCGTTATTTTCTATAAATGCTGCCCCATTTGCGAATCTTGGAATTTCTATTTCCTCCTTCTTAATCAGCCTGATTTTATCTCCTTTTACTACCTTATAACTTCTTAGGGTTCCGGTACCGCTGATGCGGTTTGAATATGTTCCTACCCAGATACGATCCTTATGATATGTCACAAAGGATGCTACTGCCCCACACTCTACATCCTGTGTATATTCTTCGAGGAAATAACTGCTCTTTCCGGATTCTGCCGCATTTTTTATAATTTCATAATCAATGACACTGCATTTTCGTGTAGTGCTTTTAGCAATCCAGATCCGTTCTCCATCATAGGCAATACCGCCTACATGGTTAACATCAGGAAGTACAATTGTGGTTAACAGCTGACGGTTTCGGGGATTTTCATTGGATAGCACATAAATCACGGAATTGTCCAATTTATTATATTTCTTATCGCTTACCACAGAATTATCATAAGCTGTTACCAGCATATAATTTCCAGCAATACAGATTCCCTGTGGAACCATCTCTGTGCAGATATTTCCCATCACATCCGTTGATGTCAATCCCGGAATCGCAGTGGAGTAATTCTCCTGATACATGGATTGAAAGCTCCTGTAACGATTCAGCGTTTTTTCAAATTTATCATTATAGCGATATTCTGTACTGGTAAACTCCTGCACAAATACTGTTTTTTCCAAATTTTGAAAAAAAGAAACGACCGCATTTGTTCGCTCCCCTGTTGCCAGAAGACACCATGCAGCCGTTATTAAAGACATAACAAAACCATATTTTACAAATTTTTCTGCATTTTTTCTCATATGCTGCCTCCATCTTTGCTGTTATATCTATATTACAATTTAAACAATTTTTTTATTGTAATTATAGTATAACCAAAATTTTTATAGACAGCATTAACAAAAAATGTACATTCTGTTAATAATTTTTATTTATTTCTTCCAAATTTTAACAATTGAATCCAGTATCTCATGAGATGCCTCTTCTTTTCCCATTAATTCCAATTTTTTCATATCATTTGAAGTAAAAAGAGTAAGCACATTGGTATCTGTCCCAAATCCTGCTCCTTCTACTTTTAAGCTATTGGCAGCAATCATATCTACCTTTTTCTTCTGAAGCTTTATCCTGGAATTTTGTTCCAAATCTTTTGTTTCCATGGAAAACCCGCATAAAAATGCTTTTATTTTTCCCGCTTCCCTTTTCTGTCCCAGCTCCGCCAGAATATCTTTGGTTCGAACCAGAGGAATATTACTATCCCCTTCTTTTTTCTTTATTTTATCTTCTGCCGCTTCCACCGGACGATAATCTGCAACTGCAGCTGATTTTATAATAATATCCATATCCTCTGCCCGTTCCATAACAGCCTCATACATCTCGTCCGCAGTTGTTATCTTCACGGTTTCTACAAATCTTGGGGGATTCTGAGCCACAGGTCCTGACACAAGAGTCACCTGTGCTCCCCGCAGCATAGCAGCTTTGGCCAGTGCATATCCCATTTTTCCAGTGGAATGGTTGCTTATAAATCTTACCGGATCAATGATTTCTCTGGTAGGTCCGGCTGTTACCAGCACTTTCTTTCCTTCCAGATCTTTTTCTCTGGCTAATTCCTTCACCACATATTCCACCAGTGTTTCTTCAGAGGGCATTTTCCCCATGCCGATATCTCCATTGGCCAGCATCCCTGTATCCGGCGGAATAATTTCATATCCGAAGCCCTGAAGCTTCTGCAGATTATCCTGGACAATGGGATTCAAATACATATTATGATTCATCGCCGGAGAAATCAGGGTACGACAAGTACATGCCATCACTGTAGTAGTCAGCATGTCGTCTGCAATTCCATTGGCAATCTTTCCAATCACATTGGCAGTAGCCGGCGCTATCAATACAAGATCTGCCTGCTTCGCCAAAGCCACATGCTCTACCGAAAATTCAAAATTCCGATCAAATGTATCAATCAGACATTTATTTCCTGTTAATGTTTCAAAGGTAGTTGCCGTAATAAAATTTAATGCGTTTTCTGTCATAAGTACATGTACGTTGCAATGGAGTTTCTTCAGCATACGTGCCACATTGGGCATTTTATAGGCTGCAATTCCCCCAGAAACTCCCAGTAATACTGTTTTTCCCTGTAACATAATAGTTCTCCTTTTTATCAGCCGGAAATTTGTCCATGTTTCTCATATGTTGTTACTTTTTCAATTTTATTTTCTTCATCTACAAATACCACCTGTGGATGATATTCGGCTGCCTCTTGGGGAGACATTTGGGCATATGCCATAATAATCACATGGTCCCCTGGAAGCACTTGTCTTGCTGCTGCTCCATTTAAGCAGACCATCCCGCTTCCCGCATCTCCTGCTATGGTATAGGTTTCAAAACGGTTTCCATTTTCTACATCTACAATTTGTACATTTTCGTACTCCAAAATACCGGCAGCTTCCATAAGTTCGGTATCTATGGTAATACTTCCTACATAATTAAGTTCCGCCTGCTTTACTACTGCACGATGAATTTTTCCTTTTAACATTTTTAAATTCATGATATCTCCTTATATACTAAAATTATCAATCAGTCTTGTTTTTCCAATATAAACTGCAATCGCCACAAGAACAGAAGACTTTATCTGCTGTATGGGTTCCAGATTTTCTGCATCTACGATTTCTACATAATCTACTTTTGCCAGAGCTTCAGTCTCAAGATTTTTTACAATTTCTTCCCGGACTTTTGCAGTATCTGTTTCTCCTTCCTTTATTATTTCTTTTCCAAGAGTCAGTGATTTGTTTAATATCAGTGCCGCCTTCCGTTCTGCCTCACTCAGATATGTATTTCTGGAGCTTAAAGCAAGTCCATCTGCTTCTCTTACAATAGGGCATCCTACCACAGTAATATCAAAATTCAAATCCCGCACCATACGCTTAATTACTGCAAGCTGCTGGGCATCCTTTTCTCCAAAATATGCCCTGTCCGGTGTTACAATATTAAAAAGTTTTGCTACCACGGTACAGACTCCGGAAAAGTGCACCGGACGTGTTCTTCCACAAAGCCCCTTGGTAATCTTGTCCATATCCACAAAAGTACATTTATCCGAAAAATACATTTCCTCCGCTTCCGGATGGAAGATAACATGGGCGCCTGCGGCTCTGCATAATGCCGCATCACGCTCCATATCCCGTGGGTAACTGGAAAGATCTTCATTGGCTCCAAACTGAGTTGGATTTACAAAATCACTCACCACCACACGGTCATTTTCTTCTACTGCTTTTGCAATCAGACTTTTATGTCCTTCATGGAGATAGCCCATGGTTGGAACAAGTCCAACTGTAAGCCCTTCTCTTTTCCATCCCTTAATGACTGGGCGTAATTCTTCTATACTTTTTATAATTTCCATACTTGTCCTCTAATATAATTTTTCTATAATTTCATCATCTATTTTAAAAACATGTTCCTGTGACGGAAAAGCACCAGACTGCACTTCTTCTATATAGTGCTGAAACGCTTTATTCATCTCTTTTCCAATCTGGGCATACTGCTTTACAAACTTGGGTTTAAAATCACTGAACATTCCCAGCATATCCTGATATACCAGTACCTGTCCATCGCATCCTGCACCTGCTCCTATTCCAATGGTAGGTACACTTACTTTTTTTGTAATCAGTTCTGCCAGCTTTGCAGGTACACATTCCAGAACAATTGCCTTTGCTCCGGCCCGTTCTACAATCAGCGCATCCTCCAGCAGTTTTCTGGCTGCCTCTTCGGATTTACCCTGCACCTTAAAACCTCCAAAAGCATTTAAGGACTGAGGTGTCAGGCCCAGATGTGCTACAACCGGGATAGAGGCTTTGGTAATCGCTTCAATATGCTCTGCAATTTCTCTTCCGCCTTCCAGTTTTACTGCCTGCGCACGCCCTTCTTTCATCAGTCTGCCTGCATTTACTACTGCATCATACACAGAGGTCTGATAAGACATAAAAGGCAGGTCTGTTACGATAAGAGCATTCTTTGCTCCCCTTGCTACTGCCTTGGTATGATGAATCATATCTTCCATGGTGACAGACAGGGTATCTTCATATCCTAACATCACCATTCCAAGAGAATCGCCTATCAGAATCATATTTATTCCTGCTTCATCCATTAATTTTGCGGTAGAATAGTCATAAGCTGTAAGCATGGTGACCTTTTCTCCGTTTTCCTTCGCCTGCTGTAATGTTATTACTGTGTTCTTCATATTTTCCTCCAATTTTTCAATAACTTTCTTTATTCAACAGCTGCTTTATTTCATCGTAATTCTTTTTGGGATGTTTTTCTTCCGCCAACTCTGTTACCAGCATTCCCACTGCACGGTATGCCTGATTCCACTCGGGCTTTTCCAATGCCGCCAGATGCTTTTCCACCGTCCCCTTGTCATTTCGTTCAACAGGTCCTGTCAGTGATTCTTTACACCCTTGTGAAAACACGGCATCGATACAGTTCTTCACCAATGGCTCCAACATCTCATATGCGGTCTTCTCCGTAATACCTGCTTCTTTCAGCAAATTTATGGCAAAAGATAAAAGACCTGTTACATGGTTGCTGGCTACACTGGCTGCTGCATGATACTTTGTTTTTGCGTCTGTGGGAATCTGAACAATACGGTTTGGCAGCAGGCTGAATAATTCCTGCATACGCATTAATGCCCCGTCGTCTCCTTCCACAGTAAACAACGCTTCTGTTAAATTTTTATAAGCTGTGAGTTTATTACTGAACGCGTAAATTGGATGGATAGAACAGACAAAAACGCCTGTCCTATCACTATTTGAAAATATATCACTTGATAATGAGCCACTAAAGTGGCATACGACTTTTCCTTTCACATTCCTTACCGCAATGCAATCCCATATTTCTTTTATCGCTCCATCTGTAGTGGTAATAAAAAGGGTATCGCTTACTTCAATCAGTGAATCTAAATTTTGAAAATAATCTGTGTTACAAATCTGTGCCGCTTCTTTTGCTGCGCTAACGGTTCTATTATAGAATCCGCTTACTTGACCCCCATGGATGGTAATGTATTTCCCCAGGGTAGTCCCTACTTTTCCGGCACCTACAATTCCTATGTGTATATATATTCGCCTCCATTCATCATTCTGCATTACGCATGAATCTTAAAAAGGATGGCATTATCAAAATGATACAGTTTCTTTTCAGAATACCGTTCGTTAATAAATTAACACATATTAATTGGAATTACAATATTCACTTATTTATTTTTGTATCATGTACGAATGAAAATACAATTTCGTTAGATTTCCTCATCAAATACTTCTTCCATCAGGGGCATTCCCACTGTGGCAGATACCGGAAGGGAAAATACAATCGACTCAGCCTTACTTTCCAATCCTGCCTTATCCATAATTGCTTTCATAACCTCATTTTTCTGCTCCTGATTAATTACAATAAGTACCATTTCTCTTTCTGATACCAGTGTAACTCCAAGAAATTTCTCTGCCTTTTCCATACCGGTTCCTCTCGCATGGATTACAGTTCCACCTGTTGCCTGAACTTCTCTTGCTGCATCCATAACCAGTTCTGTGTATCCCTGATTTGCAATTGCAACCAACAATTCATATTTTGTTTCCTTCAATGTGGATTCCTCCTCTTTTACAAACTCCTGTCCGCAAGTCATATAATTCAGTGCTTTTTTCCCACCTATACTGCTAATGGGTACCAAAAATGCTATTCCAATACCTGCAATATCTATTTTCATTTTCCGCCGCAAATCATATTTTACTTCTTTCCATTTATCAGCTGTGACAACGTGAAACAACACGCTTTTTTCCATTCCATCCAGACCCAGATAATCCAGAACCTCACTGGCCGCTGTTCCGATTCCCAGTGTTATTGCTGAGACATCTAAACCTTTTTCTTTATAAAAATTCACAAATTTTTTTGTAAGGTTACGGTTTGTAATCGTAACCATCATATGAAGCTGGCTCATATATTATATCCTTTCTATTTACAGTTCGATAATTGCATCTTCATCCATCTCTGCATATGCATGTTCCACAGGTGATATTTTTCCAGGACTTTCTTTTATCTTATAAATTAGCCCAAGTACCTGAATGGTAATCAGAGGAGTCATGGCAACCATAGCCACTACACCAAACGCATCTACTACCATATCCCCACCAACTGCTATACAGGCTCCCTGAGCCAGTGGCAGTAAAAAGGTTGCTGTCATAGGACCCGATGCCACACCACCGGAGTCAAATGCAATGGCTGTAAATATCTTTGGTACAAAGAATGATAATACAATGGCAATGGCATAACCTGGAACTAGTAAATATAAGATTGGAATCTTCAGCAGGATACGAAGCATAGCCAATCCAATGGAAAATGCTACACCGATGGAAAGACTGGCTCCCATGGCTGTACCTGATATGGCCCCGTCGGTCAGTTCTTCTACCTGATGCTTCAGCACATAGACTGCCGGTTCTGCCTTTACAATAAAATATCCCATCAACGCCCCAATAGGCACGATAATCCACCGATAATCTAAAGATGCCAGTGTCTGTCCCAGATAGTTTCCAAATGGTATAAACCCAACATTAGCACCTAACAGGAATAATACAAGACCTATAAAGGTGTAAATCAAACCAATTACAAGTTTTCCAAGTACTCTTCCTGAAAGTTTAAGTGAAAAAATCTGAAATATTCCAAAGAAAACAACAATCGGAAGCAAAGCAACCGCAATTTCTTTGGTATACTCCGGTATAGCTCCGCCAAACAGATCCCATAATTCTACAGAATCATTGATTTGAGGAATTGCCGCCAGGCTATATTCACTTCCTCCCGGATTATAAATCAGCCCCAGAATTAAAACTGCCATAATCGGCCCAACAGAACACAATGCTACTAATCCAAAACTGTCATTTGTTGCATCCTGGTCATTTCGCACAGATGAGATACCAATACCCAATGCCATAATAAAAGGTACTGTCATGGGCCCAGTGGTCACTCCACCTGAATCAAATGCTACCCCACGGAAGCTTTCCGGTACAAAAAATACAAGTCCGAATATAATTACATAGAAAAATGTAAGAAGTGCAGAAAGTGGAATTCCTATAAAGATACGTAACACTGCAATTGTTAAAAACAATCCCACTCCTACTGCCACCGCCAGAATCAATGTGGCATTTGGTATAGACGGAACCAATCTTGCTAAAACCTGTAGATCTGGTTCTGAAATAGTGATAATAAATCCAAGAATAAAAGATAGTATAACGATAAGAAAAATATTTTTACTTTGAGTCATACTGGTTCCCAGCCGCTCGCCCATGGGAGTCATGGCCATTTCCGCTCCTAAGGTGAAAAACATCATCCCTATAATTAGAAGTACTGCTCCCAGCAAAAAGCTAAGCAAAATACTTGGTGTGATCGGTGCAATGGTAAAGCTCAGAACCAGTGTAATCCCTATAATGGGGACCACCGCTTGTAGTGCCTCCACCAGCTTATTCTTCAGTTTTCCTGTGTTTCTTTCCAAATAATCGCCTCTTTTCTGTTTACATAATATTTTCCATTCTATCATAGATTTTGATGTCTTGTAAAGTTCTTTCCTGCCAAGACAAAAAAATTTCTGCCCTGCCACAGTATATTTTGACTGCAGCAAGGCAGGACTTTTATAGACTATTACACCTTATTTTACAGGAGGAACCATTTTCTCCATTCCACCCATATATGGACGCAATGCCTCCGGAATCCGTACACTTCCGTCAGCCTGCAGATTGTTTTCCAAAAATGCAATCAGCATACGAGGAGGTGCTACCACTGTGTTGTTCAATGTATGAGCAAAGTATTTTCCTTCTTTTCCATTTACACGAATTTTAAGACGTCTTGCCTGCGCATCCCCTAAATTAGAACAGCTTCCCACCTCAAAATATTTCTGCTGTCTTGGAGACCACGCTTCCACATCTATGGATTTCACCTTCAAATCTGCCAGATCACCAGAACAGCATTCCAGTGTTCGGACTGGAATATCCATAGAACGGAATAACGCTACGGTATCCTCCCATAATTTATCAAACCACATCTTAGATTCTTCCGGTTTGCAGACAACAATCATTTCCTGCTTTTCAAACTGGTGGA
>CAZUKR010000004.1:0-56299 GCA_964620885.1 uncultured Eubacterium sp.
AGCTGCTCTTTTTATTGCTCTGATTATGATACTTCACTTAAGAATTATATCATATGAATATTTCTTAAAAACGTTCTTAAAATATAGATATAATTTTACTTCTCCGGGTGCATCCTATATAATATTATCTATATTACTATATGATATGGAGAAAGGAATATTCACATGCCTACTATTAAAATTCCCCAAACAGGAAAAAATGTCTATATTGCTCAAGGTGCTGTTGTTCGCGGAAATGTCACCTTGGAAGAAAATGTAAATGTCTGGTTTAACGCCGTAATACGAGCAGAAACAGCCTCTGCCCTTATCGGTAAAAATACCAATGTTCAGGATAACTGTGTTCTTCATGTAGATCTGGGTGCCAATCTGCATATCGGCAGTCAGGTTACCATTGGACACGGAGCCATTGTTCATGGCTGTACTATCGGTGATAACACCTTAATCGGTATGGGGGCTATTATCCTGAATCATGCTGTTATCGGCAAAAACTGTATGATTGGTGCTGGAACTTTAGTTACCCAGAATACAGTTATCCCTGATAATTCACTGGTAATCGGCAATCCTGGAAAAGTAAAACGTGTTTTAACTTCTTCTGAAATTGCTGAAATAAGTGAGAATGCAACTTACTATGTAGAAGAAGCAGCAGCCTATGCCAGAGAATCCTAAGGATTCCGGCATAAGCTGCTGCTTCTTTTATTTTGAGGTTTGATTGATGTGGTTCAGCAGTCCCTGGCATCCTGCTAGAACGTCTTCATATGTCTTGTCAAAATTCCCGGTATACCAGGGATCTGCCACGTCTTGGGGACTGTCCGTATAATCTAGAAGCAGGCTTATTTTCTGCTCCGAATCCCTGCCCGCTATCCGAAGCATATTCTTATAATTCCAGCTATCCATTCCAACGATATAATCATATTTCTGATAATCAGCAGGCTCCATACGCACTGCATATTTTCCTGCTGTAGAAATACCATACTGTGCCAGCTTATTTGTGGTTCCATGATGAACGGGATTTCCTATTTCCTCAGTACTGGTAGCGGCAGAAGCAATCTGGAACTCATTTTCTAGTCCGTGCTTTTGTATCATATCTTTGAATACAAATTCTGCCATGGGGGAACGGCAAATGTTGCCGTGGCAGATGAAAAGTATTTTTATCATAGGATATAACCCTTTCAAAAGGCACTGAAGTGCCATGGTTTGCTCGATTTTACCGCTGTCTCCGGTTTCGGGTTGATTGTTAATAATGTTACAGAATCTGCAAAATGCGGCAAGTTGAAGACATCAATCGTAGTAGGAATTGCGAACTCTTACTACTGCTATTTAATCTTGATTATCAAACTCTATTTTTGTATTTCCTCCTAAAGTCGACGCAAGAATACCTATACCTCCTAATATAACCACACTACCAAGGGCAGTAATTGCAGTGATAAATCTTTTATTTTCAGAATCCTTTTTATCTACTTTTTCAGAAATTTCTTTCATTTGCTCCATTATGTATTTTTTTCTTCAAAAGCAAGCCCATCCTTATCAAGTTCCTTCTGTAAGGATTCTATTATAGTCTTGTTAATATCATAAAAAGTTTTTACACTCTCGTCATTTGAAACAAGTCCTTTGTCAAGTGTGTCTTTATATCCCACCAGTATTTCTTTCACTGTATTCGCAAAATCGGGAAACTGGTCCAATGCTTTCTTAGCTACTTCCGGATCCATTTTATCCAATATTGACGCCATTATAATTACTTTATCTTTTGTGAGGTGTCTAAAATCATCAATTCCCAATTTTTTTAACACTTTCTGTTCTGTTAATGTCCTATCCATAATACATATCCCTTCTCAGAAGTTCTGTTATCTTTTTGAATATCAAGAAGATTCTTTAACACTTCATGATTTCTCAACGGTCAGAAAGTATTCTTTCTCTACTACCAAAGTGCCTATCGCATTCTAATCTTAAAACCCTCTTCTCTATATAATACCATAAACTCGGTGATAGTAGGAGTGGAAATAGAGTAGAGAAATTATTGCTAAGAATTATTTCCCTCTGAAGGTTTTACTTTACCGATACGCTTCTTTCCAAAATCTTCTTTTGCCAAAATATTTAATATAAAATTATAATTAGTTCTGGTATTATGGCGAACCTCTGTTATTTGTGAAATATAGATAGAAACCAAATCATACACTGTCAAAAGTGAATTAACAAGAATTTGTTTCACTTTTGTCTCATCTTTTTCTTACATTATATTGCATCCCTATCCTGACCTTTATAAAGGAATCTTCTTACTTCCATTATCTTATCAGCACCTTCATCTGCAATAACCACATAATATATTACATAATTATCGACGTAAATACGATAATATGGATAACGCCTTTCCTTTAATGAATGATATGGTTGAAAACTCTCAGCAACATCAACTCGCTCTAAGATTGCTGTTTTAACAGCATCCAATAAATCATTTGCAGCCTGGGGATTTTGCAGTTTATCTGAAATATATGTTATCTTATCTTCCAAGTCACTATAGAATAATGGAAGATATCTTAATCTATAAGAATTATTAGTCATTGACTCTCCTGCTTATGCTGCCAAACACTTCTTCGTGAGAAAGACGTGTTTTATCTTCCATTGCCATTCTATCTGCTTCATCAAGAGCTGACTCAACACCTTCGGTCAATCTTGAATAAGCATCCAGACTCAATACTACCATTGCACCATATCCATTCTTTGTAAGATACACTGGTTCTCCTTCATTCACAATCTTTTCAATTTCAGGAAATTTATTTCTTAAATCTGAAACTGGTTTAATCTGTATCATAATATCACTTTCCTTTCTTCTTATCATAATTTTATCAATATATTATCATATAGCTATTATACCCCAAATTTCTATTATATACAAACAAAATGAAAACCTAATCTGGTAAATTATTAACTTCTAAATATAAAAACATTACCATCAATCTCGAACCAATAGCAAAGTGTTTTCGACACCCTCAACTCCCCTGCCTTCAATCTTGAGGGAGAAGGCGCTTTGCTGCGCCGCGCGCTGTCGCTTTTGCGACTTCTTCCTTAAGCGCGTGTGCATCCGGCGCGGAGCGTTTTATATTATAGGAAATCGCAAACTTTCATACTTTAGCGTAACAAGGTCTTTCCTATAATATAAAAGCCAATACCAATAGGCATCAGCTCGTATTTATATTGTTATATCACCTCATATAATCCAGTAATCTTAAGACTTCTAATCGAAAGTGGTAAACTAGGGACATGCTTAACACATTTTCAAAATCTGCATCTGTTATTTCTGTACTTTACCATATTGTTTTTCTAATTTATTTGCTTGTTTTGCAACTTCAGCTATATACTCATTTGCTACACACTTTTCTATAATTCCTAAATCACACAGTTGCAGAATCGCTAATTCTATAGAAAGAGATGCAGAATTTTTTCTTGCACATAATCGAGTAATATTTTCTCTATTTTTAAGATAATCAACCTTTATAATAAAGGTGTTTTCATCATCTATAGGATTTATTATAAGTGCATCCAGTGCATCACTTAAAGTTACGTCTTTGAATAAAGAATCATGTTCATTAAGCACGTCAAACATCAAGTCTTTCATTTCATTTTTTGTCATGTTTATTTCTCCTATTTTATTTATATATATTTTCCTGCAAACAGATATGGTAACAGTCATGTATTCTTCCATTACTATCAATTTAATTTTTATTAAAACAGCATACACCGAACGGTGTCTGTTCGGGGTTTTTACACACCGTTCGGTGTATACTATGTCTGTATAAAATTAATCGAGGTGATGAGAATGGCATATTACCAATATAAAAGAATAAGGGATTTACGAGAAGATGCAGGTCTATCACAAATGAAAATCTCTGAAATCCTACATATGCACAAAACCACCTATACCCGCTATGAAACGGGTGAACGTGAAATTCCTTTTAATATTGCTATCCTATTAGCAAAATTTTATGATGTCAGCTTAGATTATCTGGCTGGATTAACGAATGAAAAAGGTCATTCTCCAAAATAGCAGACACCATTTGGTGTTTATTTAAGCAAATTATACACCAAATGGAGTATGACGTCAATGATATTTTTGCAAGTGAGGTGTTTATTATTTCTTATAGACTTAGAGAACTACGAGAAAATGCGGAATTAAGTCAGCAGAAAATAGCTGACATTATTCATATGCACCGAACTACATATGTTAGGTATGAAACGGGTGAACGAGAAATCCCTTTAAATATTGCTATCTTATTAGCTCAATATTATAATGTGAGTTTAGACTATCTGACCGGAATTTCTAATTTAAAACATTAAAAAATTGATAATTACCACATATGGTAACTATCAATTTTTCTTTTCCATACCGTCGCAACAGAAAAGCAATCAAATTATATGTAAAACTCCCTTCTCTGACTACTTTTTTGCCTGTTGCTCTAATTCCAACAAATACTTATCATAATCTGACATAAATAGTCTGTCCTGAATAATTCGGTATTTTTCAAATTCCGTTTCGGCATAAAGTTTTGCCTGCTCTGCACTAATCTTACCTGCATCTGTGAGTATTTCATTTCCATTGAATTCCAAAAAACCATCCAACCGCTTTGCACAGTCTGGAAGAAACGTCTGGTGGTCTTTGCATCCTTATCATAATCAAAAGCTGTGGCATAAAGGTCAGTAATTTTTTGATAAAATTTTCGCTCGGAAAGACGTATCTCACGAATATTCTGTAACTGCCGCTCAAAATATTCATCTGTGAACATATGCCCTTTTTTCAAACGCTCTTTGTCCATCGTCCAGCCCTGAATCGTATAATCCTTTACTATTTGACCTGACCATTTGCGAAAGCGAACCGCCCGGTCATTGTTTACCTTAAAACCAACTGCAATAATCATCTGCAGATTATAGTGGATGACCTCGCGATTTACCTGCCTTGAACCCTCAGTTTGAACTATCCGGAATTTCCGGATAGTTGCCTCCTCTGTAAGTTCTCCATCTGTATATATTTTTTTAATATGTTCATTAATAGTACGTACATTTACATCATACAATACCGCCATCATCTTCTGTGTTAGCCAGATATTCTCTTCCTCATATCGCATTTCCATGCTGTCTGCATTGTCCCCAACTGCTGCAACATATGTCAGGTATTCAGCCGCCGAACTGTGAATCGTAATCTTATCTTTCTTTTTGGCCATAATTATCCTCTCCTAAACAAAACTAACTCTCCATCATTCAGTATGCATCCAACTAATAATTTCCTGCTCTGTCATTACAATGTTGTATTTCATAAATTGTAATCCTTACGAATATTAGCAAAGACCTGTTCTGCCGGTTTTGTCTTCCCTTCTATAAAATCCGTATACCCCTTCTCCAATTCAATATTCATCTGCTCTTCTGTCAGCTTGCCCATCTCCACAGGGTGTTCTGTTGGGAGCTTAACTTCAAAAGGCAATCCTCGCTGCATAACCACTTGTTTTAAAAATATATTTACTGCATTAGAAACCGGAATACCCAATTGCTCTAATATCGATTCAGCCTGTTCCTTCAACCCCGGCTCAAGACGTACATATATATTTGATGTTTTTGCCATAATAATCGCTCCTTGCTTTTTATTTATATTTTACTCTTTTGTGCGTACATTAGCAATACATTTGCATTTTAATATTTATTAAAAGTAATAATGACAACAAGCTAAAAGGGAGAAAGCACCATCTACAGACACTCCCTCAAAACTTTCATATTATATCTGACACCCAGCCTCTCCTCTTCTAATATTTCAATAATTTCCTTTTTTTCCAGATGATACTATATCCCTTAAATTGTCCCTTTACAGGTTTTGACATATTCCATTAATTGGCAAATAAAAACTTAACTTTTTCCCAGTAAATGCGCCTATGGTCTCATTGACTGATAGGCTATTTTAACCTATAATTTGATTAGCATAGAAATCAATCACAGTAAATGGAGGATAAGAAATGAAAGGTTATGGTATGTTTCAAATTGAACAGGTTGGCTGGCTTGAGAAAGAACTTACCCCATGCGGCCCAATGGATGCAATCTGCAAGCCACTTGCCGTTGCTATTTGCTCTTCTGATATTCACACTGTTGAGGGTGCAATCGGCGAACGAAAGAATATGATATTGGGACACGAAGGTGTCGGAGAAATTACTGAAGTTGGTTCGATGGTAAAAGATTTCAAAGTAGGAGATCGTGTTATTATTCCTGCTGTTACTCCGGATTGGAACTCTTTGGAAGCACAGGCTGGACATTCCAGTCATTCTGGTGGTATGATTGCTGCATTTAAATATGCAAATTCCAAAGACGGCGTATTCGCTGAATTTTTCCATGTCAATGATGCAGACGGTAACTTGGGTCTTTTACCTGAAAATGTCAGTGTCGTTGAAGGCTGCATGATTTCTGATATGGTTCCGACAGGATTTCACGGAGCTGAACTAGCAGATATCGAATTTGGTGATTCCGTTCTCGTTATCGGTATTGGACCAGTTGGTTTGATGTCAGTTGCCGGTGCAAATATGAGAGGTGCTTCCAGAATTATTGCTGTTGGTACCAGACCAAAATGTGTCGAAGCTGCAAGAGGCTATGGGGCAACCGATATCATTAGTTACAAAAAAGGTACCATTGAAGATCAGGTTTTAGCTATGACTGATGGAAAAGGTGTTGATAAAGTAATCATCGCCGGCGGTACAGTTGACACATTCGCTTCTGCTGTAAAATGTGTAAAACCAGGAGGAAAAATTGGTTCTGTAAACTACATAAGCGACGGAGATAATATCAAGATTCCGGTTGCTGAATGGGGCGTTGGTATGAGTAACAAGCAGATTAACGGTGGTCTTATGCCAGGTGGACGTCTTAGAATGGAAAAACTTGCTTCCTTAGTTTCTTTAGGAAAACTAGATGTCAAAACATTAGCAACTCATGTATATGAAGGCTGGGATGCAATGCCGGAAGCTTTCCAAATTATGAAAGATAAACCTGCTGATTTAATTAAACCAGTTGTTAAATTCGCTGACTAATATACAATATTTTGGGGGCTGTCGGGAAACGAAGCCAATGACTCCTCATAATACAGATATGGGAATCACGTTCTATGTGATTCCCATATCTAGTATATATAAGAAAAAATAATTGAATTTCCCCACAACCACCTTTCATAATTAAGGAGTGCTTTATGAATATACTGATTGTTTCCGGTTTTCTCGGCGCCGGTAAAACCACATTTATTAAAGAACTGATTCGAAGAACCCGAAAGAATATTGTTATTTTAGAAAACGAATATGGAGAGACGAATCTCGATAGCCAGGAGCTTGCCAAAAGTGGTGAGAATGTCGATGTCTGGGATATGCTGGAAGGATGCGTCTGTTGTACAATGAAAGACAGTTTTGCAAAATCAATCATGACAATCTCTGCATCCCTGCAACCGGACTATCTTGTTGTGGAGCCAACCGGCATTGGAAAACTCAGTAACATTCTAGATAATATCAGCAAAACCACCTATGAAAAAATTCGCATTCTTCCGTCGGTGGCAATTATTTCCCCACGAAGTTATTTTTCTCACATGGCACAATATCCGGAAATCTATGAAGATCAAATTGAGAATGCTGCTTATATTATCTATTCAAAATGCGAACAGGATGAGGAAGCATTACTCACTCCTATTTCCAATGAAATTCACAAATTGAATCCAACTGCTGAGATTATTTCTAATCATTATTCCTTCCAAAATGATGCTTGGTGGAATAATCTACTGGAAACAGAAAACACGGAGCACAAAGGAACATCCTTCTCTCCTGCTTTATTATCAGGAGAAATAAAACCGGATGAACTTACAATAAAAAATGTTGTACTAAACAATGTAGGACAACTCGTTGTTTTATTAGAAAATATTATCAGACATGTGTTTGGCAATATTATCCGCGCAAAAGGTGTTCTTTTGGTAGACAACCATTTCGTACGTTTTGATGTGGCAGATGGATTATATTCCCTGAAAGGTGAAGATTCCATAAACGAATCTCATTGTGTATTTATTGGGTTTGATATTAACGAAGCAAACATACTCTCCCGCTTTTCTTCTTTTGAAAAACTGGAAGCGAAACATGTTAACGCAGTACCGAAAAATCGGAAACTGGATGTTCTTAATACCTATACTTCTTTAGCATAGTCTTTATCATAAGATTCCTTTTCCCAAGAAATAAAGACTTCTAATTCCCAGTCATACAATGGAATTAATGCTTTCTTTTCATAACCAATCTTCTTATAAAATGCCTGATTTCCACCTAGCATTCCCTTACATTGAGGAAACATGGATTGAACCCTATTAGCAGCCTCATGCAAAATGGCTGTTGCAATTCCTTTTCTTCTTTCCCACCAAACAACACATAGAGGTTCCAGTTCACAATAAGGCATACTTTCGTCGTACCAAATAATAGCTATTGCAACGGGCCTCTTTTGCATATCAAGTACGCACAGATCCAAATTCTTTCGATAGTGTTTCATCTTTCTTAAATCATGGAACGCCTGCTCTCCATATTCAGTGGAGCGGGAATCCCCCTTATTACCAAAGGATATTCGATGAGTATTGGAAAGGTAAAAGTCAGGAATGGTGTTACCATCTGCAAACGTATAACCATCTGGGAGTTTTACATCAAAGGGCTTTGCTCCAAAAGGTAAGATATTCAATTCCTCTCCCCATTCTTTTTCATGAAATCCAGACTGGGCAACCATTTCCTTTAGTGTAGCATTCCAGTTAGGCACAGATATGCTTAAATACCTTGTTCTTTGATCTTCTTTTACATCAGCAATGTGTGTCTTTGAAAATTTTATCATTTCCCTGAGAAGTTCTTTATCTTCGCCGCGTTCCTTTGAGTCAAACAAAAAAAATGCTTCGCCACTGTAGTTTCCTTCATTGATAACACAGGCAACCACCTTCTTGTTTTCCCTGAAAACTCCAACAGTATGGTACCATGCATGATTGTGTCCAGTAAAAGCCGGATGCAGCCCCTTAGTAAATTCGTGTCTACTCAATCCCCAAATAGGATATTCCCACTGATATGAGGCTAAGACTAACTGTTCTACTTTATCAAAATCTTCATCTTTATAAAAGCTAAATTCATAACGCATATGTACTGTCCCCTTTCTGCAATACAATAAATGTTTAACTGATTGTTTTATAGCTTTGATTCTAACATACTTATACTTTTGTGAAAATATCATAAACGATTATACTTATTCGTTAGCATAGGAGAACTTAATTGCAACCACCCCTCCAGAATCGCAGTTGCCCAGTTCTAGTTGCCCTGCGTGGGTTTTTGCTACTTGTGCCGCAAACCAAAGGCCAAGACCATTGTGGCCATCGGCGCCACGCGCTGCATCGCCACGCCACAGGCGCTCTGTTGCATGGTGTAACGCAGCATTGCTAAAACCGGAGCCTTCATCACACACAGTGACTTGCCAGCCGCCATCTACCATGCTGCCGTCCAAATACACGTTTCCACCTGCCGGTGTATGCTGGATGGCATTCTGCACCACATTACCCAGGGCGCGAAGTAAATGATTTTTCTGAATGCTCGCAGCACCCTCCAGGCTGTTTTGGGTTTGCAGACAAACCCTCCCGGCTTCTGCAATGGCCATTGTGCTCTGGCAAAGCTCGTCAAACATGGTGGACAGGCTAGTGTTTTCAAATGCCTCATCCGCACCGACATAGGTTTCCAGCAGGCTGGCAACATACTGCTTGGCCCGGTCGTTGCTTGCCACAATTGTTTCTACCATTTTGCGGTTGCTCTCAGGCAGTTCTTCCTCCAGCAGAAGTTCGGCATTGCCTCCCACTAGGGTGAGCGGGGTTTTTAAATCATGGGCCAGTGCTGCTATCTCCGCCTCCCGTTCTTGCTGTGCCGCCCACTGGGAGGACAGGGATCTGTACAATGCCTCCCGCATATGTTCCATAGCACCCAGCGCCTGGTCGTACTCCCGTATGCCCGCATGGGGTATTGTGAAATCCAGCTCTTGGGCGCCTACCTTCTCGCTCACTTCGCTGAACAATTTCAGCTTGGCGGCAAGGCGGCGACGGAGCCACAGGGTGTTAAACAACAGGCAAAGCACCCATGCCACACCAAGCGTGGCCAGCCACAGGTATTCAAAGGGGGGCAGCATACCCCGCAGCACAGGGTTGGCAAACTCAGTCCTATAATACCAGTGAATGATTACGGTGCTCCCGTCTGCGTAGGTGTGTCGCGCAACATGTATGCTATTGGTGTCCTCCTGTAAAAAACCAGTCAGGACTTCCAGCTTCTTTCCCTCTACGTTGCTTTCCAACACTTCCCTGTTTTGACCAAATAAAGCATACTCGGCGAGAAAATCGTCACCAGGAGAAACAAAGGTTTTTGGCTCTCCTGCCAGCATTCGCTCCACTTGTTGGTTGGAAACGGCTCCCTGATAAGTAACGCCGGTGTTTTGAAACTGCACCAAGACGAAATACCATGCCAGGAAACATAGCAGCATGCAGCCAAGCATAACTATGGCAAAGCGCAAAAGCACAAAGGAAAGGCTTACAGAACGCTGTCTTTTTGCCATTTATAGCCCACCCCCCAAACGGTTTCTATGGGGCTGAGGTCATCGGCTTTCAGCTTTGCGCGGATATTTTTGATGTGTTCCGCAATGGCCGACGAATCGCCCTCGGCGTCAAAGCCGAAAACCACTTCGTATAATTGTTCTTTCGTAAACACCTGTCCTGCATGCAGAGCCAGATGCTCACAGATAGCGTATTCACCCTTGGTAAAAGACAGTCTGTGTTCGCCCGCGATAGCCACTTTTTCCTGCATATCAAAGCGCACACCACCTCGACTCAAGGTATGGGTCGGCTGGCGCATCTCCCGCCGTAAATGGGCGTTTACCCGTGCCCGCAGCTCCCCAATACTGAATGGCTTTTTAATGTAATCATCAGCACCCAAACCAAAGCCCTGAACAAGGGCCGCGTCTTCCGCCTTGGCGGTTAAGAACAGGATGGGGCAATCCACCTCGGTACGGATACGTCTGCAAAGGGAGAAGCCATCCTCGCCGGGCATCATCACATCAAGCAACAGAAGATCGTACTGCTGGCATCGGGCGGGCTGCACGGTAGTGGCATCCGCTTCAGTGTCTACCTGGTGGCCATCCTTTTCCAAGGCCGCACGTACCAGGGCCAGCATATCAAGGTCATCATCGACCACTAACAGTTTCGGCATATTCTATCCTCCTTGTTTTACTCTTGTATAACTTTACCTTCCCATCTACTAAACCATAATAGCGACAAAACTAGAACAATCGAGGTAATAATAATCAGAGAAATAATTCCAAGGAAAATAGGTGCATTTGAAAAGTGAAAATGATTTTTCAAAAACCGAACACCCCATTCCCAAGGAATTATTGGCCAAATTTTGTCACCAATAGCATTTTCAAAGAAACCTGCTAAAATTGTACCAGATATCCCTAACAAAACAGAAATACTTGAGCCAAACCTAAAAGCAATTGGTATGTGTAATAAATATAAAAATAAGCTGCTAAATAAAAATATATAAAATATGACAAGATATAAACCAAAGTGTGTTATGTTGATATCTAGAAACAAATTGACTCCAACATAGAAACATAGTTCATATATTATCATACTTATGGCTGATAGAAACAGTAGAAAAAACAATTTCCCTAGGTATACGCTTCTTCGAGACTCCACTAAACCTAGAGCATTTTGAATATTGTTTATATTCCTATCTAAATTAATTAAAATTGGCACAACAATGCTAACAAAAATCGGATAACATATTTGTACCATAACGAAAAACAGCCTCACATCAGGAATAATACGGTATCCGGCAAAAGCGTAATAAACTAAAAATAATGTTGTAACTACTATAGGCAGTAACAAATGCAATAAAATAATTGAAGTTCGCTTGATTTTGGTAAAGTTAGAAAAAAACTCCCTTATAATAGTCATTTGCGATACACCTGCCTTTCATACCAGCGCGAGAACAAGACTAAAAGAACTAACATGGCAAGCAAGGTTATCAATACCAGCAACAAACTTTCTCCTAAATTTAAAATCACTCTCGAATCTGCTGCAACCAATAATCCGTTTGGCAAAACTCCAAATAATGTAACCATAAACCTCGCAGACCAGCTATATGGGAAGAACCAAAACAAAGGCGTCAAGGAAAAAAACAAACCACCTAACGCACTGGCAAACAGATTTATTATCATAGAACCAACAAATCCGACTTTTTGATCCAAAAATAAACAGAAAGGAATCTGCCATAACAAAGAGAGCCACAATAAGAAGTATCCTAAAATATAATATCCGGCATGACCAATTGCAGCTGAAACACCTGACAATATCCAGTCGGAGATAATAGTGATGAACGATAGGAATAACGATATGACCAAAAAATTAAGGGCTATCAAAATTGTTTTAGTAATAAATGTCTTCTTCAAGCCGATGGGCAAACTATAAAGAGTTCGGTATTTGTGTTTTTGATCCTTATTATTAACTAAATGACATAAAATCACAATGGACAAAGATGCAATAGGCATACACCAATTGCAAACTATAGAGCTTGAAAAACCACCTAAACCAATACCAATAAATATAAATATTATAGATATTAAAATTAAAGCTACAGGAATAAATATAATGAGTTTTCTAAACAGGGAGCGTTTGAATTTCAAGTTTTCTGCTTCTAAATATGTTCCCAACATCAGAATGCACGCTCCTTTCTGACGATATTCATAAACAATTGTTCTAGATTTTCATTTGCATCAATTTTATCTTGATAGAGGAGCGTTCCATTGTGTATGATTCCTATGTCATCGGCAACTTGTTGTACTTCACTTAAAATATGACTTGATATCATTACAGTAATCCCAGACTCCGCAAATGTCCGAATCATTTCCCTTAATTCTTCAATGCCAAAAGGGTCTAACCCGTTTGTAGGTTCATCTAAGACTAATAATTGGGGGTCATTTAGTAACGCCAATGCAATACCCAATCTTTGTTTCATTCCCAACGAAAATTCGGATGTCTTTTTATTTTTAGTATCCATTAAGTCCATTTTTTGTAAAACTTCATTACATTTATTTGTTGAAATCCCCATAAGAGTCGCCCGCACTTTTAAATTTTCAAACGCAGTTAAATTCTCATACAGTGGAGGTGATTCGATTAATGAACCAATATTCCATAAATCTTTTCGAGTCCAAGGGTGATTGTTGAATAATATTTCACCTGAAGTGGGTCTGATAATTCCTGTAATCATCTTCAATAATGTTGATTTTCCAGCACCATTCGGTCCTAATAAACCGTAGACAGAATTTTTTCTTACAGACATAGATAAATCTTTTATTGCATATGTCTTTTTAAATTTTTTAGAAATATTATTGGTTTCTATTAGTGTCTGTTCCATAGCGTTGTATCTCCTTTTGATTTGTTACTGCTATGGTAACAGCCATTTTTAAGGATTTTATAAGGAAACGGCAACTTCTTTACAAAGCCACCGTTCCCAAGATTTATCATCTTATTTTATTACCTTTTCTAAATCCTTTAACATATAATCAAGAGCCGTAATTCCTCCTTCAGCCGTATACCACACATTGGAATGCTCCAGATAAACAATATTCCCGTTCTGATAAGCAGATGTTTTCATCACCAGCTCATTCTCAATCACTTCCTGTGCCGTACTTGCCCCTTCTGTGCCAATGGCATCATCACGGTTCATAACAAAGATATAGTCTGGATCAAGTCTTAGAATATATTCAAAGGAAGTCTCATTTCCATGGGCAGAGGTTACGGTTCCTTCATCTTTTTCAACATCAAGTCCGATATTTTCAAACCCTGCTTCTACACCAATAAGAGAACAACGTCCGTCATTTCCAAGAACATTGAAGCCACCGGCATTCAACATACCTATAAAAGCATTTTTTCCCTCTGAAAATTCCGAAAGAGCTGTAATACGCGAATCAAACTCTTTCATCATATCCGTTACATTATCCTCTACACCAAAGATAGATGCTACCGTGGTTGCATTTTTCTTGATACTTTCTACCAGTCCAATTTCAGCATCTGTTGACAAAAACACTACTGGTGCAATCTCTGAAAATTCATCATAAAAGCTGGAAAGTCTTCCACCGATAAAAATAACATCCGGTTCGCATTCCATAACCGCCTCAAGGCTTGCTTCCTTTAGGGTTCCGAGATTTACTATGGAATCATCTGTTATGTAATCCTGCAAGTAATCTATAGAAGACCCCTTTGACACACCTACGATACGATCCCCAAGTCCAAAGTTATCAAGCATATCTAAAACAGCAAGATCCATAACAGCGATACGCTCCGGATTTAATGGAACTTCAACTTCCACTTCTTTCCTGTCACCGTTCAATGAACTAATGACAATGCTGTCATTATCTGTTTTAACCTGCTCCTTACTTTCTTGAGATGTTGGGCTATCCCCCGAACAAGCCGCCAATGAGAAGGTCATTACAAGTCCTAATAAAAGTGCTGATATTTTTTTCATTTTAAATTCTCCTTTTTTAATAATATATGGACAGGGGTTTCCCCTCTACCATCTGAATCTCAAAATCAACGCCGTAAATATTGGATAGATTTTCCTTTGTCATCACCTCCTCAACCGTACCGAAATTAGCTACCTTTCCATTCACAAAGGCACAAATATAGTCAGAATAAAAAGCAGCATAATTGATTTCATGTAATACCAAAACAATCGTCTTATTCAACTCATCACAAAGGCGGCGAACCGTTTTCATCATATTCGTAGCATGATAAATATCAAGATTATTGGTAGGCTCATCCAGCAGGATATATTCGGTATCCTGCGCAATGACCATGGCAATATATGCCCTTTGACGCTGACCGCTGGATAGCTCATCAATAAACCGGTCCTGCAAATCTGTAAGTTCCATATATTTAATTGCCTGATGGATAATTCTCTTATCTTCTTCATTCAGGCGGTTTCCCGAATGAGGAAATCTTCCAAAATTAACAAGCTCCCGGACAGTTAATTTCATTTGAATACTATTGGTCTGTGTGAGAATGGCAAGTCTTTTTGACAACTCTTTGCTGTTCCACTTTCCGATATCCTTTCCATCAAAATCAATCATACCTGCATCACTGGCAATCAACCTTGAAATCATGTGCATCACCGTTGATTTTCCTGCCCCGTTAGGTCCTATCATAGAAAGAATTTTACCTTTTGGTATCTCAAAATTCACACCATCTACTACTGCTTTTTCGCCATAAACTTTTGTCAACTTTTCAACAAACATCACAATCACCATTCCTTTTCATACTGTGCCCCTTTTTTGTTTCAGCAGAAGATAGAGGAAATATAGTCCTCCCGTCACTGTAATAAATACACTTAATGGAACGGAATATACAAATACATACTCCACAATCACCTGTCCACCAATCAATGCCATCATTCCAATCAGTACCGAACCTAATATCAGTTGTGTATGACGGTAAGTTTTTAAAAGCTGTCTTGACAAGTTGGCGATAATCAATCCTAAAAATGATATGGGACCAACTAAGGCTGTGGCAATTGCTATGAATAATACCACGCCTAACAATAACCTGCGTATCGTACGATCATAATCCACACCTAAGTTAATAGCTTGATCCTTTCCTAATGTAATAACGTCTAAAAGCGCCAGGTCCTTACGCAGTAAAAAAATAATAGCCACCATCATAATTACAGATAAAAGAATAATATCCGTATTGATCTTGCTAAAGCTGGCAACCAGTGTTACCAGAAGCGCATCGTATTCATTCGGGTCCATAACACGTATCATGGTGGACTGCATACTGCCAAACAATGAGGAAAGAACCGTACCTATCAGCAGCACATATAGCACATTGTAATTTGTTTTCTTGAATAGATAACCATAAATCAACGTTGCAATGATTCCCATCAATACAAAGTCCATGATAAATGCCACATTGGTATTCCTTGCCACAAGGCTTGCGGAACCAAAAAAGAATACAACAGCAGTATGTATTAAGGAGTACAGTGAATTCATTCCCAGCAGACATGGGGTAACAATCGTATTATTGATGATTGACTGAAATACCATGGACGCACCACCAATACAAACAGCCACAATAAGCATCGCAATGATTTTTGGTGTACGGAGTTTCATGGAATACTGTAAGAACTTAGGATTATCAAACTGTACATTTACCGTCATATAAAGTGCAATTACAATCAACACGAATATAACAAGAAAAATAAGTCTGTAGAGATTTTTCTTATCCTTAGTCATGATGCATCACCTCCTTTTTTGCGGCCATAACCTAAACGCCTGAACAGAAGTGCTATAAAAATCACGCTTCCTAAAATACCAACAATCAATTCAATCGGCAGCTCATATGGAACAATAACCCAACGTCCTATCATGTCGCAAACCAGTACAAATATCGCTCCAAATAATGCGGTATCCACCAAAGTCCCCCGAATCTTATCACCTTTAAACATGGCTACTAAATTCGGAACAATAAGTCCGATGTAGGAAATACTCCCTACCACCACAACAATGCTTGCGGTAATTATTGCTGCTATACTAAGTCCCATAAACAAGACCAGATTATAATTGACTCCAAGATTCTTTGAGAAATCCTTGCCCATTCCCACAATATTGAAATGATTTGCAAAAATGAATGCAATGATAACCATCGGAACCACCAGATACACAATTTCATATCGTCCCTTGAGGACCATGGAAAAGCTGCCGGTAAGCCAGGAGGACAATGCCTGTGTCATTTCATACTTATAGGCAAAAAAGTTAGTAATTCCACCAATTACATTCCCGAACATGATACCAACAAGAGGTACCATCACTACATCTTTAAACTGAATGCGCTGGATGAAGCCTATGTAAATCCATGTTCCCAAGATTGCAAATACGGCAGAAAGAACCGCCCTGCTCCAAATTGTGCTGTTTGGTATAAATAATAACGCCACTAAAATACCAAACTGTGCAGATGATATGGTTGCTCCTGTTGTGGGTGAAACGAACTTATTCATACATAACTGCTGCATAATCAATCCTGCTACACTCATACCTACACCCGTACAAAGAATTGCAAGGAGCCTTGGCAGCCGTGAAATGAAGATAATCTCCAACTGTTCAAAGTTTCCCTTAAAAACCGAAGCTGCATCAAGCCCAATTACTCCGACAAATATTGAAACAACTGATAAAACTATTAATAAAAGAAAAAGTATCCATGTGCTTCGTCTTCCCTTCATCGTTCCTTCCTTTCCATAATTTGTTAGTTGCGACTAACCTTTTGTCAAAAAATAAATCCATCCCTCCATAGCGAAAGGTGGATTCCCCTTCTGGTTTTTTGTTAGTTAAAACTAACCCTTAGGGGCAAAAAAACAACAAATTACAAAAACAACTGGTCTTATACGTTTTGCAGCTCGTTGCGAAAATCAGTGTAGCATAATCCAAATTAAAAATCAATACTTATTTTTTTGCACATCCAAATGTGAGGACAATTTTCTTCGAAGTCTATTTCTCCATAGCTGCTATACCCCTGTTTTTCATAAAATTTTCTGGCACTCTCCTGTGCATGGAGCAAAATATTCTTTCCTCCAAGTTTTTCTATTTCAGATTCTGCTATTTTTAACAAGTCTGAACCAATGCTATTGCCGCGATACTGCTTAATAACTGCAATACGCCCAATAACATAATCTGTAGATGAATCCCTCTCAAAAAAGCGACCAGTCGCGATTGGAGTTTTATTGTCATACAGAACTAAATGTTTAGCATAAGTGTCAATTTCATCAAATTCATCGTGAAATCCCTGTTCCTCTACAAAAACAGCCTCACGGATTTTTTGTGCTTCCATTGGCAATGTGTTATAAATTTTAATATTCATTTTGTGACCTCCCTAAAAAATCTAAAAGGCACCCAAAAACCAACCTTATAGCACAATATTGTGCCGTACCTACGGTTAATTTTTGAATGCCTCAAAATTTACTTTATCCGGTGATAAAGTATCAGCAACTATTTTTTATTATCATACCAAGGGTTCTGATAAATGTCAACTTTTAGAGTTAGTTAATTACCTATTTAATTTTAAATTCATTTGTTAAGTCATCTAAAAATTGTGCCTGAGCCACCATCTCTTCACTGGCAGCCGAACTCTCCTCTGACATTGCAGTATTTTCTTCCACAACAGCAGCGATTTGATCAACTGCCTGTGTTATCTGTTCAAGTGCTTGTGCCTCCCTGCGAGAGACATCTGAAATCTCGGCAATACTCGTAACCAGTTCCCTTGTCTTGCTGGCAGATTCCTCCAATTTTAATGCAGTTGCATTCACAAGTTCCTTGCCCCAATCTACTGATTTTATAGAATTTGTGATTAATGTGGTAGATTGTTTTGCAGCATTGGCACTTTGTTCTGCCAAATTTCCCACCTCTGTTGCTACCACTGCAAATCCTTTTCCCATTTCTCCTGCTCTGGCGGCTTCAATGGAAGCATTTAAAGCTAATAAATTAGTCTGTGAAGCAATATCTTCAATGGCATTTATAATTTTACTAATCTCTTGTGAGGTTTCATCAATTAAGTTCATTGCAGTTACTATTTCTTTCATCTGATTATTGCTATACTCAATCTCGATTCCTACATTGCTTACTAATTCATTTGCCATTCCAGCACTTTGGGCACTTCCTTCAACATCAGTGGCCACCGTTTGTACCGTTGCCTGAAGCTCTTCTATTGAACCAGCCTGGTCTGTAGCACCCTCAGTAAGTGATTGTGCCCCATCTGATATCTGTTTGGCAGAATCAGCTACTTGATCCGATGATTTTATAATATTTGAAATCGCATTATTTAACCGTTCCAATAATTGATTAATAGATTTTTCTATTTCAGTAAAATCTCCCACGTACTTAACCTGAGGACTAAATGTTAAATCTCCATTCGCTAAATGTTCTAATACATTTGAGATATCATCAATTACTTGGTTTAATTCTTCTTTTAACATATGTATGGAACCTACCAGATTACCTACTTCCGTTTCATCCTCCACCAATGTAAATGTTTCCTTCATATTACCATTTGCCATATATCCCATTTGCTTTTGAATTTCCACCACTGGTGTAATGAGTTCTTTTCGAACAAATCCTACATACACTCTCTGAGCAAATATAACAAATAATAATGCCACCAATCCCAAACACTCAATTATTAATGCAATTGTACTATAAATATTACATTGTTTGTTTGTTCTGGCTGTTAAGGTAGAAATAAAAATTTCTGTATCATCTGCTATTTTATCAATACCAGTTTGATATTCTGTTCCATAGACATATTCAAGGGCCGTGGTCAAATCTCCATTCGCTACTGCGTTCATAGCCTCTTCTTCCAAAGGAATCAAAGAGTTAGACTTATTTCCAATTCCTTCAATCATAGATAATTCATCATCTGTTATTCCTATTTCCTTCATCTTTGCAATGGCATTATCCCTACTTTTTACATTATTTACTTCATCCCAGTAATTATCATAATGTATACTTTTACCATTTGCAGAGTATGCCCTGACTTCTGATGTCAGGAACTGGGAACCTTCCCTTAATTGTATTGCATTTGTAATTAATTCCTGTCGATTATTCAATGAATTCTCTACAACAGTATTTAATACAATAATACATATTATAATTAGTATGCTAATTATACTGAGCAAAATTGATGTCATTCCCAGTCGCTTATTTTTTACTGATTGGCTTTCCTTTTTTTTGTTCCTACGTTGTTCATAAATAACCCCTTCCTCCTATGTGTCATCATTATTAGTCCAGTAATTAAATCAAGCGGTAAGATATAATATTATACAGATACCAAAACAAATCCCACCATTTTAATTAAGCAAATGATAATGTGCCTAATTAAATTTGTTACCCGATACCCTTTGGAAGTTTTTGCGCATTCTTAACGATACTTATTTTCGCTTAATAGGCAGCATCTAAATTTAATAAAGATTTCTGCCTGATCGTTATGAATTGCACTATATTTTTTTATATATAAGTACACCTCCCCTTATAATTTTTGTCCATTTGGGTATATTTAACTCATGTAGATAATTATATCACAAGAATAATACAATTGGAACAAATAACTATTTGCACAGACAAGAAAGAAGTGTAACAATTGCAACAGGAAGTCAATTATGCAAAATTGGGAATAAAAATGAAAGAACTTCGCCAAAGCAAGGGATTAACTCAGGAAAATTTGGCAAAAATGGTTAGCTGCAATACATCTCATATTTCTAATATAGAAAATAATCATACGAAAGTTTCTCTCAATATCTTACTAGCAATTGCAAATGCCCTCAATACCACCATAGATTATTTTTTATCGGACCAATATGTAAATTCCTCACCGGCATTGGATAATGAGGTATTGAGAGCATTAAAAGACTTGGATAGTGAAAAAAAAGAAAAAGTTTTAAAAATAATTAGAATTTTATGAGTCTACTGACCATTGGAATTCCCACAAATCCGTCTCAATTTCTACTTAGTCAAACTGTGAGAATAAAAAGCCAGCCCGCAGGAATTTACGGACTGGCTGTATCGGTTACTGAAGCAATCAATCAATGTAATGCACCCAATTTTTCTTTCTGTCTGGGGCTTTGGGATATTCGCCATTTACATAACCCAGGATGCAGTGACCGATTCCTTCATACTCCCCTTCAATACCAAGTGATTTCAGTATCTCCAGTCCCTCCTGACGTTCAAATTCTTCTTTTGCCCTGTGAATCCAACAGCTTCCGACTCCAAGCCCATGGGCAGCAAGCATTAAATTCCCCATAACCAGACTGCCGTCATAAACATGGGTAGGCCAATTTTTATCTGCCAGTACAATCAAAACAACAGGTGCGCCATAAAATGGGTCGCTTTCCGTTCCCATAATTTCAGCGTTTAGCTTAGACAGCCTATCCCGCACCTCCTTGTTGGTTACCGCAATGATAATCGGGGACTGTTTATTCACCCCCGTAGCGGCATAGGTTCCTGCAGTAATAATCTGTTCTATGATTTCACTTGGAACCATGTCGGGTTTGAAATTGCGAACACTTCTACGGGTTTGAATTAGAGTTAATAAATCATTATTTTCAATCATAAATGACAACCTCCATTTGAGTTTTTTCTATATTTATTTTATCACTAGGCTGTCGCACAAACAAGTACGCAATACCCCTTTGCCTATCTGCTGATTTCAAACAAACGTGCCATAATCTTCTTATCCGTTTCAATCTCAAGTACCTTCTTATCTGTATCAAAACTATATGAAACAGCTTCCTCTACCGGATAAATACAGCGTACCTTTGCAAATTCCTCCGGCAGTGAAATTTCCTGTTTCTCCGGTCCGTCTGCCCGTTTCCATACAGCCAGATATGCCTTTTCTTCTGTTTTAAGTCCAAGACTTACCCAGGAATCTGCATAATCAGCCAGTCCCAGGGGCCAGAAGGGGCGCGCCTTTTTAATATCCCCACGAATCTGCTTGTAAATGGAAATTCCTTCTTTCACAAGGCTTTTTCGCTCTTCATCCAGTTTCGCCAGATGACCACTCTGGTGAATACGTAAAAGCATTGCATTCATCATATTAAAAATAGTCTCTTCCCGCAATGCATCCGGACTGATTTCTTCTTCATGGTTCATAGGATACGTCCATACTGCTGCCTGCTCCGGTGTCACTCCCGTTGGAGCATTTGCCGCAATAACTGCATATTTCAGATAATCATCCTGATCACTGGTAGATTGAATACTGCACCGTGACAGCATAGCATAATCCATGCGAAGTCCTCCACTGGAACAATTTTCTATAATCAGTTCCGGGTGACGTTCCCACAATCCGTCCAGCCATGCCAGATAACACCGTTCATGGTTCAGCATGGCATCGCCACAGCTATCCCCATACAATTCTGTTCCAATCCCCGGCTCGATATTATAATCCATCTTAAAATACCCTACCCCGTAATCGGTAACTAAACGGTCTACCACACTGTCCATATAGTCCCGCACCTCCGGATTCCGGTAGTCCAGCTGAAAACGGCTCCGGTCATAGACACGTTTTCCATGTCGGACAAAAAACCAGTCATCGGGAACCTGACTTGCCATTTCACAGCGAATTCCCATTACTTCCGGTTCCAGCCAGACACCCGGAACCATTCCCTGACTGCGGATGTAATCCGTAACCTCTTTTACTCCATTTGGAAAACGCTTTCTGCTTTCTTTCCATTCTCCTACGCTATCCCACCAGTCTTCATCTGCATACCAGCCGGCATCGATACAGAAATATTCACACCCAACTTCTGCCGCCGCATCTACCAGAGGAAACTCTTCTTCTGCCGTAGGTTTTCCCCATAGACAGTTCATATAGTCATTGAAGATAATTGGAAGCTTTTCATTATCTGTATTCTTCCTACGGATTCTGCGCCGATATTCTGTCAGTGTTCCCATGGCGTCATCCAGACCTTTTCCTGTCACACCAATCGCCGCTGGTACCGTTGTAAAAGAATCTCCCGGCTGTAAATCCTTGAACCAGTGAGAATAGATTTCATTTGGTCCTCCAAGCGCAAGGTACAGATGACCATTCTGATCACCGATTTCCCAATGCCAGGAACCATTATGTTCAATTTGCCAGAACAGCCCTGTATTTGTCTCTGTATTCTCTAAAAAGCCCATAGGAAGGTATTCTTTTGTTGACCAGTTTCCTGTATTGGAAACCCGAAGCATATTGGAGGAACGCTGAATTTCTGCTGGCTGTATCTGCTCCATTCCAAGTTCCTCAAAGGTATGGCACTTCCAGTTCAGTTCTCTCTGCCAGCTGTTATGGGGAATCCATACCCTCATTTTTTCTGCTCTTTCCAGATTTCCTTCCTTTTCAATTCCTTCATAATTAAAGGTAGAAATATATTCCAGAGTCTGCATTTCTTTTCCTTCATTTTTCACTTCATGCCAGCATCGGATAATAGGCAATCCCTGATAAAACTGTATACTGGAATATACGCAGACATTGGTTATTTCATCATAAAGTTTAAACTTTAAAAGCCGTCCGATTTCATTTTCTATATCTTCATGTCCGGCATATTTCATCCGGTATCCGGGTGCTGTTACAATGAATTTATTTCCGTGGCGTTCATAGGGACGGTCAAAACCAGACAAGTTCATTCCCAGAAAATGAAATCCTCCGGGAATTGCTTCCTTTACAATTTCCTTCTCCTCGTAGGGACGTGAAGAAAAATGCAATAATTTCAGACTTTCATCCTCTTCTACTTCCCATCGAATGTACATACCATTTTCTCTTATATCAATTGTCTTCACTCTTCTCTCTCCTTTACCTGTGAGATATTTGATAATAGTGTTTCCTTATGAAACCAATTATATTATAATTAAATAGAAAGAAAAGAACAGATAATTCCGGTCAGGATTCCCCTGTCATAACATCCAGCATCTGTAACATATAATCTTCTGCCTTTCGAGGCGTTTTTTTCTCATTGCCTTTCATCCGCTCCTGTTGTTTCTTTAGATATTCCATATGTACTATAAAAGACGATTCCAGCTTATGGATATATTCCTTTGGCAAATACGCTCTGTTTCCTGCGGCTCCAGATATAATCAATGAATAACAATGATCCTTCATAAAATTTTTCAAACTACTGTTTATGGGAGTAAATCCTTCAAAAATCTCTCGGATATAATGCAGCAGGCGGTTTACCAATTCCTCTATCCTGCCTTCATCTGCACATATAACTGCCAGGGTTTTGGAACCGGATTTCCGGTCTTCCTCTATATCCTGCAAATCATCTGCAAACTGAAGGAGAAAGCCGAATTTTAAATAGAAGCGGATTTCTTCTTCTGTCAGTTCCGAAGCGGCAAAAAAGTAGTCTATTAATACGGACATACCACCTTTAAACACGGAAATGCGAAGCACCTCTTCTTCTGTCAGTTCTCTTTTTCCCATCTGCTGGCGGATGCTGTTATTCTGCGCCTCCAGCATCAGAATCAGCAGTTCCTGAACCTCTGTCCGCTTGTCTCCGGTGTAGGAATCCACAAGCAAATGCAGAAGCTCACAAGTCTTTTCCTCTGTCCGTTCTCCTGTATTCACCGATTCACCTTTCAGTACATGATATATCATGGAATTGTAGTCTTCCTTCTGCTGTCTGGTATGCTCCTTATCATCAATATAATTGTCTGTATAAGGGTAGAGAAGACTATAGGCAAAGGGCGCATCTTTACATTCCTGCTTCTGTCCCTGTAAATCGGCAATCACAGCATAAATAAAATAATTTCTCAATGCCTGCCAGATATTCTCTGAGGAAAATTCCGAATCAAAGCTGCGGGTCTTCCTTACAAAACGTTTGGTTTCTCTTTGAAAGCCTTGAAATACTTCCTGACTCATGTGATTCCGTATTCCCAAAACCTGCTCTTTTTCCAGAAATTCCTCCAGCATTTCATCTACTTCTTGCTTCCATCTAAGCTGTGCTTCTTTTCGGGATGGAAGTGCCTTTCCCAACTTTCCCCAACGGGCTGTTATTTCTGCTATCATCTCTTCGTTCTGATTCTTCTGCTGTTCACTGATTTCCGGTAGAAAATCCGGAAACGAATCCGGCTGATTCTCCCACAGCGTTAAAATTTCTTCAAAACATATTTTCTCAATCTGTTCTTTCCCTACTAAACTCATTGCTCCCCTCCTTATGGGCTGTACTATGACAACAGGGAATACTCTTCCATATTCCATATCTGGGTCACTACATCCTGATAGAATTCTGGTTCATGACATACCAGAAGAATTGCGCCTTTATATTCCTTCAGTGCACGTTTCAGTTCTTCCTTTGCATCTACATCCAAATGATTGGTAGGCTCATCCAGCAACAATACATTGGTTTCTACATTAAGCAATTTACATAATCTTACTTTTGCCTGTTCGCCACCACTTAACACCCTTACTTTGCTTTCAATGTGTTTTGTGGTAAGTCCGCATTTTGCCAGTGCGGAACGTACCTCATACTGGGTATAGGCAGGAAAGGTTTCCCATATTTCTTCAATACAGCTATTTTGGCTTGCAGGCATTTCCTGTTCAAAATAACCCGGATAGAGATAATCTCCCAGATGCGCCGTACCTGCCAATGGCTGAATCCGTCCCAGTACACTTTTTAAAAATGTAGACTTTCCAATTCCATTGGTTCCCACAATAGCAATCTTTTCTCCCCGCTCCATTCTAAGATTCATTGGCTTTGACAATGGCCTGTCTTTTTCGTAACCGATGACAAGGTCTGTAGTCTCGAAAATCACTTTGCCGGCCGCCCTTGCATTCCTAAAGAAAAATTCCGGCTTTGGCCGTTCTGCTGCTAATTCAATCACATCCATTTTATCCAGCTTCTTCTGTCTGGACATTGCCATATTACGTGTTGCTACTCTTGCCTTGTTCCGGGCAACGAAATCCTTTAAATCTCCGATTTCCTTCTGCTGTTTCTTGTAGGCAGCTTCCATTTGGGCTTTTTTCATTTCATGAACTTCCTGAAATTTTTCATAATCTCCTACATATCTGGAAAGTTCCTGATTCTCCACATGATAAATAATGTTTACCACACTATTTAAAAACGGAATGTCATGGGATATCAGGATAAATGCGCTTTCATATTCCAAAAGATACCGTTTCAGCCATTCAATATGATTTTCATCCAAATAGTTGGTAGGCTCGTCCAGCAACAGAATATCCGGCTTCTCCAGCAGTAATTTTGCCAGAAGCACCTTGGTACGCTGTCCACCGCTTAACTCCGTCACATCTGTGTCGAGTCCAAGATCTACAACCCCCAATGCTCTCGCCACTTCCTCCACTTTGGTATCAATAATATAGAAATCATGCTGTTCCAATAAATCCTGAATGGAACCTGTCTCTTCCAGCAAACGGTTCATTTCCTCTTCGTCCACTTCTCCCATACGGGCAAACATTCCATTCATCTCTGCTTCCATATCATATAAAAAGGAAAAGGCTCCCCGCAGTACATCACGAATTGTCATTCCTTTTTCTAATATTGCATGCTGATCCAGATATCCTGCCCGAACATTCTTCGCCCACTCTATCCTTCCTTCATCCGGCTGGAGCTTCCCTGTTACAATATTCATAAAGGTGGATTTACCTTCTCCATTCGCTCCAATCAGACCGATATGCTCTCCTTTCAGCAGGCGGAATGATACATCATTAAAAATTGCACGGTCGCCAAATCCATGTGTTAAATTCTTTACATCTAAAATCATATTAGTTCCTCATTTTCATTCTTCTTTTTATTCTCTTATTTTACAAGGTATCCCTATTCTTTTCAACAAATATTTCCTTTTTCCCCTTTCCTCTTTGTCTGCCTTCTTATTTTGAAGGTTTTTCATTCATTTGTTTTAATTTTTGATTTTTTTCCTTCATTTCTAATTTTTCATATTATTACTACAATAACTACACTTCACTTTAACACGTTATAACAAAAAATAATAAAACTTCTGTTCCTATTGAAAAAAGAACCACACCAGTATATAATTGGTATGAAATAAAAGAATAGAGGAGTACATAATGGAACATTTAATCATACCAAAAGGATATCATTCAGAATTAAATTTATATGACACACAAATTGCCATTAAAACCGTAAAGGATTTTTTTCAAAATCTGCTTTCTCTGCGTCTGAATCTCCAGCGTGTATCTGCTCCGCTGTTTGTGGATCCGGATTCAGGTCTGAACGACAACTTAAATGGTGTGGAACGTCCTGTTTCCTTCGGCATCAAGGAGCAGAATGACAAACCTGCTGAAATTGTGCATTCTCTTGCAAAATGGAAGCGCTATGCCTTAAAAAAATATGGTTTTTCCACCGGTGAGGGGATTTATACCGATATGAATGCCATCCGCCGAGATGAAGATACCGATAACATTCACTCTATTTTAGTAGACCAGTGGGACTGGGAGAAGATTATCTCCCGTGAAGACCGTACTATGGAGTATCTGAAAGAAACAATTAAAAATGTATATAAGGTTCTGCGGAAAACAGAAAAATACATGGCTATCCAATATGATTACATAGAAGAAATTCTGCCCCATGACATTTTCTTTATTACGACTCAGGAACTGGAAGACATGTTCCCTGACAATACACCAAAGGAACGTGAATATTATATCGCTCAGGCAAAGGGTGCTGTATGTATTCTGCAGATTGGTGACGTTCTGGAATCAGGCAAACCGCATGACGGGCGCGCTCCTGACTATGATGACTGGGCTCTGAATGCTGATATTGTTGTATACTATCCTGTTCTTGACATTGCCCTTGAACTGTCCTCCATGGGAATCCGTGTAGATAAAGAGGCTCTGTTAAGCCAGCTGGAGAAAGCGGGATGTCCGGAACGGGTAGAACTTCCCTTCCAGAAGTCTATTGTAAATGAAGAACTTCCCTATACCATCGGGGGCGGAATTGGTCAGTCCCGTATCTGTATGTTTTTTTTACGAAAAGCTCACATAGGTGAAGTACAGTCTTCCCTGTGGCGGGAAGATTTTGTAAAGACAGCAGAGGAAAACGGTATTCAGTTATTATAAAACAAAAATGGAGTTGCGGCACTAAGCTGATATAAATTAGCTGTGCTACAACTCCATTTTTATTACTATTATTCCCTTACCTGCTCACCGCTACTGCTGCTCTACAACAGCACCTTCCCGATACGCTGCCAGCAGCATTTCCAGTTCATCAATACTTAACTGCAGTTCTTTCCCTACATCCGTATCGGCAACTGTTTTTCTTCTGCTTACCTGCTGTACCAATACCATATGAGAATGTATGTCGCTTCCATCTTGAACAGCCTTTTCCACCGATTCAAAAGGCTCATGTGCTGCCAGCAGTAAACCATAGGAATTATAAATCAGTGTATATCCTGCAATCCCGGTTTTGGGCTGATATGCCTTGGAAAAACCTCCATCTATAATCAGCAGTTTTCCATTGCATTTTATCGGAGATTCACCCCGTTTCGTCTCCACGGGAACATGTCCATTGATAATATGGGAATCTTCGGTAGGAAGACCAAATTCTTTTAATATTTTATTTACAATCTCTTCCTGTTCCAGCAAACGGTAATATGGATTCTTCGGCTCTTTATGGGTTGATTTATCTGCAATAAAATAGCGTTCAAAGGTTGTCATCTTAGATTTTCCAAACACTGGTGAATTGGCATTTTCCCAAATAAACCATAAAATATCCAATCCCCTCTGCTTTTCCACCTTATCGATGGAGTAATATCCTTTTCTGGCATAATGCTCCAACACATCATAAAGTTTTTTTCCGGAATACTGCTGTCCAAATATCTTGACTTTCTTGAAGCTTCCATCCTCATTAAATGGTACGCAGCCATGATATAACAGATTTCCATTGTATACTTTATACAAACTTCCCTTCGTATATAAGAATCGAATATGGTTCTGAAGTCTTTCACAATTCATAAATGCCGTAGTAATCCGCTCCATTACATCTGCTTCTTCCGGAGACAGCTCATATACATCTTTGGGATTGATAGTAGGAAAGCACCGCTCCTTTAATGGATATGTTTTCCCTTCAACTACAACAGTTCCCTGTTCCAGATTCATTTTATCCAGTAAAAGACGTTCTTCCATCTGAAATTCCGGATGGCGCTTTATCATCTGGCCCTCTAACTTAAACTGAATTACTGTAATAGCCTTATGCATCTTCTCATCCAGCTGGGCATCCTTCACGTCATATTCATCTTCCCGGTAATCCAGCTTAAAAGCTCCGCAGGAATCCTCCGCGTATTTAGTCAGAGCCAGCCTTGCCAAAGGCACTAGATTAATACCATAACCATCTTCCAGAGTATCCAGGTTACCGTATTTGGCAGATATCCGCAGTACATTGGCAATACATGCAGGATTTCCTGCAGCTGCCCCCATCCACAGTACATCATGGTTTCCCCACTGGATATCCACAGAATGATAATTCATTAACGTATCCATGACCAGATGGGAATAAGGTCCTCTGTCATATATATCTCCTACTACATGGAGATGATCTACCACAAAACGGCGGATTAGATTACAAAATGCAATCACCAGCTCCTCTGCTCTTCCCGTGCGGATAACAGAGTGGATAATCTGATTATAATAAGCCTCCTGATCAGATAAATCTGATCTTCCTGTCAGCAATTCTTCAATTACATAGGCGAAATCCTTAGGAAGTGCCTTGCGAACCTTAGAACGGGTATATTTAGAGGAGGCACTCTTACAAATCTGTATCAGACGATATATATTCACCTTATACCAGTCTTCCATATTCTCCTCTGTCTTTAGTACCTGCTTTAACTTCAATTCCGGATAGTAGATTAAACTAGCAAATGCTTTTTTCTCTGTTACAGACAGACTGTTGCCAAATTCATCTTCAATCTTTCTCTTAATTGCTCCTGACCCATTCTTCATTACATGACGAAACTGATCATATTCTCCATGAATATCTGTAATGAAATGTTCTGTACCTTTTGGCAGGCTTAAAATTGCCTGCAAATTAATTATCTCTGTAGCTGCTGCCGAAATGGTCGGATACTGCTTTGCCAGACCTTTCAGGTAGCGAATGTCTGCTATCATAGTAAAATCCCCCTGCTTTTGCTTAATTACCTTGCTGCAATTACATCGCTCATTTCATATCTTCCCGCTGGCTTTCCTGCCAGAAACTTTGCTGCTTCCACTGCTCCTTTTGCAAATACTTCCTTGGAATATGCAGTATGCTTAAATTCAATGATTTCATTGGTTCCTGCAAAAATAACTTCATGCTCTCCTACAATATTTCCGCCTCTTACCGCATGAATTCCAATTTCATATTTCCCACGCTCCTTTCTTTCCTGACTTCTATCATATTTGTACTCATATGCTCCGTCCAGTGCTTCATTGATAGCATCTGCCATTGCCAGCGCCGTTCCGCTTGGGGCATCCAGCTTCTGGTTATGATGTTTTTCTACAATTTCCATATCAAAACCTGCTGGTGTAAGAACCTTTGCAGCCTTCTGCAGAAGTTCCAGAAGCATATTAACACCCAGAGACATATTGGCAGATTTTAAAACTGCTGTTTTTTTGCTTGTCTCTTCTACTTTTTCCAATTGTTCCTCAGATAATCCTGTTGTACACAATACCACCGGAATCTGCTTTTGTTCGCTGTATACCAACAGCTCGTCCACTGCGCCTGCTGATGCAAAATCTACGATAACATCTGCTTCTATTTGGCATTCCGATATCTTTGTAAAAACGGGATATGGATTTTCCCTCCCTGTATATGGGTCTACTCCTGCCACAATTTTAATATTTTCATCTTCCTCACAGATGTTTGTAATGAATTGTCCCATTTTTCCATTACATCCGTGCATTATCATTTTTACCATGCTGTTTCCTCCTAAATCTCTTCTGTATCATCCTATTTTACCACAAACTGTATAAATTAGTCTCTACCAGTTTTTTATCTCTGTATAAACAATGGGGGTTGCCGGGAAATAAAGCCAATAACTCCTCACGATACTAGATATGGGAATCACGTTCTATGTGATTCCCATATCTAGTATATACATAAAAAGAGAATTGAATTTCCCGAAAACCCCTTTGATTTTTATTTTCTTATACTAATTTAATGCCAAACTCCTGCATGGCTTTTGCTAATCTTTTAACATTCTCTGGTTCCATATCACTCAACGGTGCTCTTAAGGAACCTGCATTCCACCCCATCAGGTTCATGCCCGCTTTTACCGGAATTGGATTCACCTCACAAAACAGTGCTTCTATCAGTGAAAGTGCTTTTAACTGCATCTTTAACGCTTCTTCATGATTCCCATCCAGATAATTCATTACCATATCATGCATGAATTTAGGTGCTACGTTAGACAATACTGAAATAACACCAATACCGCCGCATGCAAGAAGAGGAATTACCTGACCGTCTTCTCCTGAATACATGTCAATCTCTCCCTGTGTCAGTTCCATTACCTTCAAAGTATAGGAAATATCTCCTACTGCATCCTTCATTCCTACGATATGTTCTACGTCTTTCACCAGAGCTGCTGCTGTTTCCGGTGCAATTTTACATCCGGTTCTGCTTGGGACATTATATAAAATAATCGGGATATCTACATTTCCTGCAATCTGATTGTAATGACTTATTAATCCCTTTTGGGTTGCTTTATTATAATAAGGCGTCACTACCAGCAGACCATCTGCCCCTGCTTTCTCAGCCTCCTGAGATAATTTCGTAGCTGTCCTGGTACAATTAGAGCCTGTTCCTGCAAGAACCGGAACCCGCTTCTTTGTATATGCTACCGTTGCCCGGATTGCTTCAATATGTTCCTCTTCCGTGAGTGTAGATGCTTCCCCGGTTGTTCCTGTAATAATAATACTATCTGTTCCATTTTTAATCTGGTCTTCAATAATTCTTCCTAATTCTTCGTAATCTACTTCCAGATTCTTTTTCATTGGTGTAACCACTGCAACACCGGCGCCTCTAAAAAGTGCCATTTTCCTTCCTCCTTTATCTACTTAACTGGCTTCCCTGCTTCAGCATAATGTGGAGCGTTTTAATTGGTAGGAAGTAAATCCTATCAATTAAAAAAGCCGACTAAAATGAGTCGGCTGAAAGATTCTAATACGTTGCGGAAATTCTCCCGCGTTCTGTATAATAAACCTTTTGATAGCGCCTCATCTGCCTAACGATGACAGTCATATAATTATTTACTATATGCCCAAGAATTAATCCTTCAGGAAATTAATTCTTTCGGCGTTCTTCCCTTTCGCTTATCTTCCTATGTGCCTGTCACATCCGATAACTTACTCATGAATTACGCAACCTCTATCATACAATATTGTGAACTAAAGCTAATATAGCATTTTCCTAATCTAAAGTCAATACGGATTCTGCTATTCTTCACTGTGAATCTTATATATTTTACCTGCATATTTGCGAAGATCATCATTCATAACTCTTCCGGTAAACATAATCTTTGTATCTTCTGACTTTGAATTCATCAATACTTCCAATTCTTCTTCCGAAATCATCTGATTATCCAGCAGCCCAAGGAATTCATCTAAAACCAGCAGATTACACTCACCTGTAACTAAAACCTTTTTTGCAAAATTAAATCCGTTACGAATGTTCATGCTTTCTTCCTGCTGTTCTTCTTCTGAAAGCTCTGTAAAATTCTTCTCTGACCGTGCAAAAGAAAATAACTTTATCTCTGGCTCTAATCTTCTTAAAAACTCCAGTTCCTCTTCCCTTCTGCCTTTCAGAAATTGAATAATAATTACATTTTCCCCCCGACTTGCACACTGTATTGCATATCCAAGAGCTGCTGTTGTCTTACCTTTTCCATCTCCACAATAAACAATAACATTTTCCTCATACATGCCTTTTCCTCTTTCTCCTGAAACACTTATTTTTAAAAGCCATCCAGATTTTTCTAAAATAACATATTCTTTGGGAAAATGCAAACTTTTATTAATAAACGCAAAGAAATATAGACCTTTTTTAACCTGTTTATTCTAAATATTCTACCTTACTTACAGATACTTCATATGCAATTCTATGCTCTGCATCTGTTTCAGAAAGTTTTTTTACATACTCTCTACTCTGAATTCTTCCATAAATCTGCACATGCCCTCCCACTTCAAAGGATGATGCAAATCTAGCATTTCTTCCCCAGCAGATGCAGGGTATGTAATCTGACTTTCCATAAGAACGGTTTACTGCAATTAACAAATCTGCAATTTCTCTCCCTAAAGGTGTTTTTCGATAAATAGGAGGCTTACAGATATATCCATCTAAAAATATCTGATTGCTTCTTTCTCCCTCTGGAATATCCTCTACGAATTCCAGTTCCCGGGCAAACACAGATAATACCAGTCGATTTCTCTTTTCCTCATGTCGGTTATAAGAACGGAATTGTCCGTCTGCCCGAATGCATTGTCCGATGTAAGACTGCTGTGTATCAATTAAACGTTCTGAAATCATAATAGGAATGGTATCTGTATAATTACTGAGACGATTTACGGATACCTCTACCATGTAGAAGCCCTCGCCATATACCTGATGACTGTACTGAAAGTCTGATTTGATTTCTCCTGTTACTGTTACCTGATTGTTTTCAAAAATTTTATCTGCCATGAATTGTTAGTCCCCTTTCGTATATCGTATCGATGGCAATCGATGAGTATAGATTTTTCTAAAGGATAGCATCCGCTTTCTAAAAATATTCGCAGTTCATGTCGATAGGATTTGCTCTTTACGAAATATATTTTTTGAGCTAAAATAATGTACGATACAATAAATATAGAAAAGAGGATCTTATTATGGCACAAAATCCAATCGTAACATTTGAAATGGAAAACGGCGACATTATGAAAGCTGAATTATACCCGCAGGTTGCACCTAATACTGTAAATAATTTTATTAGTCTTATTCTTAAAGGTTATTATGACGGTATTACCTTTCACCGTGTTATCCGCGGTTTTATGATTCAAGGCGGATGCCCTGACGGCACCGGAACGGGCGGCCCCGGCTATAGTATTAAAGGAGAGTTTTCCCAAAATGGCTTCACCAATGAACTGCAGCATGATGCCGGTGTTCTCTCCATGGCAAGAACTATGGCTCCGGATTCTGCCGGCTCTCAGTTCTTTATCATGCATCAGAATTCTCCCCATCTGGATAACGCATACGCTGCTTTCGGCAAGATTACAGAAGGTATAGACTCCGTAAACAAAATTGCGGAAACTGCTGTTGACTATTCTGACTGCCCGATGGAACCGCAGGTTATTAAAAAAGTTACTATTGAAACATTTGGTGAAATTTATCCGGAACCTGAAACCTGTTAATCTAAAACATTGCCTCCTCTAAAGGAGGTTCTATCCCTGCCAGCTGCATAATCAGCCGGGTGCTTCTCACAAGTTCCTGATTAAATTCCAGGCCGCACCCCTGCTGCAGCTGGTTTTTTATATACTTTTCTGCTTTTCCGTTCTGTCCTGCTGTCTGTAACTGAACATTATAGGGAATGGCTCCCAGTTGCTTTTCCTCCAGCCGGTAAATTCTTTCCAGATTCCTTCTGTTATATGATGACTCCCCAAAATAATTTCCAATCAGAAAGAACACTTTCCCCTTCAGTCTCTTGCGGCTTCTATAATATTCTCCAATCTGTTCTTCTTCCTGATGCATATTCAGCACACATACATCAGCTTCCCTTAACACCTTTCTGGCAAAATCATCTTTTCTGCTTCCGCAGTCAATAAAGACCAGTTCAAAACAGCGTTCCAGCTTCCCTATTACCTGCTCCATTCTGGAAAATACGGTATCCTTATCCCACCACTGGGTATACTGCTTTTTTCCGCACGGAAGACAGTATAAGCGTTCTGCCACAACCTGCTTCATATTAGCTCTTATCATCTGTTCTGTTAATTCTGCACTCTCGCCTCTGTGAAGCAGAAAGTCCAATCCCCCTGTCAGAAAATAGTCTGTCTGTTCTGCTGCTTTTTCCTGACTCCTCCAGGTGTTTCCCGTCTGTTCCTGAAAACCAAACTGATTCTCCAGATCAGAATCGTCATAACCACCTGCTATCACTGCCGCTGATACGGGATAAAGCATGACTGCCGCACTGACTATAGCCGCCATATTAAAGGTTGTTCCAGCCCCTTCCTGCTCACTCCAAAATGCAATTTTCATCTAAGTCCTTCTCCTCTCATACCCTGTTTTTCACCTGTATTCTGTCTGAGAGGGGTTCCTTATTCTTTTTTAATCATGGATTAATCACGGATTTCGTGAAGATAAATACAATAAAAGATGCATCTATCATACTTAACTTCCCTATCATTGTAAATATTATTTCTCTAATTTATAGAAATTTTAGAATTACTTTGCTTATGACTAAAGATTTACAACAAGTGTTTGATATCCTTGCTGCCTTAACTGTTCCTGAAGGTTTACTGCATCTTCCAGTGTCGGTTCTACTCCTACAACAACTGCATAAAAAGGGTCTTCCCAGCGTACCATTACCGTATAACCCATATTCTCTAATTCCTCTTTTAAGTACTCCGCATTGGACTCATAGCGGAATAAGCCCACCTGAACTCCAAACTGCCTTTGAGGTTGTGCCAGCGGAATAGATTGTTGTATTCCACGTACAACGGCATCTGCCATCTCATCAAACTGTTCATCAAACATACGGTTATCTTCATCATTATTAATAAATCCCATTTCCATCAAAACTGCTGGCATATTGGTTCTGCGAAGCACCACAAGCCCTGGACGTTCTACCACTCCCAGATCGTTGAATCCCATTTGAACCAGTTGGTCCATAATTGCTTTCCCAATCTGTGCAGCCCTTGTATCGTTATCGAAGACCAATGCCTGAACACCGCTGTAAGTATTGGGCACTTCACCTGAATTCCTATGAAAAGATATAAAGTAATCTGCCCCTGAATTATTGGCTATCTGAGCCTTCTGAAAAGGTGTATCATAACGGTCTGTGGTTCTTGTATACAACACGTTATATCCTGCATTTTCTAATCGCTCTCCTACTGCAAGACCGATTCTCAGGTTATCATCCTTTTCTTTTCTCCCATTGTAAACGGCTCCATTGTCCTGTCCACCATGCCCGCTATCAATCATAATTGTAGGTGCCATGATACCTCCATGTTTTTTCTTTTATCATATGCACCTTTCCCGTAAAGTTTCCATTGACAAATTTTTCATGCTACTTTATAGTATAAAATATAATTATTTTGATTATCAAACTATTTTTTAGAACAGGAATTACATTATGCTAAGATTAAAAATTATTGGTACCGGAAGTTATCTTCCGGATAAAATTGCAACAAACGATGATATGGCAAAATTAGTTGATACTAATGACGAATGGATTCGTACACGCACCGGTATCCGGCAGCGCCATCTGGTATCTTCTCCAGAAGAAAACACCACTTCCATGGCTGTTGATGCGGCCAAAAGAGCCTTAGATGACTCCGGTCTCAAACCAGAAGAGATTGATATTATTCTGGTTGCCTCTGTATCTGGTGACTATATTACCCCCAGTACTGCATGTATCGTCCAAAGGGAACTTCATGCTACCCATGCGGTTGCCTTTGATATTAATGCTGCCTGCGCTGGATTTCTTTACGCACTAAATACTGCGGATGCCTATTTCCGCTCTGGTATTTACCGTACTGCCCTTATTATTGGGGTAGAAACTCTTTCTAAAATTGTAGACTGGGCTGACCGCTCTACCTGTGTACTATTTGGGGATGGTGCAGGTGCAGTCGTAGCAATGGCTGACACCTCCGGTATGATTGCATGTCTGCAGGGCTCTGATGGAACTCATGCAGATGCTCTGATGTGCAAATCCAGAAGCAATAACAATCCTTACGTCACTGCTTCTCTGGAACCGGATTATCTCTTTATGGATGGTCAGGAGATTTTTAAGTTTGCACTCAAAAAAGTTCCTGAGTGTCTGAACCTTTTACTTGAAGAAACGGGATTAACGGTCAATGATATCGATTATTACCTGCTGCATCAGGCAAACTATCGTATTCTTACATCCATTGCCCGTAAACTGCATCTTCCTATAGAAAAATTTCCTTCTAATGTAGACCGTTGTGGTAATACTTCTGCTGCCAGCATCCCTATCCTTTTGGACGAATTAAACCGTCAGGGAACCTTAAAAGAAGATGATCTTCTCTTTCTTTCGGGATTTGGCGCAGGTCTTACCTGGGGAGCAGCTCTTTTAAAATGGTAATTTAAACCTCTTATATGACCTGTCTTATAATTTCATTGCTATTTTAAATTCCAAAGTGTATAATGTGCCTAAAGGCAAAACAGATCATCAAACCAGGGAAATGCGCTGCATTTCTCCGGTTTTTGTCGTAATACTTTAAAAACGGAGGAGTAACATGAGTAAATACATTATTTCAACCGATAATACCACAGACCTTCCAAAGGAATATGTGGAAGAACACCAGATTCCACTGCTGTTTATGCCATGTATTATAAACGGTGAGACTTTTGACGCAGAACATGAACTTCCGGTAGATGACTTTTACCGGCACATGCGTGAGGGTGCGCTCCCAACCACAGCACAGGTTAACCCAACAGCAGCAAAGGAAATGTTTCTCAGCTTAATGAACCAGCATGATTCCGACATTCTTCACCTTGCTTTTTCCTCTGGATTAAGCGGTACCTACAATAGCTGCCGTCTTGCAGCTTTGGAGTTAGAAGAAGAAAATGCACCTCACAAGGTTATTGTTATCGATACCCTTTGTGCCTCTCTGGGAGAAGGACTTCTCGTTCATAAAGCTTTGGAAAATCAGAAATCGGGTCTGTCTCTGGAAGAAAACGTTCAATGGGTGGAAGAACATAAACTGAATTTTGTACATATTCTTACAGTAGATGATCTCCACCACCTGCACCGTGGCGGACGGGTATCCAAAACCGCTGCTGTAGTTGGTTCTATGATAAACTTAAAGCCAATCATTCATGTTGACGATGAAGGGCATCTGATTCCGATTTCCAAAACCCGCGGACGTAAGAAATCCCTTCTGACACTGCTGGATTATATGGAAGAGCATATGGGCAGCTATCGTGACCAAAATGATATTGTTTTTATTAGTCACGGAGATGCTGTGGATGATGCACATTATGTAGCAGAGCAGATTGAAAAACGCTTCGGTATTTCTAATTTCCTGATTAACCATATTGGTCCTACCGTCGGAACACATGCCGGTCCTGGAACCATTGCCCTGTTTTTTATGGGGGAATCCCGTTAATTGATTAAGGTGTCAAAAGGTATTTTTGCCATATGATACCTACGGATTGCTTCGCGTCTTCGCTCCGCTTCGGTCCGTGCTAAACGAGTGTCACAGGCACTCAGCACCCTAAAAAAATTCGAAATCCGCCCTATTCGGGCTACTTTCTCATTTTTTATGGGTCCAAATTCATGCTTTTTCATGCAAGCATGAAAAGCATGAGCTTGGGACCCTGGTATCCAATATTACAAAGTCCCTTTCCCCTCGATGTTTGAGGGGAAAGGGACTTTACTGTACTACATACTATTATTTCATTACAGAATCTTTCTCTGCTGCCATATTGTATTCTTTTTCTGTCACAAGTCTTTGTTCTTCATTGATGATTCCCATTTCCTCCAGCAGGGCTATGGTATTCTTACATTCTGTGGTCAGCACGATTCCAGTATACTCTAAATTTCTTCCATCCGAAACATATTCATCATCCATATTGTATTGAAGGATACGTGCTCCCTTGGGCGGAATATAGCAGATAGACAATGTATTTACATAGGTTTTTTCTAAACGCTCTTTGCTGCTGGGATAAATACGGTAAGCCCCTGACTCCACATCTTTCTTAAATGCTTCCACCAGTTCTTCTGCTGCATCCACAGGAATTTCTGTACTTTGGAAATTGTATCCTTCCCCCAGCCAGTCCATTTGACTTCCATTCTGAACCTTAATACCTCCATACTGATTGGAAAAGTAGTATGCAATATAGTCCTCTGGGTTTTGTTCCTGATTCAGTAATTCTTCTACTGCACCATCTTTCTCATTCAAATAATACTCATCCAATGGAAGACTGTAATTCCATCTTTCCCGCCTTCCATCCTCCATAATATAAATCAAATCTAAGGTCATATAATTACATGATTCTTTTCCATAGTACTTCTTAAAATATCCCTGATACTCTTCTTTTGATTCCAGAATCTTCTTCTGCAGATTTATACTCTCCTGAATGCGTTCCTTTCCGGTGATATAACGCTCATAAGTCCCCATTACATATACCCCAGACACCTTTTGAGCCTCAGGCATCCGGCTTTCCAGACAAAACACATCCTTTTCCAGACAGCTTAAAAACAAAAGAATTACTGCCAGAAATACTCCGCCTTCTACCAGCCGGTTTTTACGGAATACCATAAAACGCTTCTCTATTATCATTTCAATTCCGAAAAAGGCCACAAAACCTCCCAGCAGCCAGCATATCAGCAATACCGGAAATGTTTCTCCTGATAAAATTTTATTATCAAAAAACCTGGTCTGTACCATTCTTGCTGATAACCCGGCACACATCAAAGCTCCTACCCATCGGAACACAGGCTTTACCCAGGAAATCGCAATGAAATCACCGGCACACTCCAACTGCCTTTTCCGATATATTACGAGGGCCAATATCACCAGCACCACAGCGGCAGCAACATACCATTTCAAACATTCCATTCCCTGTATACGGGGCAATGTCAGATTATATTCCTCGGGATACTTCATTTTTATATTATTCAAAAAATAATCCATAGGAACCAGCCCTGCCCCATATGATATGGTTTCATCGCTTCCAAATCCATATACCAATGTTTGAAGCACTGTATTGGTAGTACTCCTGATTCCTTTATACAGATAGTTCAGTATAATGAAATAAATGGGAGCTGCTACTATATTCCCGGTCAGCATTACACAAAAAACTCCAAGACTATATGCAAATACCGTCTCTCCTGCTGCAATCCCAAGCCATTGGAGCAGATACTCCAAGTGGGTAATCCCACTTCCAAACCAGATAAATACCGTCAATAAAAATGAAATCATCTGGGGCACCAGCAGGAATAGAATTCCAGACAGGTAATTTGTCACAAACAGTTCTTCTCTCCGCACGGGCAGAGCATGTATCATATTTGCACTCTTACTTGTATAGAGATAGGAAAACACCGCCGTGGAACTGAGTATGGCAAAAATAAAAATCAACCAGGTATTCATGGATAAATTCAGACTTTCCAAAGCAGACATCACCTTCATGTAAGCACGCTCTGCCTCTGTGATTCCTGTATTTTCTATGATGTTTCTGATATTAAAATAAGAGGATAAGGGCATTCTCCAGAAACATACAACACTGTATACAGCCCAAATTGGCCAGAAATGAGTTACATTTTTCCAAAAAATAGTTTTATTAAAGTAAGATATCTTTGACCGCATAATCAGCACCCCCCATTTCATATATAAATATTTCTTCCAGTGTAAGTGGGAGTATATCCATAAACAGCGGATTTAATTTTTCCAGTTCTCTTTTTGCCTGTTCCGGATTGCCTTTTACAATTAAGGTATAGACTCTTCCTGTATTACTCATGTGCATTACTACAAAATCATCTGGCAGCATAGGCATTCCCTGCTCAAATGCAAGCTGAATCTTAGACACATTACCCTGAAGTTCATAAAGGGAACGTTCTAATATGACTTTACCCTGATTCATAATTCCTACATGATTACATACGTCTTCCAGCTCTCTAAGATTATGAGAGGATATCAGCACTGTAATTTTCCTTGAAGCTGTTTCGGATAAGATGAGGTTCCACATCTGTCTGCGCATAACCGGATCTAATCCGTCGATTGGCTCATCCAATACCAGAAGTTCCGGATTCATACATAAAGTCAGCCAGAATGCTACCTGCTTCTGCATCCCCTTGGATAACTTTCTTATGCTTCGTTTTACATCAATACCGGGGAAAAACTCCCGCAGTTTCTCAAACATTTTTCCATTAAAATCCGGATAAATACCTGCATAAAATCTTTTCATTTCCAGGGTATCTGCCTGTTTAAAATAAAACAGTTCGTCCGGTATATATGCTATCCTCTTTTTTACGGAAGGATTTTCATAAACTGGTTCCCCAGCAATCTGCACGGTTCCTTCATCTGGCCTGTAAACTCCGGTAATATGGCGTATCAATGTTGATTTTCCTGCACCATTGGGTCCTACCAGCCCGTATACAGAGCCTTTAGGGACATACATATTGGTTCCATTCAATGCAGAAAAACCATCAAATTTTTTCTGCAAATCATTGACTTTTATCATTTGTACTGCTCCTTTTTCCCGCTCTATCTTCTATCCATAAGCAATTTGCATCCACTAGTCACACACAGAAAAAAACCTCCGACTATTAATCCTGCTGTGTCCCGCGTAAACATATATAATATAAATCCAGCAAAGGCTGCACCATATCCTGCCATTAGTATATATTTCTTCTTCATAGCTTCTCCCATCATTTGTTTTATTCTTAATTTATTATACTCTCTTCCCTGTATGCTAAGCAAGTAAAAAAGACGGTATCCGCAAAGATACCGCCTTTGTAATTCTTATCTCAGATTCACATATTTCTGTATATTGGATGCATTCACATACTTGTGGGCTTTCTCCCCTCTTATTACTACCAGAGTGGGTGCCTGCATAACTCCATACTTTTGCGCCAATTCTATATTTTCTTCTGCATCAATCAATACATACTGTTCACTAGACAGCATTTTCTTGGCAATGGAACAATTGGGACAAGCTTTCGTAGTAAACAGATAGTTCACACTTTCCTGTGGTTTTACCTTTACCTCATTCCTTGAAATTGTAACAATATCTGCCCGGGTTTTCTTTTTTCCGTCATACTCTGCCTCGTAGTTGAGCCGGTTTTTATATTCCTGTATTTTTCCATCGTTCCAGTTCTGTACCGGACGATAATATCCCGTAATTCTACTGTACACCTCTGCCTTCTCACCACAGTCAGGACATACAAAATGTTCTCCTGATATATAACCATGCTTTTTACAGATAGAATAGGTGGGTGACAGTGTATAATATGGCAATTTGTAATTTTCTGCAATCTTACGCACCAAATTTGCTGCTGATTTCCAATCCGGAAGCTTCTCTCCCAGAAATGCATGAAATACAGTTCCTGAGGTATACAATGTCTGAAGTTCATCTTGTACATCCAGCGCATCAAAAATATCTGCGGTGTAATCCACCGGAAGATGAGAACTATTAGTATAGTATGGGGTATCTCCTTCATTCCCGGCAGTTATAATTTCAGGATACTGCTCTTTATCATGCTTTGCCAGACGATAGGTGGTAGACTCTGCCGGAGTTGCCTCCAGGTTATATAAGTCACCATACTTTTCCTGATAATCCGCAAGACGCTCCCGCATATGGTTCAGTACATCTTTGGTAAATAGCTGTGTTTTTTCATTTGTTAAGTCTTCTTTTAACCATTTCGCATTTAATCCCGCCTCATTCATTCCAATTAGACCGATGGTAGAAAAGTGACTTTCAAAAGTTCCCAGATAGTGTTTTGTATAAGGGTATAATCCCTCCTCCATCAACTTCGTTATAACACCGCGTTTGATTTTCAGAGAACGGGCAGAAATATCCATCATCCGGTCCAAACGTTTATAAAAATCGTCTTCGTCAATTGCCAGATATGCAATTCTTGGAATGTTAACGGTCACCACTCCAACAGATCCTGTACTTTCTCCGGACCCAAAGAAACCTCCTGATTTCTTCCTTAATTCCCGTAAATCCAAACGCAGACGACAGCACATAGAACGCACATCACTAGGTTCCATATCACTGTTAATGTAGTTGGAAAAATACGGCGTTCCGTATTTTGCTGTCATTTCAAACAAAAGACGGTTGTTCTCTGTATCAGACCAGTCAAAATCACGGGTAATGGAATATGTAGGGATGGGATACTGAAAGCCTCTTCCATTGGCGTCACCTTCAATCATAATTTCTAAGAATGCCTTGTTCACCATATCCATCTCTTTTTTACAGTCTTTATACTTAAAATCCAGTTCCTCTCCGCCTACAATTGCCGGAAGTTCTGCCAGATCATTTGGTACAATCCAGTCTAGAGTAATGTTCGAAAAAGGTGCCTGTGTTCCCCATCTGCTTGGAGTGTTTACCCCATATACAAAGGCTTCTATGCACTTTTTCACCTGTGGGTATGTCAGCTCGTCTGCCTTTACAAACGGTGCCAGATAGGTATCAAGGGAGGAAAATGCCTGAGCCCCCGCCCATTCATTCTGCATAATCCCAAGAAAATTCACCATCTGATTGCATAATACGGATAAATGCTTTGCCGGAGCGGATGTTATCTTCCCTGTAATACCTCCAAGCCCTTCCTGTATCAGCTGTTTCAAAGACCAGCCCGCACAGTAACCCGTCAGCATAGACAAATCGTGGATATGAATATCTGCATTTCTATGAGCCTGTGCAATTTCTTCATCATATATTTCTGACAGCCAGTAGTTGGCTGTTACTGCTCCTGAGTTACTTAAAATCAATCCCCCCACGGAATAAGTAACAGTAGAGTTTTCCTTTACACGCCAGTCTTCTACCTTCACGTAACTGTTCACAATATCCTTGTAATCCAGAATGGTAGATTTCATGTTACGCATCTTTTCCCGCTGCTTCCGGTATAGGATATACGATTTGGCAACCTCTGTATAACCTGCCTGTTCCAGAACGCCTTCGACACTGTCCTGAATATCCTCTACATGAACTTTACCTTCCACAATTCTGTCCTGAAAATCCGCTGTCACACGCAAAGATAACAGATTTAAAATATCATCTGTATACTCCTTTTGTGTGGCTTCAAATGCCCTTCCAATTGCTCCGCTAATCTTATCCAGATTAAACTCCGCAACTTCCCCATCTCTTTTTACTACATAAATCATCCTTCTCCGCCCTTTCTTTTCCTTTCAAAACCATTTTACCCCAAGAAAATTGAATTTCCCAACAAACCCGCCAATGTTTTTATTGTAGCAGATATCATATACGCCGTCAATAAAATACACTACATATATGTTTTCGTTTTTCACGCACAACTATATGTAGTGTATTTACATTTTTAATTATTTTCTATACTGCTGCTATTTTCCGAAAAACTCATACTATTTTCCAGTTTTTTGTACAGTTCCAACGGTACAAATGCTTTTACAAAGATTCCATTGTCCCGGTAGTCTTCTTCCAGAAGTTCGCCGTATTTCCGAATAACCGTGAGCTGCCCTGCCTGCTCATAAGAAAAGGTTCCTTCCAACAGCTTTTTATCTTCCCTGAGAATTTCTTCCAAGGTCTCTTTCAAAGCTTCCAGTCCTTCTCCGGTTTTGGCAGAAATCCGAAGGGTTTTATCTGCCCGCAAATCACGCAGGACTTCCTGTTCTTCTACTTTGTCCTGTTTATTAAACAATGTGACAATTTTCTTTTCCCTTACTCCCAGCTTTTCCAGAGTCTCGTATACAATATGGATTTGCTTTTCTCTCTGCTGATTGGATGCATCTACTACATGAATAATCATGTCTGCATATTTTGCCTCTTCCAGGGTACTTTTAAATGCTTCCACCAGATGATGAGGTAATTTACGGATAAATCCAACCGTATCCGTAAGCAGTATTTCCTGTCCGCTGTCTAGCTTTAGATTCCGTGTCGTGGGATCCAGAGTTGCAAACAACTTATCTTCCTCTAATACATCTGCATTGGTAAGATGATTTAACAGTGTTGATTTTCCAGCATTCGTATAACCTACAATAGCAGCCACCTTTGTCTGATTCCGGCTTCTCTGTCCCCTGGTTACTTCCCGGTGCTTACGCACTTCTTCCAATTCCCGTCTTAGCTGGGCAATTCTCGTCTTAACCAGACGCCGGTCCATTTCCAGTTTCTTCTCTCCCGGTCCTCTTGTTCCAATTCCTCCGCCCAGCCTGGACAAGGATATCCCAAAACCAGTCAGTCTGCTGAGACGATATTTCAACTGGGCCAATTCCACCTGAATCTTACCTTCACTGGTAGAGGCTCTTGCTGCAAAAATATCCAAAATAACCAGTGTACGATCCATTACCTTGGTTTCCAGCACCTCTTCCATATTTCTTATCTGTGCGGGTGTCAGCTCGTCATCACATACAATTCCCGTTGCCTCCAGCTCTATTATCATCTGTCGGATTTCCTGTAATTTTCCGGTTCCTACATAAGTTCCCGGATGAATAGATTCCCGATTCTGAACGGCAGTTCCTGCTACTGCGGCTCCGGCTGTTTTTACCAACTCTGCCAGCTCCACCAGAGAATCTTCCGTATCGTCTCCATCCTGAAAACTCACTCCTACTAAAATTACTCTTTCTTCTGCTTCCTCTATTTTAAATGTTTCTTTCATATATGCGCCCTCCTGCATTCCTACTATTTACTGTTGATAGCGGCGCAAACAAAGTCACGTCGCGGTTTCTATACAAGATTTCTTATTCTCATTTTCCCACACCATTTAAACCTTCCTTCAAATTTCTTCCATCATATCACACCACACTAAAAATCTCTACTTTTTTATTATTGACATATGTTAATAACTTTTTTATAATTATAACTGTGATTACATATATTATTTACAAAATGAATCTCTTTCATACTTCAACAGATAAAGGAGGCTTTTATGCCAAGACCCAATAAACCAAGACGTGTCTGCCGCCTTCCGGTATGCACCCATTTTTTTTCACAGGAATACAAAGCACACACACAAAATCAGGGACTTCTCTTAAGCATTGAAGAATATGAGACAGTCCGCCTGCTGGATTATGTGGGAATGACACAACTGGAAGCCGCAGAATACATGGGGATTGGCCGCACTACTATTCAGGCTCTTTACACTCAGGCAAGAAGGAAGCTGGCACGCTTTCTGGTGGAGGGCACTCCTCTTACCATAACAGGCGGACATTATCAGCTCTGTTCGGGGCAATTTGATTGTATGAAACACAAAACAACATTAAAAAAAGGAGGACATATCATGAAAATCGCAATTACCTATGAAAATGGGCAGGTATTCCAGCACTTTGGACATACCCAGCAATTTAAAGTTTATGAAATTGAAAACAAAAAAATAACTTCTTCTGAAATTGTTGACACCAACGGACAGGGACATGGTGCTCTGGCAAACTTTTTATTTGGCGGAGGTGTCGATGTCTTAATATGCGGAGGAATTGGCGGCGGTGCCAGAAATGCACTGGCAGAAGCTGGTATTGAGCTATACCCGGGAGCTACCGGAGATGCCGATGCTCAGGTAGAATCCTTTTTAAAAGGACAGCTTAGTTATGATCCGGATACTATGTGCAACCATCATCATGAAGGCGAAGAGCATAACTGCGGCACTGGCGGATGCGGTTCTCATAGTTGTCACTAAGCGGGACATAATTATCTAAGGCGGTTGTCGGGAAATTATTTTTCCCAACAACCGCCTTTTTAAAATTGCTTTAGTTCAAGGAGCTGATAAATCGTCCAAAGGCTTCCTGTCCCTCTTTGTTTCGCTTATAAACACCTGCATGTTCCAGCACCTTACTGAATACAAGACCTATCTCCTTCTGGAGGATTTCATCTACATTTTCCTTTGTAACAGCATCATAATCCGGCAGAAATTCTTCTACCCAATCTGCATGTTTTTCCAAGACTTCATCTTTTCTTATATCTTTTCCCTTTACAATGGCATCTGCAAGAAGTTCCATTTCCTCTTTTAGTCTTGCCGGAAGTACCGCTAAGCCCATCACTTCAATCAAACCGATATTTTCTTTCTTAATATGATGCAGTTCTGCATGAGGATGATAAACACCCAGAGGATGTTCTTCAGTGGTAATATTGTTTCGCAATACCAAATCCAACTCATACTTCTCCCCGCGCTTTCTGGCAATTGGGGTAATGGTATTATGAGGCTCTCCCGCTGTCTCTGCGAAAATAAATGCCCCTTCGTCGGTATATCCTCTCCATGCATTTAATATTATGTCCGCCAGTGCAATGAGACGCTGGGTATCTGTACCGAAAAGCCTTATTACTGACATTGGCCATTTTACAATTCCCGCCTCTATATCTTCAAATCCTTTGATATCAAAGACGCATTCGACTGGTGCCTTTGCCATAGCAAATTCATAACTTCCGCCCTGAAAATGATCATGACTTAAAATGGAACCGCCAACAATCGGAAGGTCTGCATTAGAACCCACGATATAATGGGGGAACTGCTTTACAAAGTCAAACAGTTTACAGAAGGTTCCATGCTCTATTTTCATAGGAATATGCTTGGAATTAAATACAATACAGTGCTCATTATAATATACATAAGGGGAATATTGGAATCCCCATTTGCTGTCTTGAATGGTCACTGGAATAATACGGTGATTCTGCCGTGCGGGATGATTGATTCTTCCTGCATACCCTTCATTCTCCATGCACAAAAGACATTTTGGATAGCCGCTTTGTTTTACATTCTTTGCTGCTGCTATCGCTTTGGGATCCTTCTCCGGCTTGGACAGATTGATTGTAATATCCATCTCTCCATATTCCGTTTGGGCTTTCCATTTTACATCCTTTGCAATGCGATAACGCCGGATATAATCGCTGTCCTGACTCAATTTATAATACCAGTCTGTAGCTGCCTTTGCCCCCTGATTTTCATAGGTATTCCAAAATGTACCAATTACTTCGCCTGGACGGGGCATCAACTGTGCCATCAGTTTAGTATCAAATAAATCCCGGTATACCACTCCATTTTCTTCTAAAACTCCTGTCTCATAAGCATAATCCAGAAGCTCCTGTAAAACCGGTTCTAATTCCACCTTATGATATTCTGCTTCCGGCTCCTGATACTCTTCCATTTTCATCACTTCAAAAATCTGATTTGTAGCAAAAATTACATCCTCCTGAGAAATCAGATTATTTTCCACACCGTAACATACTAATTTTTTAATCGCTTCATTTACCATAGTATCCTCCTTACTGCTACACTACCTTAATTCCGCCGAAAGGTCTCACCTTCAATACATGACAGGACCCTTCTCCGAATACGCCGTCCAACATTTCACGATAAGTTTCTACAAATTCATCTTCTACAAATGCCTGAATGGTTCCGGCAAATCCGCCGCCGTGTATCCTGGACACCCCATGAGTATCCAAAATGCTTTCACTAACTGCCAATCCAACTGATACAGCCTGATTTTGTACATCTTTGTTGGTATATACATTCTGCAAATAATTAAAAGAAGAATTACCGGAAGCTTTCACATTCTGCAGGAAAGCCTTAAAGTCACCATGTTTTAATGCGTCTACTTCTTTTTCTACTCTCTTATTCTCCTCAAAAAAATGAAGAGAACGCAGTACGGGACGGTCACCGCATTCCTGACGAAGCTTTACAATATTTTTATAAAATTCTTTCTCGTCTACCTCACGTAAAAACTCTTTTCCAAAAAATGCTGCTACTTTCTTCATTTCCTGGGGAATCACGGCATAATCATCCGTCAAATCCGCATGAGAACCCTTTGTGTCAGTAATACAAAGGCTATGATGATAAGCACCAAAATCTACCTCTACTTTGTCTATCAACGGAATCTTGGGATCTGCAAAATCAATGTGAATCAGACCACCTACAGAACATGCCATCTGATCCATAAGTCCACAGGGTTTTCCAAAGAATACATTTTCTGCATACTGGGCTATTTTTGCAATTTCTACCGGACTAATTTCCATATTATTATAAAGTCCTGAAATAATTGTGCCTATCAAAGTTTCAAAAGCCGCAGAAGAAGACATTCCTGCTCCATTTAAAACATCACTGGTTACATAAGCTCTAAAGCCACCAATGTTATATCCATTTTTCTTAAGTCCCTGAACCATACCGCGGATAATGGCTAAAGAAGTTCCCTCCTCTTCTTCCTTTTTCTCCAAATCGGATAAATCCATAGAAATCATTTCGTATCCTTCTGATAATAACTGAATTACCTGTTCCTGAGTTTTCCCCACCACTGCAATGGCATCCAGGTTAATGGATGCTGCCAACACTTCCCCATTCTGGTGATCCGTATGATTCCCGCCAACCTCACTTCTCCCAGGTGCACTGTAAATTTCTACTTCCTCAGCACCATACAGTTCTTCATACCGGCGGATCGCCTGCTGATAGCGTTCATTTAAATAGATCAGCCTCTGTTCATCTACATAAATTTCTTTTAATCTGCTATCGTGCTTTTTTACTTTAAATTCACCCAATAATACCTTCGTTTCTTTCATATATTACCCCTGCCTTCTCCTTTATTTTTGCTATCTTCTGCCTTCAGTATATCTCCCCTTTAGTAAAATGTCAATATTTTTACTAAATCTTTACGATGAATTTTACTACTTATTTTTCTATTGATTTTTAGTAAATTTACTAAATTTCTCTTTTCTTTTTTATATGCTTTTGTTATACTTTATTTAACATATAATTGTGGAGGTATAACATGGCAACAATCAAAGATATTGCAGAATCCGCGGGAGTTTCTTCTGCTACGGTCTCAAGAATTTTAAACAATGACAGTACCTTGAACGTCTCTCCTGAGACACGTCAAAGAGTACTTGATGCAGCAAACGCACTGAATTATAAGAAAAAGTCCCGGATCTCTAATAAATCAACTTATACCATTGGTATTGTGCAGTGGTTTTCTCCTCAACAAGAACTGGAAGATAATTACTATTTACTTATTCGTCAGGGAATTGAAGATTTCTGCATGCAGAACTGCATTCATGTAGTTCGTACCTATAAGGCAGATGTTAACTATATGGATTCATTAAAATCCGTGGACGCACTTATTTGCGTGGGGAAATTCAGCAATGGAGAAGTAAAGCGTTTCCGTGAGCTTACCAGCAATATTATTTTTCTTGATATGCCGGTAGACGACACTTCTGTTTCTACTATTACACTTGACTTTGACCATGCTATCAAAACCGGAATGAATTATCTGACCTCTCTTGGACACACAAAAATTGGATTTCTTGGTGGAAAAGAATATCTGGCAGACCGCCAGCTCTTTCCGGATATGCGAAAGAATATTTTTATAGAATACTGTGAAGCACACGATATTATTTACGAGCCATATGTTATGGAAGATTCATTTACCACAGAATCCGGATATCAGATGATGCGTGATCTTATCACAAAGGGAGACCTTCCCACTGCCATCATTGCCTCTAGCGATCCAATCGCCATTGGAGCATTGAGTGCCCTGAATGACAGCCGGATCCGTGTACCGGAGGATATCTCCCTGATGGGATTCGATGATACCAGTCTTTCTTCCTTTACCTCACCGCCATTATCTACGATTCATGCTCCGGCATATGATATGGGAAACTTTGGCGCTAACATTGTATACAATATATTAAAATTTCACCCGGTGACAGCTATGAAGATTCAACTTCCATGTAAGCTGGTGAAACGGCAGTCCTGTAAAAAATTAGAATTAGAATGATACCTACGGATTGCTGCGACATTTTCCTTTGACGCATGATACCTACGGATTGCTTCGCACTCCTAAATATAAAAATCCTGATAAGAAGTGAACCTTTGTCCTCTCCCTATCAGGATTCTTTGTTAAAATGTAATTTTATCTTGTCTGCAGAAATACAAATTCCCGCTGTGCTTCTTCATCTTCTGGATAGTCTTTCATGTAAGACTCCATTTTCTCCTTTGCTGAGGCAAAATCATGTAACTGTTCATAGGCTATAATCTCATTCCGGCGCAGCTGCTGTTCGTTTACCACCTGTTCTGCCGCCAGTGCCTGTTGGAAAAACTCCAGCGCCTGCTGATAATTTCCCTCCTCTAGCTGTATTTCTCCCATGGTATTGAATGCTCCGGAATCAGAATCGCTTTGGGCTGTATAGCTTTCATAGAGTGCCTTTGCCTGATCTTTATTTCCCTGAGCCTCATACACCTGTGCCATATAAAGCAATGCCTTTACATCTTCTTTACTTATCGCCTTATCCAGCTCTTTTCTGGCACTTTCATAATCACTCTTTAGTAAATAAATATGTCCCCGTTCCCTGTAATCCTCTGCCTTGTCTCCTGTAAGCTTTAAGGCTTTATCCAGAATCTTTTCTGCTTCCTCAGAATATCCCGCCCCATTCAGATTCTTATAGATAGAAACATACAATTCGTAATCGTTTTTATTCCATTCCAAAGCCTTCTCAAAATCTTTTTTAGCCTTCTTATCATTTCCTTCTTTTAAATAAATACAGCCACGCAGATAATATGGATTTCCATTTTTCTTATCATACTCAATCAAGGCTTCATAGGTTTTCAAAGCCCCTTTTGTGTCTCCACTTTTATACTGTGCAGCTGCCTTATAGTAACAGATATCAATTTCCAGATCTCCCACTACTGCCATGGATTGATCCAGTGCTTTCTGAAAGGCCTCTACTGCTCCCTCATAATCGCCTTCTTCCATTTTATTAATACCAACCTGGCGATATGCTTTCTCATTCTTTAATGCCTCTTTACTCTGGCATCCAGTCATAACAGACATTCCAAACACTATAACTGCCAGCCAAAGTACTATATTGATTTTTTTTCTATTCTTCCAATTCTTCATATCTTTGTTCTTCTTTCCCTTTTTTCTGCGGAAGCTGTGCCAGAATAATGGCGCCAAACATCAGAACGCATCCTGCTATTTCCCTTCTGCTTAAATACTGATTCAACAATACCATGCCTGCCAATACGGAAATTACTGATTCCAGGCTCAGAATCAAAGATGCTACGGTAGGATTCATCCCCTTCTGCCCTACAATCTGCAGCGTATATGCTATACCACAGGAAAATATTCCAGCATAAAGCAACGGCTGCCATGCCGCCATAATGTCTGAAATCCTCGGTTTCTCCACAAGAAACATAATGATTCCAGATAAAATCCCGCATACGATAAACTGTATGCAGGACATCTTTACCCCATCCACCAGCTCTGTAAAATGATCTATCACCAGAATGTGTATGGAAAAGAAAATGGCACACACAAATATCAGTGTATCTCCTTTACCAATGGAAAACCCTTCTGTCATACATAAAAAATACAGACCTGCCAGTGCCAGTATCACGCCCAGCCATACTGTGGTGGAACATCTTTTCTTCAAAAACAATCCCATAATTGGTACAATAATAATGTAAAATGCCGTGATAAATCCTGCTTTTCCAACTGTAGTATATGCTATTCCTACCTGCTGGAAACTACTGGCAACACACAATAGTAAGCCGCATAATATGCCTCCGGTCAGAACTTTCTTCCAATCCCTCGGCTTTTCAGACGTATTTTTTTCTTCCGGGGAATTTTTGCCCAATAACAAGATACAGGGAATTAAAACGATTCCCCCTATCAAGCTTCTGACACAGATAAAGGTAAATGGACCCACATAATTCATTCCCACACTCTGCGCCACAAAAGAAACACCCCAAATGAATGCTGTTAAAAACAGCAGTATTGAGTTTTTAATCTGTAACTTATTCATAACATATTTCTATGCTCCTGTTATTTCATTTCCACCTTAACTTTATCCAGATGCCAAATTTCATCCACATATTGCTGAATGGTTCGGTCGGAAGTAAATTTACCTGAATGTGCCACATTCAGCATTACTATCTCCGCCCAGCGTTTCTCATCGCGGTATGCTTCTTCTATCTTTTCCTGTGCCTCTACATAAGACCGGAAATCTTTCAGTATAAAATAGGTATCTGCAAACTGGGTATCCTGAGTATTCAATAGTGAATTATACAGCGGACGGAATAATTCCGGATTATTTCCAGAATAGAATCCATTAATAAGCTGCATTAATACCTGACGAATCTCCTGATCATGATTAAAAATTTGCATTGGATCATAATCACGTTTTGCCTCATGCTCAATTACCTCATCAGAACTCATTCCGAAGATAAACGCATTTTCGGTACCAACTTCTTCTACAATTTCCACATTGGCTCCATCCATAGTTCCAACCGTTACTGCACCATTTAACATAAATTTCATGTTTCCGGTTCCGGATGCTTCCTTACTTGCTGTAGAAATCTGTTCTGACACATCGGCAGCTGCAAAAATCCACTCTGCAATTGATACTTTATAATCTTCAATAAATACTACTTTTATTTTTCCATTGATGTCACGGTCATTATTGATAACATCTGCAACACTGTTAATCAGTTTAATCGTAAGTTTTGCATTTCTGTATCCTGCTGCCGCTTTTGCGCCAAAAATAAATGTTCTTGGATAAAAGTCCATATCCGGATGTTGTTTTATCTTATTGTAAAGATACATTACGTGAAGTATATTCAGCAGCTGACGTTTATACTCATGAAGACGTTTTACCTGTACATCAAAGATAGACCGAGGATTTACTTCCACTCCATTATGCTTCTGAATATAATCTGCCAAACGCAGTTTGTTCTGATATTTAATATTCATAAACTCCTGCTGAGCCTTTTCATCCTCTGCATAAATTGCCAATTTTTCAATATGAGCCAAATTGGTAATCCAGTCTTTTCCAATATAATTGGTGACCCAGTCTGCCAGAAGTGGATTTCCATGATACAAAAATCTTCTCTGGGTAATGCCATTTGTCTTATTATTAAATTTCTCTGGGAACATCTCATAAAATTCACGAAGTTCTCTATTCTTTAAAATCTCTGTGTGAAGTCTTGCTACACCATTCACTGAATAGCCTGCTGCAATGGCAAGGTTCGCCATTCTTACCTGTCCATCATATATAATTGCCATTTTCTGTACTTTTTTATCATCTCCCGGAAATTTCTCCTGAACATCCAGTACAAACCGGCGGTTAATCTCTTCTACAATCTGATAAATTCTTGGCAGCAGCCTGGAGAATATTTCAATTGGCCATTTTTCCAGCGCTTCTGACATAATGGTATGGTTGGTGTAAGCACAGGTACGACTTGTAATATCCCACGCCTCTTCCCATGTCAAACCTACTTCATCCAGTAAAATCCGCATGAGTTCCGCTACTGCCACGGTTGGATGGGTATCATTCATCTGAATTGTTACCTTTTCCGGCAGTTTTCGTAAATCAGGATGATCCTTTGTATAACGTGCAATGGCACGCTGCACACTTGCGGAAACAAAGAAATACTGCTGTTTCAGACGCAGTTCTTTTCCTGCAATATGATTATCATTTGGATAAAGCACTTCTACCAGGTTCTTTGCAAGGTTTTCCTGCTCTACTGCTTTTTTATAATCTCCCTTATCAAAGGAGTCTAACTGAAACCACTCCACTGGTTCTGCATCCCAGATAATAAGAGTATTTACCATATTGTTATCATATCCGATTACAGGCATATCATAAGGTACCGCTCTTACAGACTGGTAACCATCATGAATATACTTCACGGTTCCCTTTTCATCTGCCTCAGAACGTACATAGCCGCCAAATTTAACTTCATAGGTGTGTTCCGGACGACGCAGTTCAAATGGATAGCCATCCTTCAGCCAGTTATCTGGTTCTTCTATCTGGAATCCATCCTGTATCTTCTGACGGAACATACCGTACCGGTAACGGATACCACAGCCATATGCTGGATAACCAAGGGTTGCAAGGGATTCCATAAAGCAAGCCGCCAGTCTTCCCAAACCTCCATTACCAAGGGCTGGATCTGGTTCCTGATCTTCAATTGTATTTAAATCAAATCCAATCTCCTTTAATGCCTCACTTACTTCCTCATATGCAGTCAGATTAATCAGGTTATTTCCCAATGCTCTTCCCATAAGAAATTCCATAGACATATAATAAACAATCTTTGGATCTTCCTTTTCAAAGGTCTGCTGTGTTGCAAGCCACTGATCTATAATTACATCCTTTACGGTGTAAGCTACTGCCTGATATACTTCCTGCACAGACGCTTCTTCCAGCGTCTTCCGGTACAAGTTTTTCACATTTCCTCTCACTTCTTTGATAAAACATTCTTTTTGAAAAATTTTGTTTTTCATATCCACACTCCTATCTTTACATATATACCTATTTTTTAAAAAGGAGAGTAGTCACCAGAACGCGTGTTACTCTCCTTTTTAGTTATTGTATTTTTTCTACCCCTAGAACTACTTTTTCACCATTGATATTCCACTCTTTCTCATATCCTGTTATTGTGCCCGCGGTAATTTTATCTGCAAGTACTTCTGACTGAATCTGGATTCCCTGCTTATCAAAGATCTGATTAATTCTTTCCTGTGCTTTATAAGAAACTGCAATCTTATCCATTACCTCAAACCCTGCCTCTTTACGCATCGTCTGAAGCTTACTGATAATTTCACGGACGAATCCTTCTTGAATCAGTTCCTCTGTCAGGTTGGTGTTCAGAACAACAATAACTTCATTATCGCCTTCTGTTACATAGCCTTCCTGCTGTGTCATTGTAATTAGTAAATCCTCTTCACATAATACAACGTCCGGACTTACACTGTCAAGGGTAAGGCTGCCTTTTCCCTTTAATTCTGCCATTGCTTTATTGCCGTCCAAATCTGCCAGGGCTTTCTGAATCTGTCCCAGAAACTTGCCATACTTTGGCCCTACGGTACGAAGCTGCGGCTTAAATGTATAATCGGTAAAACTGCTGACATCAGATGTAAAGGTTACTGCTTTTACATTCAGCTCTTCTTCAATAATTTCAAGGAACAATTTCGGCAGTTCGAAAGGTGCTTTTACAAACATGTTTCCAATTGGCTGGCGGTTTTTGATATTTGCTGTATTTCTGCATGCACGTCCCATAACCACAATTTTCAGCACCGCATCCATGTTTTTCTCTAATTCTACATCTACAAATACAGCATCTGCTGCTGGGAAATCACATAAATGAATACTTTCCGGTGCTTCCTTATCAATACTGCACACCAGATTCTGATAAATCTCTTCTGTCATAAAGGGAACCATCGGAGCTGCTGCCTTACTTACGGTTACAAGCGCAGTATACAGGGTCATATATGCGTTAATCTTATCCTGCTCCATGCCCTTTGCCCAGAAACGTTCACGGCATCTTCTAACATACCAGTTACTCATATCCTCCACGAACTCCTGCAGTGCTCTTGCAGCTTCCGGAATCCGGTAATTACCTAGATTATTGTCTACTGTTGTGACAAGGGTGTTTAATTTCGATAACAGCCATTTATCCATAACAGATAACTTATCATGCTCTAGTCTGTAATTTGTAGCATCAAACCCATCAATATTTGCATACAGTACAAAGAATGCATAGGTATTCCACAGAGTACCCATGAACTTACGCTGTCCTTCCTGCACGGCTTTTCCATGGAAACGGTTTGGAAGCCATGGTGCAGAATTCACATAAAAGTACCAGCGGATAGCATCTGCGCCATAAGTGTCAAGGGCGTCAAATGGATCAACTGCATTTCCTTTGGACTTACTCATCTTCTGTCCGTTTTCGTCCTGTACATGCCCTAATACGATAACATTTTCATAAGGGGCCTTGTTAAATAACAGGGTTGACTCTGCCAGCAGAGAGTAGAACCATCCACGAGTCTGATCCACTGCTTCTGAAATAAATTGTGCCGGAAACTGCTGTTCAAATACTTCTTTATTTTCAAACGGGTAGTGATGCT
>CAZUKR010000005.1:0-54855 GCA_964620885.1 uncultured Eubacterium sp.
TACTTTCTTATATTATAATACAATTCTGATAAAATGTATACACGATTTTACAGATTACTGTGTAGAAGCTTTTGGAAATACTCCGGGAGAGGAGCCTCTATTTCCATGTATTTTCCCGTAGAAGGATGCATAAAACCAATCACCACGGCATGAAGTGTCTGTCCCTGAAGTTTATAAGGACTTTTTCCGCTGCTATACAACATATCTCCCAGCAATGGATGTCCAATGCTGGACATATGAACACGAATCTGGTGGGTCCGTCCTGTCTCTAATTCAAATTCCATATACGTATGCTTCTGAAAATGCTCCAGTACCCGGTAGTGGGTAACCGCAGGCTTTCCATTTTTCTGATTAATTGCCATTTTCTTTCGTTCTATAGGATGTCTTCCAATGGGACCTTCTATCCTGCCTTCTTCCTGTCCCACTACGCCCTTTACAATTCCCCGGTATCGTCTGGTGACAGAGTGCTCTTTAATCTGCTCTGCAATCTTCACATGGGCATTGTCGTTTTTGCATACAATCAATGCTCCTGTGGTATCCATGTCAATGCGGTGTACAATTCCAGGCCTTATGGCTCCGTTAATACCGGAAAGGCTGTCATGGCAATGGTACATAACTGCATTTACCAAGGTTCCGCTGTAGTGGCCTGCGGAGGGATGAACTACCATTCCCTTTGGCTTATTGACAATAAGCACATCTTCATCCTCATACAAGATATCAAGGGGAATATCTTCTGCCAAAAGTTCGATTTCCTGCGCTTTGGGAATGGTCACCCTTACCTCATCTCCTGCATTTACCTTATAGCTTACCTTTTGAATCTCACCATTCACCAATATCATATGCTCTTTTATTAGTTTTTGAAAAAAAGAGCGGGACTGATTCTCATAAATCAACGCCAGATATTTATCCAGACGTTCTCCTTCCTGCTCTACGGTTACCTCAAACTCCTGTAACGCTTCCTCATTCTTATTCATTTCTTTCCTTCTTTTTCTTTCTTGTGGGCCACAATCGCTCCATATCCTCTTCTTTATAATAAAAAATAAACAGTATCAGCAAAACTGCCACTCCACAGCTCACATAAATATCAGCCACATTAAAAATCGGAAAATCTATTAAATCAAAATAGAAAAAGTCTATAACATAGTCCAGACGGATACGGTCAATGAGGTTTCCAAAGGCTCCTGCCATAAGAAATATGATAATAAGCCTTACCCATAAAAACTTTTTTTCCGCGGGTGATTTACAGTACACGAAAGCCAAAAGTGCCACAATTAAAACAGTGATTATTACAAACCAGATTTTCCCGCCCTGAAACATACCGAAAGCAGCTCCCCGGTTCTCAAGATAATGAAGCTGGAATACATCTTTAATTAGAATGATGGAGTTTCCTCCTTTTAGATGCAGAACAGCCAAATGTTTTGTGAACTGATCCAGAAACAGCAAAATGGCTACCGCAATTATTCCTAAAATACTACTTTTTATTTTATTTACACTCATGCTACACTCCTGTTACATAGGAAATTCCTGCAAGAATCTCTTCGTCTGTGAGTTCCTTGGTAATACCGGCATTTCCTATCGAATTTAATATAACAAATTTCACTTTCCCGGATTCCATCTTTTTATCCAGCTTAGTGGCAGCCAGAATATCTTCCGGTGTATGTGAGAATTGTGGCAGACGAATGGAAAGTCCATAACTTTTAATGGTCTTTTCTATTTCTTCCAGCTCCTCTTTTGTGATAGTACCAAGTTTACATGATATATACCCTGCACTTACCATACCAAGTGCAACACATTCTCCATGGTATAAGGAAAAATCAGAAAGTTTTTCAATGGCATGCCCAATGGTATGGCCAAAGTTTAGTAAGGCCCGCTCGCCCTGCTCCTTGGGATCATTTTCTACCACCTGGCGCTTAATTTCGCAGCTGCCATAAATCAGTTCTTCCAGAATTCCCATATTCAATGCCTGAATTTCAGTGGCATTTTCCTTTACATAGAGGAAATAATCCTGATTTTTAATCAATCCATGCTTTATAATTTCTCCCATACCGGATGAAATCTGCTGTGCCGGTAGGGTTTTTAATACGGAAAGGTTCATATATACTAGTTTAGGCATATAGAAAGCCCCTACCATATTTTTATACTGCATGAAATCCACTCCGGTTTTCCCGCCAATACTGCTGTCTACCTGTGACAATAGTGAAGTTGGAACCTGTACGAAATCAATGCCCCGCAGATAGGTAGCTGCTGTAAAACCAGTCAAATCTCCTACGACACCGCCCCCTAAAGCAATCAGAATATCTTTTCTATCAAAAGAATTTAATATCAGATGCTCATAGACCTTTCCTACGGTATCTGTATGTTTACTGGCTTCTCCTGCTTCAAACACAACAGAAGTACATTTTGCAGATACGGACTCTAATAATTTAGAAAGCTCATCCAGATAAAGTTTTTCTACATTAGAATCTGTTACAATACAGATTTTGCGATTCTCATATCCAAGTTCTTTTAATTTTGCAGGCAAATGCTGAAAATCCTGTTGAAGCTCAATATCATAACATGGCTTATTTTCATAATTTACGGTTATTTTTCTTCCCATCATTTTCTCCCTTACCTTTAAATATATTTTTCATATTGTATTTTCAAACGTCCTTTCCGTGTTTCTCCAAATGTTCCCTGAAAGAGAAACCGGCCCACTGAGCGGACTGATATTACCTCTGATAATTTGCACTCGTAAGTTGTGCTTACTATTTCCCTGCTATTAATAAATACTTTGCCACCCCGTATCCATTCACTGGCCTGGGAACGTGAAATCTTGCATATACAAGCTATAATACTGTCCAGACGGTTGGATGTTACAATCCCTTCCAGTTTTTCTGTTTTAGGCACAATATTTACTTCCGATGGTTCTGTTATCTTCAACTGTACGGGAGTATGCTTCACCCGCACAAGTTCATCCAGCAGATAATCGGCTATCTTATCCTGACAGAACACATAAATCAAATTATCCTCTACCAGAATATCCCCCAGGGTACTGCGTTCAATCCCCAGATTCATAAGGCTTCCCAACACATCCCGATGGGTCAGTTCATCCGCAAATTTGCGGTTTAAAGGCGTTATTTTCAGGCAGGAAATAGGATAATTCCAGGTATAACAAAGAGCATCAGGAAGAAATGCAATCATCTGACGCTCACTGTTTTTATAACCGCCGGACATTTCAAAACCACAATAAAGTTCTGAAACTCCCTGCTGAAAAATATTCTGTTCATTCAAATTCAGAAAATCACTGAATAATACAATATCCTTTTGCTGTGCCTGTCTGGACAAATCAATGAAACGCTTCAATAATAAAGTCTCGTCTCTAGTCATTTTAATATTCCTTAAAAATCTGTCTGAATTGGTGGCACATCAAATGCATCTATAATATTTGCAAAATCTCCTGAAATATCTACATTTGGAGGTGTTATTATAAATATGTAATTTGAAATCTTCTGTAAATTACCGCTGATTGAAAAACAAGAACCAGAGGTAAAGTCAATAATACGCTGAGCAATTTCAACGTCCAGACCTTCCACATTCAGCACTACTGTTCTATTTAATAACAGTGTCTCTGTAATTTCTCTTGCATCCTCTACAGAGGTTGGTTTAATCACACATACTTCCATACCTGTTCCCTGCCTTTTAGATGACCGCATCGGTGTAACCTTAGGAGTGGTTTTTACCGATTTCGGTTTCTTTTCTTCATATTCAAGATAATCATCTTCTGGTTCCTTTTCCTTTAAAAAACCCTTCTTCTTCGGTACGTTTTCTTCGTAATCATCATCACCGTAATAATCATCGTTATAAAAATCGTCATCATCATCCGGATTTAATCTCATAACATTTAAAAATTTATCTAGCATTCCCATGTAAATTCTCCTTGCTGCCTTTTGTTACATTATATATTATAATTTCTTTCACCAAAAATCCCTGTTCCAACACGTACCATGGTGGCACCTTCTTCAATGGCAACCATATAGTCTCCTGTCATACCCATAGAGAGCACACCCATAGATACATTATCAATGTTTTTATGCATTATGTCAACAGATAAATCTTTGATTTGCTGAAAATAGCCGCGATTATCCTCCGGATTTTCTACAAAGGGAGCTATGGTCATTAAGCCCTTTATATGAATACGTGGCAGTTTGGCAATCTCCGCTATCAATGTCATAGCTTCTTCATAGCTTGTTCCAAATTTACTTTCTTCCTGAGCAATATTTACCTCTACAAGAATATCTGCCTCTACCTGTTTCTTTTCTGCCTGAGAACTAATTTCTTCTGCAAGGCGCAGAGAGTCTACCGAATGAATCAGAGCCGCCTTATCTATAATATATTTCACTTTATTTCTCTGAAGATGCCCTATCATATGCCAGCGGATATCCGCTGGAAGCACAGGATATTTGTCCATAATTTCCTGTACTTTATTTTCACCAAAATCCCTGCTTCCACTATCATAGGCTTCCTGAAGCATTGAAACCGGCTTTGTTTTACTAACTGCAATGAGTGTCACCTCATTCACATCTCGTCCGGCTTTTTCACATGCCTTCTTTATATTTTCCATTACCTGTTCTAAATTCTCTTTTATCATTTTGCTGTTTCTCCTTATTGCACAATTTGATCTTCTTTTACCGCAGACGCATCCAGTGCGATATGATCATAAAGGGACAGACCATAGCTTGACCCTGTATTCACAATGGTATATTCTTCATTCTGAAATAAAATTTCTACTTTTCGGAATACAGCATATCCTTTATTGATGTTGTAAACGCCCTGAAGAGTAGCCGTTTCTTTCAGGGAAAGTGTTTCACTGGAATCTGGTTTGTTTATAATATCTCCCTGTTTTAAATCTGATCCATCAATATAATAAGTATCCTCTGTTTCCTGAAATACCGTAATATCTGTGAATTCCATTACTTTTTTTCCTTCTTTTGTTACATTCTGGCGCAAGACTCCATTTCCATCAGAATTACCACCCTTTGTAACATAATCCTTCGGTACTACAAAAAAGTCTTTTTTCGTCAATGACGTATTGGGGATTTTCAGCCCACTGGTATCAGACAACAGTAATTTAACTTCCAGATAACGATCTGTTGCAAAACGGACAACCGAATTTTGAAAGGTCAAAACCAAATAATAGGAACCATCACGGTTTGAAATTTCAGCTTTGCCCCAAGCCATAGAACCATCCTTTTTGAATTCTACTTTTACATTACCTTCTTCTGCCAGATCAGTAGCTAATTTTTCATCGATTGGAAACACAAGATTCCATTTTTCACTGGTAATAAGTTTGTACGCAGGATCACCTGCATTTATTTTTTCTCTTGCCAGCAGATTATTTTTCACATGTTTAGAGGGGTCAAAACTATCCTCAGTAAAATTATCAGAGGTTGTCCCTTCTAATCCATCAGTATTATATACTACAACCCCGTCCTGTGGAGCAAGATAGGAATGAAACGTGGCTGTATTACCATTGTAACCATCCAGATTTGAAAGATTACTGGCACTTAGCGCTTCCATCAGAGCCGCTTCCATATCGTATTTAAATGTATAAACCTGATAAAAGTTCTCATTCGAGTAATCCAATACATAGGATGAGGCCGTTTTCTCAAGTTCTTCATAGGAGCCTTTTTGCTCAAAAAGCTTTCCTGAATTTGCCTCCAGAATTTGATTGTAAAAATCACCTGTCTCATCTACCGAATATACATAAGTATCTACACCTGCCTTGGTGGCATCTTTATTATAATAATTGATATATCCGCTGCTTTCTGCGTTATATACGGTTTCTTCCCGAAGGGCAAGTCCGGTAAAAGTATTATTTTGGGCAATGGTTCCCTGAGATACCTCATACACAGCCACCTGCTTTGTTGTAAAATATTGAAAAATATTATAAAGCATATAGATAAAAATAATCAGAAAAACAATAACACCAATATTTAAATGTGTTCCTTTATGAAATTTTATAATTTTTTTATTTCTTTTTTTTGTCACAAAATTAATCCATCCTATCTATATTTACTTCATAGTGCTATTTTAACATTTAAAAAACACAAACTCAATACTTCCATAAATTTCCAACATGTTTCTTTTCTAAAGTGGTAATACTAGATTCATGTAAAAGGAGGAATGCATATGAATACGAAAGGTTTAGATTATACGTTATTAACCATTGTAATCATCGGTGCTATTAACTGGGGATTGATCGGTTTGTTCCGATTTGACCTGGTAGCATTTTTGTTTGGTAATATGAGCTGGATCAGCCGCATTGTATACGGACTGGTAGGTATCAGCGGATTATACCTGTGCAGCACATTTGGACGAATCCGTTCTATGAACGAAGCCTGACAGATGCAGGAAGTTTCCTTACAGAGTAAAAAAGGGGTCATTGCACTGCAACAACCCCTTTATCTTCCGTAATTTTCACAATGAAACAATAATTTTCTTCTTCACACAATCCGGTAGGTCCACTTTGTCTTTGGAGATACTCAGGAAAAAACTCACATGAAATTTTATACCGATTTCATCCAACTTATCGATTACATGGCATATTTTATCGTCGCTTAGATGGGCGATTGTAAGGAAACTGTCTAAATACATTTCTTCTAAATCATGATCCTGGGAAATAATCCCGCATAAAAAACCTAAAAATTCATCACTATTCGTTATGAGATAATCTGTGACATTTATCAAGCGAACTTTGTTGCTCAGTTCAAACATATGCTTAGAACTTTTATCCAGATACACGATACTGCCGTTGACAGAATTAACTGCCTGATTTACTTTTTCTAAAAGATGTTTCGTCTTACCTTTTCCCTTTTCACCAGCTATTATTTGTACCATGACAATCTCCTCCTAGTCTTAACTATTCTCAATACAAAATATACAATTCATTTGTTTTGTTGACAAATTTCATTATATATTTTGTATACAAACAGTTTTGATTCATGTGTACATTATAGTATATATTTACAGGAAATTCAATCACTATTTCAATGTTTCTTCTAACAATTCTGTCATTTCATGATAAAGGTTGTCACGGCTGTCTGCCTTAAATACAATGGATATATAAGGGATTTCATCCCCTTTTTTACTGTAAAGTACCAGACAATACCCCGCATCATTGGTGGTTCCGGTTTTGCCGCCGATTACATTAATTCCTTCTGAGGTACTCTCCTCCCCTTTCAGGTATTTGTTGGTGGTAGTCCATTCTTTTGTTACAGCCGCCCCTTCTGAATTCAAAAAGTTTGCTGTATGATTCTGGGCACTGATTAATTGTAGAAAACGTTCATCCTGTACCGCTGTATTAAAAATCAGATACATATCGTATACCGTAGTATAATGCTCTTCACTCTGAAGTCCATGGGCATTTACAAAATTGGAATTCGTGGCACCAAGTGCCTGTGCCTCCTGATTCATTAACGCTGCAAACTCCTCTACACTTCCAGAAACCATATTGGCAATTACATTTGCCGCATCATTTCCGCTGCAGATGATAAGGCCATACAGAAGTTCCTCTAAAGATACGGTATCTCCAACAGAAAGTCCACAGACACTAGATCCGGCTTCCAGCTGTAAGTCTTCTGCTGTTACAGTTGCTGTAGCAGCAAGGTCCCCATGCTTTAGCGCCGTATATGCTGTTAATACTTTAGTTGTACTGGCTGGATAGAGCCTTTGATGAATATTTTTGGCAAACTTCACTTCGTTGTTTTTGGTATCAAAAAGAGCGGCTGCCTCTGAAAGGTTTTCCGTAACACCATCACCTAACAGATTATCTGTCCCAGCCACGCATAATTCATCTGCAAAATAGGATATATCCTGCTCTTTGACCGTTACATCCATCCCATAGGCACTGGTTGTGCCATATACATCGTACGCATCTTCCAATACGGTCTTTTCACCGCATCCACTTATTAATAAAGAAGCTGCCAGTATCATACCGGCAGCGCCTGTAATTTTCTTTCTACTTATACATCTCACGCCACTCTAAATCTCCTCTGTCTAATGACTTAATTAATAATTCTGCGGTTGCTAAATTTGTAGCAAGCGGAATATTATGGGTATCACATAAGCGTACCACATTATTTACATCAGGTTCATGGGATTTTGGTGTCAATGGATCTCGTAAAAAAACCACAAGGTCAATCTGGTTATGTTCAATCTGTGCACCCAGCTGCTGTGCTCCGCCCAAGTGACCTGCAAGATACTTGTGAATCGAAAGGTTGGTTACCTCTTCGATTAGGCGGCCTGTTGTTCCTGTTGCAAATAATTCATTTTTACATAAGATTCCCCGATAAGCAATACAAAAATTCTGCATTAATTTCTTTTTGGAATCATGTGCAATTAAACCGATGTTCATTTAAAATTCCCCCATTCTATATTTTCCGGGCTGAAGCCCGACATTTAGCACAAATCCGATACCTATAAACAGACTTCCCAAGGATGAAATACCATAACTTACAAAAGGCAATGGAAGTCCGGTATTTGGCATTATACCCGTTACAACACAAATATTAATAAAGGTCTGAAAGCCAATCCAGGCAGCAACACCACCGCAGATTAACTTACCAGCCAGATCTTTCGCTTTTCTTCCAATCATAATACATTCTATGACAATTAGTAATAGCAATATTAAAATAATTGCTCCTCCGGCAAATCCCAGCTCCTCCCCTGCAACAGCGAAAATAAAGTCTGTCTGAGGCTCAGGAATAAAGTTACCATTTTTCACCGAAAAAACAGCATCATTATTCAGTCCCTTTCCCCACAGCATACCGGATCCGATTGCCATAATGGAATTCTGCTGCTGATATGCTTTCTCTGCATACTTCTCAGGCTGAAGCCATGCCATAATACGCAGCCATTGATAATTATCCAGTATTTTCTGTCCTGGCTGCATAATAAGATAAAAAAAGATTGCAAGTGCAGGAGTTACTACCATGAGAACTCCTCCTATTATTTTATAACTTAATCCTGCCAAAAACAAGATGGCAAGAAAAATAAATGCCACAACAATACTGGTAGATAAATCCGGCTGCTCTTTAATCATAAGCCACGGTATAAAAATTAGTACGCCAGATATAAGAAGCATGGGCAGTGTATTGATTTTTTCATAATACCTGGAAAAAAACCAGGCAAAAAATAAAATAATAAGAATCTTCGACAACTCGGAGGGCTGGAAACGAACCGGACCTACTTCAATCCATCTTACTGCACCTCCTGCGGCATCGCCAAAAACATGAAAGGTAATTAGTGCCAAAAAACCCAGATTGAGTACATAAATCGGCCAATGGAAATGCAAAACAAATCCATAGTCAATTAATGATACAATTACCATTGCCACGATTCCCGCCAACAGTCCCATTACCTGCTTACTTTGTACCGATTCCTGGGCACTTCCTATGATACTAATTCCAAGCATAGTCAGTGCCAGCACATATATAATGAGACGAAAATTATAGTCTTTTACCTGATATTGTTTTAACATATAAAAACTTCCTTAATTTGTATTTCCCGAATGTTTCAAATCCTTAATGGGAATATTTGCATATAATGCCGGTACAGTTCCGTTATCTCCCTCTGATTCTGTCTGAGTAATCTGAATATCAAGACCCTCCGGATCGATTTCCATATACTTGGAAATCACCTGTATAATATCATTCTTTATTTTTTCCATTACTTCCGGAGAGCAGTTTGCACGATCGGAAATCAGCAATAACTTTAATCTATCCTTGGCAATGTCGCCGGAATTTTTCTTTTTAAATATGTCCATTAAGCCCATTTTATGGTTTCCTCCTAATTCTTCTTAAATAAATCCTTAAACTTTGACCATACGCCTGATTTTGTATCTAAATCCAGGAATGGTACTTCCTCCCCTGTAATTCTCCGGCAAATATTTGCATATGCCTGTCCTGCAAGACACTCGCTTCCCACCAGTGGTTCTCCCTGATTGGCAGAAACTACAATCTGTTCATCATCCGGAACGGCTCCAATCAAGTGGATAGCAAGAATATCTGTAACATCATCAATAGACATCATATCACCACGTTTTACCATATCTACCCGCAGTCTGTTGACAATTAACTCTGTTTTCTTCACTTCATTTGCTTCCAATAATCCAACTATACGGTCTGCATCGCGGATTGCTGAAACTTCTGGTGTAGTAACAACCAAAGCTCGATCTGCCCCTGCAATGGCATTTTTAAATCCCTGCTCGATACCAGCCGGACAATCTAATAAAATGTAATCAAATTCTTCTCTTAATTCCTCTGTTATCTTCACCATCTGTTCCGGTGTAACCGCACTTTTATCTCTTGTCTGGGCAGAGGGAAGCAGGCAAAGATTTGGATAACGCTTGTCTTTAATTAATGCCTGTTTCATACGACAATTCCCATCTACGACGTCTACCAAATTATATACAATCCGGTTTTCAAGCCCCATCACAACGTCCAGATTACGCAGCCCTATGTCGGTATCAATTAATACTACTTTTTTGTTTAACTGGGCAAGGCCGGTTCCTACATTTGCAGTAGTAGTGGTTTTTCCTACGCCGCCTTTTCCTGATGTTATTACAATTACTTCACTCATCTACTATATCCTCCTGGTATTATATGTTATTTAAAAGCCCCTTGGTAATTGGCTCAATATAAATATTTCCATCTTTCACAATTGCAACCTGGGGTTCTGTGGAATACACCGGCTGTTTCTTACTTTTCTTTCTGCCACTCGCTGATTTATCAGCACTCCGTCCAATCACATCGCCAATCTTAATCTGTACCGGGTTCATATCCAGGGCCGCTACAAAAGTCTGCTCGTTGCCATTTGCCCCCGCATAGGCATTTCCTTTCAAACTTCCAAGCACCACAATGTTCCCCTTTGAAATGACTTTGGCTCCCGGATTCACATCACCAATTACCACTACGCTATTTTCACAATCCAACACCTGTCCGGAACGCAGCGTTCCTTTGTAAAATTCACCAGTCTTCCCTGCCTGTTCACCTTCAAAATTCTCCATCTTCTGACGAACCAATTCTTCCTTCAACTGGTTATTATCCAAGATACAGATAATGTTTACGGTACTATTTTCTGTAATAGCTTCTATAATCCGAAATTCCTCTTCTTGTGTAAGTTCTCTTCCTTCAAAGGAAATTGCCATTTTGGCATTTTTAAAAAAACCTTCTGATTCTTTAAACTTTTCAATAATACATACTAAAAGTTCGTCAAACTCCATCTTATCATCCAGAACCAGATTAATGCCATATTTATTACTTTTTAATACAACTGATTGCTGCATGTCCTATCCCTCCAAACTTAATCCGTAAAGCCATTGGTTGAATCTCCAATATCCTGTGCCTGTCCATTTAGTAATGTCTCTGCCTCCTCAGGATTAAAGTAATATTTCAAAATATTACTGGATACTTCCGCTGCATTGGCAGAAGTATAACCGTAAGCAATACGCGTTGTAATTGTAACTTCTGGATTTTCATAAGGTGCATATCCAATAAACAGCGCATGATTGGCTCTTGTTTTATCCTGCTGTGCCGTACCTGTTTTACCGGCAACTGCAACTGGGAAATCACTGAAATTCGCATTGTTTTCTGCAACCATCCGCATTCCGTGCTGAATTGCATTCCATGATGCATCATCCACCTCATCAATATGCCACAGCAGCTCCGGTGAAAACTCTTTGACAATTTTTCCATCAGATGTGGTTTCCTTGTTCAACAATGTCATCTGGTATACATTTCCACTGCTGGCAACAGCAGTTACATATCGGGCCAGTTCCGTCGTGGTGTAGTTATGATTACCCTGTCCAATAGCGGAAGTAATTGGATATTCATCCGAAATATTGGGTTCATTTTCCGATATTTCAATTCCTGTTTTTTGACCAAGCCCAAACAGCTCTGCATATTTCTGCAATGCTGCTGTTCCTTTATCTTCGTTGTATACATCACCAACTGCACTTAAGCGATACCCCATCTCATAAAAGAAATAGTTACAGGAATCCCGAATCGCCTCTGAAATGTTAATCGATCCGTGGGTGCTGTTGGGAAAAATCCAGCATTTGGGCGGTGGTGAAATTTTGGTAAATTCACCTTCATCTATTACTTTATCTTCTATCCCTACTGCGCCTTCTGCCAGGGCTGCCGCTGCTGTAATTGGTTTAAAAGTGGAACCCGGTGCCGTACGCTGCTGTGTGGCATTATTATACATAGGAAGGGATAAATCCTGTTGTAATCCTGCAAAATATTCAGAATCTACGTTATTTGCCAGACGATTGGTGTCGTATCCCGGGTAGGTGACACATGCCAGCAGCTCTCCTGTTTTAACATCCGTAATAACGCTGGATGCTGTGCATGGGTCTAATGCAAGCTGTGCCGGTGTAATCTCCATATATCTAATTTTCTCCCGGATAAAGTTGAAGGCACTAACCCCGCCGCTTTGAAGAGAGGTATACTCCTCCGGATTCTCCTCAAGAATTCCCTGTTCAAAAAGAAGCATGCAAATCTGCGTTCCGGATATAATATCCTCATGTATCATATATTTATATACTTTCTTACTGAAGCCATTATCTTCGGATAATTCTTGTTTGATATACTGTACTAATGCTTCATATATTTCAGTAGAGTCAGAATACTTGGAGTCTGTATCAAATTTTGTAATATCAACCCAGTCTTTGGAAATTGCATAATGGAGATATTCTGCAAGACTGATTTTATCATTACGCCATTCATTATAGGTATTATCTTCTTTGTCAACCTCGGAAGAAAGAAATATCTTATTTTCTGTCAGCATCGTCAGAATATAACTCATATATACCTGCATTTCTTTTTCCAGTTCTTCATATGCCGTAGGTGAAGCACTGTTAAGCTGTTGCTCCACTGCCCCAAGCACAGTAGATTGTTTGCTCAAAAATGCGTTATATATCTGCTGCTCTGTTCCGCTTGCATCTTCCTCGGAAAAATGACTGATATCAATTACATTGTTATCTATCAAGGCAAAGTATACATCATCAATGGGAATTTTTATATCTGAGGCGGAACCTGAGCTGTTATCATACTCTTTAGCCGGAATAATCTTAGAATACACAATACCGGCAAGTTCCTTCTCCAGCATATCATACACAGCTTTCTGTAAATCAGCATTAATGGAAAGATAAACATCATTTCCTGAGGTTGCTTCTTCCCTGTCTGTAATTTCTACAACTCGGCCAAGGCTGTCCACATAGATGGTCTCTTTCCCTTTTCCTCCCATGAGCTTCTCTTCCATTACCTGCTCAATACCAGATTTTCCAATTACATCATTTGAGGTATACTCTTTATTTTTTTCAGAAAGCTCATCATATTCTTCTTGAGAAATTTTTCCGGTATATCCGATAATATGGGAAAAATATTCACTATCATTATATTTTCGGATACTTTCTTCTGAAACATCAACCCCCGGCAGCACGTCAGAATTTTCTCTTACAACTGCCACTGTCTCATCACTGACGTTTTGTGCAATTGTTGTAAGGACATATTTCTGATAGTTGTTCTGGGAAATTGCATAACGGAGTACCATAATCTTGTAGGCATCTTCCTCACTATAATAGTCAATATCCTCTTTTTCTTCATCCGGATATTCCCTGCCCTCCACATGGATATTAAACTTACGGCTTCCCTGCAAATATTCCATTACCTGCTCTGTTGTTGCACTGCCTTCATCATATCCCAGTTTTTTATTATGAGAAAGCTGTTCTACCTTGGTACGTCCATAGACATCTGCAAGAAAACGCTTTAATGAACTACCAGATACTGTGTATTCATATTCTCCACTGTCCCCTTTTTTGATTTGAAAATTATTTGATATGGAATCATTATGTTTTTCAATCATACCAATTAATGTGTGTAATTCTTTATTTAAAAGACGGTTCTTTTGCTTCGTTGTATCATACACACTATTATCTTCAAAGGTTATGGAATAGGAAAGCTCATTATAGGCCAGCAATTTTCCGGTACTGTCAAAAATATTTCCTCTTGTTCCGGAGGTTACTCTTTCTTTCTGAATTCGTAACGTATAATTATTTAAATAAGTTTCTCCATTAATAATCTGTAGCACAAATATACGTTGTATCAGTATTCCGAATAAAAATACCATTACAACGCCGAGTACAAACAATCTGGATTTTAATAATTTTTTGCCAAATTCTTTTAATGACTCAAACAAATTTACTTGCACTCCTTTTTTCAATTGCCTCTAACTTCTGATTGATTTTCAAAATCACAAAATAAAGGACAATAGTTACTAATATGGTATATACCAGTTCCGGAATTATAATGTGAATAGCATAATACCCAAACTGGAACTTTCCTCTAAGGAAAAATAGAAAGAAATACACCAGCAGGCTATAAGCCATATCGCTGGCAGAAATCAGAATCAACGGCAGTTTAATATCTTCGGGAAAAAACCTTTTCCGGAAAAATCCATTAATATAGCCAATATACATATAAACCAAAGCATAGAACCCGATTACACTGCCAAAGAAAATATCCAGAAGCAGACCACTGAAAAATCCAATCCACATCCCTTCCTTTCTTCCACGCATAAAACCGAAGGAAGATACCACCACAATCAACAGATTGGGTGAAATGGATGCAAAGGACAGGGTCTGAAACAATGTATTTTGTAACAGGAAACATACTGTTATGATTGCAAATACTGATATTTTACGTCTCATGCTCCATACTCCTTTTATTCATCTACTGTCTGCTTTTTATCCAGTATGACCAGTACTTCCTGCAGATGTTTAAAATCCACTGCCGGTGTTATGGTTCCTGAATAAGTCAGATTATTGGAATCCCGTTCTATGGAACTGATATATCCAATCAAAATTCCTTCCAGATACCTGTCACTAATATTAGAAGTTACAATCTGTTCCCCAGTCCCTATAGAATTCTCATCACACTTCAAATCAGAAAATTCAATTACCTGATTCTTATTCATACTTTCCAGATCTCCATTGACATTACAACGGTCTGTAGTGGAAAGTGTCATACCACTGACATTACTGGCATCATCTATGACAGAACGCACCTTTGCACTGTTAGGTCCTACATCAATCACAATTCCCACAAGACCACTTCCTGCTATGACGTTCATATCTTTTTCAATACCATCGTTAGTTCCCTTATCAATTACAAAGGTATTAAACCAGTTACTGCCACCACCTAAGATAACTCTTGCGCCAACTTTTTTGTAGCTTGGATATTTTTGATCCAGCTTCATCAGTTCCCTAAGATTATCCAGTTCATACTGCTCCAGCTTAATGGTATTTAATTCTGTAGTCAGTTGGTCTACCTTACTATTCAGTTCTTTATTTTCCTGCATCACATCCTGCAATGATTTTAACTCATCAGCCTTGGATACAAACCATGTTCCAACTGAATTGATTCCCTTCTGCATAGGCACAAACACATATCCTGCAACAGTGTTCAGAGGACCGCCCGACAGATTCAGTGTAAAGCTTACAAACATTACCAGAACACACAGTCCTGTTAATATTAACATCAAATATCTGGTTGGAAGTGAATGTTTTAATTTACGTTTCATAAAATACAACAACCTTATCTATAAATTCTTGTTTTCATACTATATGCCAATTTTTTTAGTTTTTCATCGGAAACTATTTTATTTAATCCTCTTACTGCGCTTTCTTCCGGATATTCACAGCTATTTACTTTAATATTAGTTATCTGAGTAAATAACTCATCCAGTCTGCTTACCTTAGAGGAGCCACCTGTAATATAAATGCCAGAGTATATTATATCTTTTGCTAATTCCGGCGGCGTTTTCTCCAGAATTATTTTTATGGAATTGCAGATAGAGTTAAGATTATCTTTAATCGCCTCATAAATAATCTTGGAGGAAATTTCCATTTCAATTGGGAGACCGCTTACAATATCCCGTCCTACAATTTTCGCATGACGTTCCTCTTCTTCCGGCAGAGCACACCCCAGTGTTTCTTTTAAATACATGGCTGTCTTCTCTCCAATTATCAGGCTGAAATTGCGTTTCAGATAATTTATAATGGATTCATCCATCCGTCTTCCCCCGAAATGCAATAACTCACTTAATACCAGACCTCCCAGAGAAATAACTGAAATCTCCGTGGTATCTGCTCCGATGTTTACAATCATATAACCAGTAGGGGACATAACATCCAAATCCAGACCTACTGCATCTGCAATCGGTCTTTCACAAACCTGTACATTCTTTGGTTTAAATCTGCTTTTGTAAAACAAATCAAAAAATGCTTTTTTCTCTACTTCTGTAATATCTGTAGGAACCGCTACAATATACTCTGCTCCTTTTGTGCGGTTCTTAGTATGCCTGTCCAGCACCTCACCAATCAGAGTCTGCATATTGTTATACTCCGCAATTACGCCATTTACAATTGGAAAGGATACCTGAATCGCATCCGGTGCTTTTTCATACATAGCATATGCAGAATCTCCAAAAGCATATAACTGATCCTTTTTTACAATGGCAATGGCGTTTTTCTCGTTGATTACTTCTCCTGTTGCTTTGCAGAAAACTTTTAAGTTGCAGGTTCCTAAATCAATTCCATAAACATTTGTTGACATTTCTCCTAATCCCTTTCCTCAGCCCAGAAGGCCCTTTTCTCTAAAGCTTATATAACTGTTGTCTCCAATGATAATATGGTCTGCCAGTGGAATATCCATGATTTCTCCACAGGATGCAATTCTTCTGGTAACCCTTTTATCTGCTTCACTTGGAGTTGGATCTCCGCTTGGATGATTATGCAGCAATACAATATGAACTGCTTTATACTGCAGTGCCTTCAAAAAAACTTCCCTTGGCGACACCAGTGAATGCTTCACTGTTCCAACGGAAATAACGGAATCCCCCAGAAGGCTGCACTTCGCATCAAACATAGCCAGCAACAGTTTCTCTTTTGATTCATGCCGCAGTGTTTCCATATAGTATTCGGCAACACTTTCCGGCTGGTTTAAACTTACCTTGACTGCCCGTCTTGTGCGGGCAATACGCACGGCCAGTTCCGCTACACATTTCATCTGTGCCGCTTTCACCTGACCAATCCCCGGAATATTCTGCATTTCTTCCATCGTCATAGCAACCAGATTTAGAAGATTCCCTTCCCCTCCGCATAATAACCTCTGGGCTGTCTGCAGAGAAGTATGACATCGTGTTCCGGTTCTTAATATAACTGCAAGAAGTTCTGCATCGGAAAGTTCCTGTGCTCCATGTAAAATACACTTTTCATAAGGCTTTTCCGATTCCGGCATTTCTTTCATTGTAATATGTGTATTCATGTTTTCTTTTAGCTCTCTCAAGTCACAGAAAAACTTTTACATTTTATTCTAGCACAAAAGAGGTTTTGTGTACACTAATATATTGTTAATTTTTTCTGAATGTAAGTAATTTAGATGTTTACCAAGCCGGCCTCATAAAGTTTTTGTAACGACATAAGAATCCCCAGCTTTGCATGATACCAGGTAAGCCCCCCTTGAAAATAAACAGCATATGGTTCCCGCAAAGGACCGTCTGCACTTAATTCAATGGAAGACCCCTGCACGAATGCTCCCGCTGCCATAATAACCTCATCATCATATCCCGGCATTGCCCATGGTTCAGGGGTCACATGACTATCCACCGGTGCCGCCGCCTGGATTCCTTTACAAAATGCAATCAAGGCTTCCGGTGATTTCAAGGTCACTGCCTGAATAATATCATGGCGGCTCTCTGTTCCATTTGGAACCACAGGAAAACCAAGGCTCTCATAAACATTTGCCGCAAACACGGCTCCCTTTAATGCCCCCGCAACTACAGTAGGTGCCAGAAATAAGCCCTGGTAAAATGATTGAATTACTCCAAGAGAGGCACCCACTTCTTTTCCAAGTCCTGGAGATGTCAAACGATATGCAGCGTTATCCACACATTCCTTTTTTCCGGCAATATAGCCTCCTACCGGAGCAAGTCCACCTCCCGGATTCTTTATAAGAGAACCTACAATCATGTCGGCTCCTACTTCCAAAGGCTCTTTTCTTTCTACAAATTCTCCATAGCAGTTGTCTACCATACAGATAACATCAGGCCGTATTTCCTTAATAAAGGCAATCAATTCTCCAATCTTCTCAACTGAAAAAGTTGGTCTGGTCTGATATCCTTTGGAACGCTGAATTGTCACCAGTCTTGTTTTTTCATTCAATGCATTTTTTATGTTTTCATAATCAAAACTTCCATCTGCCAGCAAATCAACCTGCCGATAGGTTATGCCATATTCTGCCAGGGAACCTTTGGATGGCCGGATGCCGATGACTTCCTCCAGCGTATCATATGGTTTTCCAACAGGAGACAGCAGTTCATCTCCCGGACGCAGATTCGACATCAGTGCCAGAGCAAGGGCGTGGGTTCCGCAGGTAATCTGGGGACGCACCAGTGCTGCTTCTCCTTTGAAACAGGTTGCATATACTTCTTCCAGCTTATCTCTTCCTAAATCGTTATATCCATATCCATTGCTCCCCATAAAACATTCTGCACTAACCCTATGAGCCTGCAATGCTTGTATTACTTTCATCTGATTAAATTCAGCAATCTGATCAATTTCCTTGAAACGTTCCTCTAACTGTTCTTCAAACTTCATTCCATATTGATATACTTTGGGATCTATTCCCAGTTCTTTATACATTGTTTCCAATTTTCTTCCTCTTTTCTGTCCGTTCTTTTATAAAAGGATATTCTTTTTCTTCAATTCTGATATCATATAGGTCAATATCTCTTTATTGTCATAAGAAAATTGCTGCTTATTTACCCAGATTACGTCAGATTCCCTGCGAAACCAGGTAAGCTGACGTTTGGCAAAATGTCTGGTATCTCTCTTTATCAAATAAACCGCTTCTTCTAAGGTACATTCTCCATCCAGATACTTCAATATTTCCTTATATCCCAATCCCTGCATGGAAACCATCCTTCTATGACAGCCCATTTTCCTTAAGTCTTCTACTTCCGCTACCAGCCCCTGTTCCAGCATAATATCCACCCGTTGGTCAATCCGCTGATATAATTTGTCTCGTTCATCATTTAGTACAAAATAGGCGAAATCATAAGGTGATTTCTTCTGCTTCTCTTTCTCGTTATGTTCTGATATTTTCCCGCCGGAAAGATGATGGAATTCCAATGCCCGAATCACACGTTTGATATTGTTTTCATGAATCTCCTCTGCGGCTTTTGAATCTACGGCCTTCAGCCGTTCATGGAGTGCATGGGCACCATGTTCCCTGGCATAGTTCTCCAATTCTTTCCGGTATAAAGCATCTTCCTTTTCCTCGGTAAAATCAATATCATACAAAAGAGCCTGGATATAAAATCCGGTTCCACCTGTTATAATTGGTATCCTGCCCTCACCATAAATCTCTTCTATATACCTTTTGGCATATTCCTGAAACTTTACCACGTGGAATTCTTCTTCTGGTTCAAAATCATCAATTAAATAATGAGGAATTCCCTGCATTTCTTCTGTTCTGATTTTGGCAGAACCAATATCCATATGACGGTATACCTGCATGGAATCTGCTGAAATAATCGATCCATTTACTTTTTTTGCAAGTTCAATAGAAAGTTCTGTTTTCCCTACTGCTGTAGGTCCTGTTAAAATAATCAGTGGTTTTTTCATTATAACACCCGCTTAAATTTTTTCTCCAGTTCATATTTCGACATGGATATGATCGTTGGACGCCCATGAGGGCAGTGATAGGGGTTTTCCAATGTCAGAAGCTCATCGATAAGCTTTTCCACCTCTGTCCTGGAAAGCCTTTGATTTCCCTTTACTGCTGCCTTACAGGACATGGAGGCAATTTTCTCCGTTATCATATCCGGCTTTTCATTTCCATGAAAACTCATAAGACTATCTAAAATCTCCACAACCAGTTGCTTTCCGTTGAGTCCGAATAAATTTCCCGGCACTGCAGTTACAGAATACTCTTTTCCACCAAAGGGCTCTATCTCAAATCCAAGTTTTTTGAAATACTCCATGTACTTCTTCAGGAGCTCTTCCTCCTGCATATTCAGAGTGAGAAGCACCGGAGGATATATGGCCTGGGAGGTAAATTCTTTCTTTTCCAGTGAATGCATTGTCTGCTCATACAGCACCTTTTCGTGGGCCGCATGCTGATCTATAATATAAAGCTGGCTGTCAAATTCCACCAGCCAGTAAGTTTCAAATAACTGTCCAATAATTTTATGTTCCTTTTGAGATTTAATATCCAGAAGCTTCCGCATATCCTCCTGAACAGGATTCTGTATTATTTCCGGTGTATTCTCCTTTTTTGCGTAGGAAAGAGGCTCTGCCACAAGTTCCGGCTGTGCCTCTGTACTGGTTTTACGTGGTATTTCCGGTTCTGGCTGTCTGGGTGCCACCGGAGCCTGGGGATACTTCTTTTCATAAGGAGTATCTTTCCGTATCGCTTCCTGTATGGATTCCAGCCGTTTTTTCTCAAATGGTTCCGGAATATGCTGATTGGCTGATCGCTGCTCTTTTCGTTCCTGTTGTGCTTTTGCACGTGTTTCCCGCTCTTTTTCCAGACTTACCTGATACACCAGCTCACCCTGATTTATGGTATCTCTGATAAGCTTTTCCAAAAAATGATACACTACGTCTCCATTGCTGAATCGAAGTTCCATTTTGGTGGGGTGTACGTTTACATCCAAAAGCTGTCCATTTACAGAAATATGCAGCACCGTAAAAGGATACTTATGCTGCATCACAAAGGACTTATAAGCTTCTTCTATACTTTTCGCAATTAAACTGCTCTTTACATATCTTCCGTTAATAAAGTAATTCTCAAAATTACGGTTTCCCCTGGAAATCAGTGGTTTTCCAATAAATCCCCGGACGGAAAACAAATCGTTTTCCCCCTGAATCTCCAGCAGATTGGCGGCAATATCTCTCCCATACACATGGTAAATAATCTCTTTGAGATTAGAATTTCCGGATGTATGAAGCTTCACCTGATTGTTATTGATAAATTTAAAGGAAACCTCCGGGTGGGATAACGCCAGACGCTCCAGCAAATCACCGATATACCCGGCTTCCGTCTGAGGTGTTTTGAGGAACTTTCTTCTGACTGGTGTATTATAAAAAAGATTGCGCACCAGAAATGTGGTTCCATCCGGTGCTCCGATTTCTTCTAAAACTTTTTCTTTACTTCCTTCTATTACATAACGCACACCGCTGATCCCCTGCGCCGTTTTCGTAATTAACTCCACCTGTGAAACAGCCGCAATACTGGAAAGTGCTTCGCCCCTAAATCCCAGAGAAGATACCGTCAGCAGGTCTTCTACGTTACGTATCTTGCTGGTGGAATGCCGTAAAAATGCCAGGGGTATCTGATCCTTTTCTATCCCACAGCCATTATCTGTAATTCGTATAAAGGAAGTTCCGCCTTCCTTTATTTCTACTGTAATTGCAGTGGAGCCGGCATCAATTGCGTTTTCTACCAGCTCTTTCACCACTGATGCGGGGCGCTCAATCACTTCACCTGCCGCAATCTTATCTATCGTGTGTTGATCTAATACTTCTATATTTGGCATAGCCCCTCCTTTGTTTACATAATATTTTTATGTAACTCACCAGCGATTCTTTATCTTATTCTGAAGCTGATACAGCTTATTCAATGCATCAATTGGTGTCAGATTTCCCAGATCAATTTCTTTTAATTCTTCTATAATATCATCGTCTTTCACTGTATCAAAGAGAGACATCTGTGTCAAATCCACTTCATCCAGCCGGGCACTTTTCTTTTTGGGGGTTGTTCCGTTATCTGCCATTATGGTACTTGCCACTCCCATAATATCATTGGCACTAAGTTCTTCCGCAATCACTTTTGCCCGCTCAATTACACTTTCGGGAACACCTGCAAGTTTCGCCACCTGAATACCATAGCTTCTATCTGCACCCCCAGGGACAATTTTCCGCAGGAATACAATGTCATCCCCTTTTTCTTTTACTGCAATACAATAATTATTTACATTGTCCAGCTTTCCTTCCAGTTCCGTAAGTTCATGATAGTGAGTAGCAAACAAAGTCTTTGCCCCCAGCAGTTTCGGATTGCTGATATGTTCTACCACTGCCCATGCAATACTCAGCCCGTCAAAGGTACTGGTTCCTCTTCCGATTTCATCTAATATCAGAAGGCTGTTGCTGGTAGCGTTTCTCAAAATATTGGCGACCTCTGTCATCTCCACCATAAAGGTACTCTGACCGCTTGCAAGATCGTCAGATGCTCCTACACGGGTGAAAATCCGGTCTGCAATGCCTATCTGTGCACTGTCTGCCGGAACAAAGCTTCCTACCTGTGCCATTAATACAATCAAGGCTGTCTGGCGCATATAAGTGGATTTTCCTGCCATATTGGGACCTGTAATTACGGAAATACGTTTTTTCCCATTATCCAGATAAGTATCGTTTGCCACAAACATATCGTTGCTTATCATCTTTTCCACTACGGGATGCCGGCCGTTTTTAATATCTATAACTCCATTTTCATTCATAGCAGGACGACAATAATTATTTCGCTCTGCCACCAGGGCAAGAGATGCAAATACATCGATTTTAGCTACCGCTTTTGCTGTTTTCTGAATACGAAGCACTTCTGCTGCAATGGTATCTCTGATTTCCCGGTAAAGTTCATATTCTAACGAAATCAACTTGTCCTCTGCTCCAAGTATAATGTCTTCCAGTTCCTTTAATTCCGGTGTTATGTATCGTTCTGCATTGGCAAGGGTCTGTTTTCTGGTGTAATAATCCGGTACCATATTTTTGTAAGAATTGGTAACTTCAAGATAATACCCGAATACTTTGTTGTATTTAATACGAAGGTTTTTAATTCCAGTCTTTTCCCGTTCCTTTGTCTCCAGTTCCATCAGCCATGTTTTACCTTCTGTTTTGGCATGGCGCAGCTTATCTACCTCTTCGTTATATCCTTCTTTTAAGATACCTCCGTCTCTTACGGAAATTGGAGGTTCATCCGTAATAGACTGTTTAATCAACTCATTAATGTCAGAAAGCACGTCCATTTCGTCACAGATATCATTTAAAAGGCTGCCCTGAAATTCCCCCAGCAGATTCTTAATATGAGGCAGCATGGAAAGAGAACTTTTAAATGCAATCAAATCTCTCGGATTGGCTGTCTGGTATGTAACACGGCCGATTAAACGTTCCAAATCATATACCGGATTCAGATATTCCCTGATTTCTTCCCGTGTCATGGCATTCTGATTCAATTCTTCAATCGCATCCAGCCGCTGTTCTATTTCTGTTTTTTCGATTAATGGCTGTTCTATAAAATTGCGGAGCATTCTGGCTCCCATAGCCGTTTTTGTTTTATCCAGTACCCAAAGGAGAGAACCTCTCTTTTGCTTTTCGCGCAATGTCTCTACCAGCTCCAGATTTCTTCTGGTGGAACTGTCGATAATCATAAATTTTCCTGTAATATATAATTGTAAGGAAGTCATATTGGCAAGGGTTGTTTTCTGGGTTTCATACAGATACTTCAGCAGTGCCCCTGCGGCAATGGTGCCTGATTCATAGTCTTCAATGCCAAGTCCCTGAAGATTTGTTATCTTAAAATGTTCCAGAAGTGTATTTTTAGCTGTTTCGTCGCTGAAATACCATGCTTCCAGAGAATAAACAGCGATTCCAAGCCGATGCTTTAAATCTTCAAAATCTATTCCCGTCATATAAAAAGCTTCATTGCATATAATTTCCGATGGAGCAAATTTGTGAATCTCATCTAAAAGCTTACGCTCTGTATCTACTTCTGTTACGTAATAGTCTCCCGTTGTAACATCCGCAATGGAAATACCGTATCTGTCCTGCATATAAACAATACACATAATATAGTTATTCTTTGTTTCATCCAATGCCTGTGTATCCAGATTGGTTCCCGGTGTTACAATCCGTACAACTTCCCGCTTTACCAGTCCTTTTGCCATTTTAGCATCTTCCACCTGCTCGCAGATTGCAACCTTATATCCTTTGGAAACCAGTTTATTCAAATAGCTTTCCACCGCATGATAAGGGATTCCGCACATAGGTGCCCGCTCCTCCAGACCGCAGCTTTTCCCCGTCAGGGTAATTTCAAGTTCTTTGGATGCCGTCTTGGCATCTTCAAAAAACATTTCATAGAAATCTCCCAGACGATAAAACAGGATACAATCGGGATGCTCCTGTTTTGTCTCTACATATTTTTGCATCATTGGTGTAAGTTCTGCCACGTTATTACTTCCTCTCATTTTTTAATTCTATTTCATAGTATCCGGTATGCTGTACCGTCCTGCAATTTCTTCTGCAACCTTCATTCCATCCATTGCCGCAGACATAATTCCGCCTGCATAACCTGCACCCTCTCCGCAGGGATACAGACCTTTATAATTACTTTCAAACTGCTCATCCCTTGGAATCTTAACGGGAGATGATGTCCTGCTTTCCACGCCTGACAAGATTACATCCTTCCGGTCAAAGCCCGGAATATACCTTGCAAACTGATGCATTCCTTCTAGAAAGGATTCGGAAATCTCTTTTGAAAACAATGTATGGAGTGCACCAAAAGTATGTGCACCTTTTAATTCCGTGGAAAATGCGCCATATCCTTCTGATAATTTTCCCTGTTCGAAATCTCCCAGTAACTGCTGGGGCACTTTCCCATTTCCAAGCTCAAATGCCTTTTCTTCCAATCTCTGCTGAAAATAAACGCCGCTTAAAGGTCCCTTCTGTCCATACTCTTCCGGGGTTACGGTTACAATAACAGCACTGTTGGCATTGACCCCATTTCTTCCACTGTAGCTCATGCCGTTTACTGCCAGCCTTCCTTCCTGTGAAGAGGCATTTACCACATAACCGCCCGGACACATACAGAAGGAATAAACGCCTCGTCCGTTGGAAAGATTGGCTGTCAGCTTATAAGAAGCCGCTGGTAACTGGGTGGCTGCCTTTGTACCGTACTGATTCTCACTGATTATTTTCTGGGGATGCTCTACACGCATTCCCACTGCAAAGGATTTTGCTTCCATGGTAACCTGCTTTTCCAAGAGCATTTCAAAGGTATCCCGGGCGCTGTGTCCTATGGCAAGGACAACTGTCTCGGCAGGAATTCTGGTTATACTTCCATCCTTTTGACTGGTACATATAAGTTCCACAAGATGGTCATCTTCAAATTCCATACTGGAAACACAGGTTTCAAACAAATAGGTACCGCCCCATGCCTCAATCTGCCTCCGCATATCTGCCACAACCTTCATTAGGACATCTGTTCCAATATGAGGTTTATTTACATAGGAAATCTGTTCCGGTGCTCCATGGGCGATAAATATTTCCAAAACCTTTTTGTTTCTTCCTTTGACATCTTTTACCAGGGTATTCAGCTTCCCATCTGAAAAGGTGCCGGCACCCCCTTCTCCAAACTGCACATTGGAATGAATATCCAGTACATTGGTTTCCCAGAATTTTTCTACGTCCTTCTCCCGTTCTTCTACCGATTTTCCACGCTCAACAATCACCGGTTTATAACCATGCTGTGCCAGAAGATAGCCACAGAACAATCCGGCGGGTCCGCTTCCGATAATCACCGGCCGGGTATTCAGAATTTCATTGCCTCTTTGGGGAAATATATACTCCACATCTTTTGCAATGGAAACATGGGGATTTTTAAGTCTTTTTATAAGTTTCTGTTCTTCCGCTACCTGTACATCTACGGTATAAACATACGAAATCTCCTGCTTTTTCCTTGCATCTACAGACTGTTTTCTTATCTTATACTGCTTTATCTCCCCTGCCGGTATTCGAAGAAGTTTTACAAGCTTCTGCTTCAGCTGTTCTTCCGTATGGGAAACTGGTAATTTTAACTGTTGAATTCTAACCATCCTGCTTCTTAATCCCTTTCCTTTTTGCCCCATGGACTCCTGCTGTCCATCCGCTGGACCATGCCCACTGCAAATTATATCCTCCGCACATGCCGTCAATATCTACCACTTCTCCTGCGAAAAAAAGTCCCGGCACTAATCTGGACTCCATGGTCTCCGGTTCTATTTCCTCCGTATCTACACCGCCTGCCGTAACCTGAGCAGCATCAAATCCCTTTGTTCCGATAATATCCACTTTAAGATGATGAATGGCTGATACCATTTTCTCCAGGGACTTTACAGAACATTTTTCCGCTCTATCCTTTTCAGCGATTCCGGCTTCTGTCAAAAAGACTCCAATAAGTTTATCCGGAAACAGACCAATCATTGCCTCTTTTGCTGATTTTCCCGTCCCATATTTCTTAAATCTGCACTCCAGCATTTCAAACGTTTCCTCTTCCCCTTGTTCCGGAAGAAAATCCAACAAAACATATACCTGTTTCCCTTCCAGCAACCCATAGGAAGCATAACGGCTTAATTGAAAAACAGGAATTCCGGAAACACCAAATTCTGTCAGCTGCAGCTCACCTGTTTCCTCTGCAATTTTCTCATTTTCTATGTAAATTTCTATCTTATTTTCTGCACGAATTCCTGCAATTCCTTTCAAAAATGACTGTTTTCCCTGCAATTGGACAAGAGCAGGTACAATATCTGTCATTTTATGTCCAAAGCCCACAATATATGGAATTCCACTTCCGTCACTTCCTGTTTTCTTAGCAGCTTTTCCTCCCGTTGCTATAATACAGGAATGCCCCCGGAACTCTCCTTGTTTGGTGTCAAAAACAAAGAATTCAGATACCTTTTTAATGGTTCTTATTCCTACATTATATGCAATTTTCACGTTCAGACGACGGCATTCCATCAGCAAAACCTCTTTTACAGAGGATGCCTGTCCGCTGGCGGGATAATAATATCCATCCCGTTTATTTCTGGGATAAATCCCCAGTTCTTCAAAGAATTTCAGTGTTTCCTTTCGTCCAAACTGTTGAAATACAGGCAATACAAAGGCAGGGTTCTTGCCTCTGTAATACGCAATTCCCTGCTTTTTATTGGTAAAGTTGCATTTTCCATTTCCAGTAGCCAGTATCTTTTTTCCGGCACTTTCCATATGTTCAAGAATCAGAACCCTGGCTCCTTTTCGTGCAGCACTGATTCCGGCTGTCAAGCCAGATGCACCGGCTCCCGCTATAATTACATCATATTCTCTACTCATGGGCTTTCGTTTCTTTCTTAATCTCTTTCCTGGTTCTTTGCTACTCATGATTCTAACACAATCAAAAATAACATTCAAGCCAGTGAAAACTAACTGGAATAATTTTCGAGAAAATTATACAGCTGTTCTTCGCTGTCGATATTTTTCCCTTCTTTGATTTCTTCCTGCAGTTCTTCCGGCAGTTCTGACACCAGTATATCGGTGGAGGCATACAGCGTGGTACGATCTGCATGAAACACCGCAATATAGCCTTTTTCTTCCATCAAAACAAACTTATAGGGTTCTACTACATTAAGGCTTTCTTTAACGTCTGTTTTTTTACTCTCTGCTTCTACCAGTTTTTTATTTTTTTCTTCCAGCAATACAATTCTTTTTTCATAAGTATTCCAGGTTTTTAACGTTCCGGCAAAAAATCCTGCACAGCTTGTGAATGCTGCCGTCAGCAGGACTGCCCCTAATAATAAGCGGATACTACATGTTCTTTTCATTGTTAACTCCTTTTTTTGTAGTATCCGCCATTTATTAGATTTTATACCAAATTTTTCTTTTTTTCATTACTTTTTCAAAAGATGCAATTTTTTTGCCAGCCGGATCATCAGATGACCTTTGGGAAACATTTTTAAATCTTCTTCATTCAGTCCCCGCAGCAGCAATAAGGATATTGCATACACAAGAACACCGACTATAATAGATACCGCCGTAGCTACTGCATTTATTTTAATATATTTCATCAAAATATAATATAATCCATATACTGCACCTCCCATTACTGCTGATGCAATGGTGGGAATCAGAAATGTCTTTAAAATTTCCTGTCTGTATCTTAAATATTTCTTTATGGCAGCTCCATTTAAAATACACATTAAAAATGCAAAAAAAGTATTTGCCCATACCACAGCATAAATATTCAGGTCAAATCCATACATAAGTATCAATAATAATCCAATATGAAGCACCAGTGTAATTGCGGCATTTTTAACAGGTGCCTTCATCCGGTCAATTCCCTGAAGAATTCCATTGCTTAGGGTGGATAAGGAATAGAACACAATAGATACTGCCCCTACCTGTATCATTCTGGCTGGAAGTTCTCTTGCATCATTATAAAGAAGCTGTAAAATCGGTGATGCCAGTACTCCCATTCCCACCGCACATGGAATTGCAATCACCATAATGAAACGGATGGAAGATGCAACCTTGCGTCTCACCTGTGGAATATCTCTGGATGTAAATGCTGTTGCAAGACTTGGTACACTGGATGCTGCCACAGAAGATGCAATGGCAATCGGAACATTAATCAATGTCTTATATTTTCCACTGAAAATTCCCCACAAGGTGCTGTATGTCTTCTCATCATATCCCTGAGCCGCAGCCACCTGTTTAAAAATTCCCATGTCCAGAATCGAACTGATGTTATAAATGGTAGTACTTAATAAAACCGGAACAATCGTCATAACCAAAACGAAAGTGATACTCCGGTAACTCTCTTCCTTTTGTCCCTTATCCCGGGCCATCTGCCGCTGATATACCGGACGATATACCATAAATACAAACAATACAAATAACAGAGCTGCCAATGCTCCAACACCAGTACCGATGGTACCTCCGGCTGCACCATAGGCTTCTCCATACTGACTGGAGTTTCCAAGCACTGCTCCAATACGGGAACCATAAGAAAACAGCATATATGCAGTCCATATACTAATCACTGCATTGATAATCTGCTCTATTAACTGTGATACCGCACTGGGCATCATGGTTCCCATTCCCTGGAAAAATCCCCGTACAACTCCAAGAACTGCTACAATTAAAAGAGTAGGTGCCAGCACCTTCAAAGCAAAGATACTCAAGGGCGTTTTTATCAGATAGGTTGTTATGAAACCGGCTCCAAAGTATACAATGAGCCCTGCTATCATTCCAGAAATCAGGGCAAAAACCAACGCGCCTTTAAAAATACGATATGCATTTTTTCGTTCTCCTCTTGCCACTCTGGTGGATACCAGCTTAGAAACAGCCAAAGGCAGGCTATAGGAAGATATCAGTAATAAAATACTGTATACCTCCATAGCTGCCCCATAATAATCATTTCCTATATCTCCAATAATTGCGGTTAAGGGAATACGGTACAATAATCCAATTATTCTGCTGATAATGGATGCCACTGCCAGAATGGAGCCCTGCACCAGAAAACCAGATTCATTTCTTTTCTTTGCACTCATAAACATTCCTCAATCTTTTTTATTCAGCCTGTCTGGCTTCCTGTAATTCTTCTTCTGTTTTATAAATATTAAAAAGGTCTTTGTATTTATCACGGGCTACACATACCCAGGTTTTCCCCTGATTTATTGTAATTTCATTTCCGCTTTCGTCAAAGTAACGTGCCGGTGAATTCTCATTTGCTTTGGTCCATGTTACCTTTTCCATTTTACCATTGGTAATATAAATACCATCTCCACCAGAAGTTGTATTGATGTCCAGATAACCGTTATCATCTTTGTAAGACCATTCACAATATTGAACAAGAATATTCTTTACTGCAAGCTGCTGGTCATTTGCTCCATCTACCTGCTTATCTTTAAATTCATAACGATAGTATAATCCGTCTTCCTTGTTATAAACAAACCATGGCTTATTTACAAAATACCCAGGGCTTACTACCAATGCTTCCTCACCCTTTGTTAACTCTACTTCCTTATCATCTTCTGCAAATTGATAATGCCCTTTATAATCTTCGGAAAGTTCTGTGCGGTATCCTTTTTTCTCAATGCCCGCCTTAATTCCTTCTTCACTGATAAATGCATTGTGAGGTGCTTTACGGTTGGTATCACGATAAAACATAAGGGACTCAATGGCAGAATCCATACCGCTTAAATTATTTACATCTTCCTGTGCCAGAATCGGTTCCGCATAAACTGCCTGACCATAATGTGAATAAATAGAATCAAATTCCTTTGCAAAATAAATAAAATAATGACGGCAGCTGCGGACAGATCCAATCTTCTCTAATCCGGAATAGTCCTGGAAAATTGCCATCAAACGTGTATAGGAACCTTCTACCGGTACCTCATAAATAACATCAGCAGAAGAAAGTCCATACTGTGGAAGCGCATCGGAAGTATTTCCAATCATAACTGCCAGAGGACGTTTCTTTGCCTGTTCTTCATCAATCCACTGTCCTGTCAGATAACTCTTTGCTTCTCCCTTATGGGTATCTACTGGTTTTTCCTTCTTTTTTTCTTTCTTTTTTTCTTCTACTACAGGTTTTGGTTCTTCCTTCTTCTTTCCGCAGCCTGCGGCAGTTGTTGCAACCATACAGATTGCAAGCATGAAATATAACATGCGTTTTTTCATTTTTATTTCCTCCAATTTTTCTAGAATAATTATCGTAAAATATTTATATGTTCCAGAATGTCCCGCTGCTTTTGTTCCATTACCGCAGCCTCCTCTTCTGTCATATGATCATATCCAAACAAATGAAGCATACTGTGGAGAATCAAAAAAGCATATTCTCTTTTCTGACTGTGTCCATAGTTTTCTGCCTGTTCTTTCACCTTATTTACACATAGAATAATATCTCCCAGAAGAGCTTCTCCTGTATCAGGATTAAAATTATACGTATCCTGTTCTATCTTTGAAAAATCTCCCGGTTTCTCATACATAATCATGGGAAAAGAAAGAACATCCGTAGGGCGGTCTATCTCCCTGTGTTCCCGGTTTATCTCCTGAATTTCTTCCTCTGAAACCAGAAGCACATTCACTTCTGCTTCAAATGGAAATCCTTCTACTTCTATGGCTGCTTCAATTACCTCTTCCGCAAGCTTTTTATATTCAAAATCAAATCCCGGACTTTGTTCTTCTTCCATTGTAACTGTCACGATAACTCCGCCTCCTTTATGAGATAATCTCTGATTTTCAAAAACATATTCATACTGAAGCCCGCTTTATCATAAAGACCTGATGCTGAATTCTCATTCAAGGTCTGATATACCAGAATATCCTGATTCCATGAACTGGAAAGTGTGGTTTTATCTAATACATCAAATTTTGTAACGATACTGTCTACAATATGTACCACTGCTGATTCTATCGTGGAAGGCAGATTTTTCTCACCATTATATTCACTTAATATCTGAACCACCTGCATGGGAAAATAATTACTTTTTGCCAGCATAACTCCATTTTCCACATAGGGCTTTCCTTCCATTCTGCCAATGCGGTAATAAAATCCTCCCGCAGCAGCTATATAGAAGTCTGCACCTAATAATTTGGCACATGCCCCTGCAATTTCGGAAACTTTTCTTGCATGCTCATAGTCTGCCTTTGAAAAATCCTTAACAGCCTGTACCAGCTCAAATTCTTCTGAAATAATCCGCTCCAGTTCATATTCTCTGGTATGACTCATACGTTCCTTAAGCAGTCTATAGAAAAAAATCACTGCCGCGGCTGACACCAATCCATTGCATACCCCATAGCTTATCATATTAATTGTGATTTTACCAGTCTCCAGATAAGAAAATACTGTGGTACATCCTAAAATAAATACTGCGGTTATCAAAGCCGCCCACTTGTGATTTGCTTTTTCCTTTAAAAAATCAATTATAATACAACCGCAGGCCAGTACCAAAATTGCCCACAACAATTGATATGCATCTCCCCCACCTGCAACATGCAGCACTGCCACATAAAATATCCCAGCAAGCATTCCCAGAAAAGAATTGGTTACAATGGTCATGACTGCTGCCAGTACCAGTACCGGTCTTGCATATTCCGGCAAAAATAAGAACAGAAGAACTGCCAGACAGCAGATTCCATGGACAATGGCTATCCGTACATAATTATTGGCTTTTTCATGAAACCATCCTTTTTGTAAACGGTAAATCTCCATTCCCAGAATAAATATAACAAGGAACAGACTACTGCTAAAAAAAAGTGCCAGCACACTGCCAGGTTCATTTCCCTTTATCAGACTGCTGACTACAGCAGCTGTAATACCTGACAGCAGCATAACAAGTATCATAAAAAAACGTTTCCATGACCAGTTATCTTCCAGTATCTGTTTTTTTTCTTCTGTTTTTATCTTTTTTCCCTTTTGTATCACTTTTTTCATATTCTTCATAAGCCTTTACTATTTTCTGTACCAGTGGGTGACGCACCACGTCCGCACTGCTTAATCTGCATATCCCGATATCTTCTACATTTCTCAATACCCGCAGGGCAACATCAAGACCTGATGTTACACCAGGTGTCAGATCCTTTTGAGTTACATCACCAGTTACCACAACCTTTGACCCAAATCCAATACGGGTCAGAAACATTTTCATCTGTGCCGGTGTGGTATTCTGTGCCTCATCTAAAATAATAAATGCATTATCCAGGGTACGTCCTCTCATATATGCCAGAGGTGCTACCTCAATCAATCCTTTTTCCATGTTCTTCTGAAAACTATCTGCTCCCATAACCTGATATAAGACATCGTACAAGGGCCGCAGATAGGGGTCGACCTTACTCTGCAAATCCCCCGGCAGAAATCCAAGCTTTTCGCCTGCTTCAATTGCCGGTCTTGTGAGGATGATACGGTTTACCTCCTCATTTTTAAAGGCGGTAATTGCCATGGCCATGGCAAGATATGTCTTTCCGGTTCCAGCAGGTCCCATCCCAAACACAATCATTTTGTTACGGATTTGATCTACATACTTTTTCTGTCCCAGAGTTTTAGGCTTTACAGGTTTACCATTATTTGTATGACAAATCAGTTCTTTATCAATTTCTACAATCGCGGATTCCTTTTCTTCAAAGGTAAGAGATATGGCATAGTCCACATTCTGCTCTGTAATCTGTGTTCCGCGCTTAGCCAATTCAAACAGCTGCGCAAACACACGGGAAGCCTTCTGGATATCTTTTTCATTTCCCAGAATCTTCATATTGTTTTCCCGTATTACCACCGTTGTTCCAAATGCCCGCTCAATCTTTTTCATATAGGTATCAAACTGTCCAAACACATTCGACATATGTTCTACAGGTACATCAATCATTTTCTCCATCAGACTCATCTATTATTTGCCCTTCCTGCATTTCTTCTGATATTATAGATGCCCGGCTTTTTCCGATTCTCTCAATCACTTTCAGCGAACCAGAAGCGCTGCATCGTTTTTCATCTGTTACTATCATAACATTATTTTCTATAATTTGAACCCCTTTTTGTGTTAATTTTTCACAAAACTCATTCAATTTATCCTCTGCAACCTGTTTTGCTTCTTCTTTCTTATATCTCTTTTTTACTATTTCATATTCTTTGAGGGTTTCCCTATCCAAAGCAATTGGGAGATAAAAGGTCTCTCCAATCTTTAAGTTATATTCATCCGTTATGGCATCATATCGTGAAAATTCTCCCGAAAATCCCGGCAGTGTAAACTGTTTTCCCCCAAAATGGAGGCGGTAAGCTTTCTTTTCGTTTCCGGTAAATACCTTATCGTCATAATTCATAAGAAAAACATCCCTATAAGGATATTCCGTAATTCCCATAATATCTGCATCTGATGTGCAATATTGATAAGAGGCAGTCTCTCCATTATCATCCATCACTGGTATTTTCCCTTCTACCAGAATATCTCCTTCATGAACTTCTGCTCCCTTTTCCACCTGGGGTAATCCCTTTCTGGAAAGAATTGTAAAAATTACTGCGTCCTTATCCGCCACAATATCCGTTGGAATTCCTTCCTGGGTTCCAGTTTCTTTTTCCTCTGCCTGCTGATTTGCCGCAAGATTCTCCTGAATATCAATGGTCAGCATTGTTCCTTCTACTTTTGCAGAGGCCCAGATGATATCTTCATAGCCCGTCCGGAGCAGTTCTTCTATCTCCTCACAATCTATTTTGCTTTTCAGCATGCCATGATATACATGATTTTCTTCCAAAAATTTTATAATGCTGCTGTCTGTACGGTGAAGGTTCCCTTCCACCTGAATTCTCCAGACAAACAATGACATAGTATACAGCAATAAACAGCATATTACTATTCCGGCACCAAAAAATTTTCTTTTTCGATAACGATGCATATAAAAAGGCATTCCATGACGTTCTAAAATTACAAACGTTGTCCTTGTTTTTTTTAGAATAGGCTTCAGCTGTTTCAGTCCCTTTACACTGATACAGAATACATAATTCCCTTCTTCATATTGAAGGTTCCATATCAGAATATTGTGATTACTGCACAGGTTCAGAAAACGTTCTGGCGCATATCCATAAAGTTTTATTTTTACATATCCCTGCAAATATTTCAGCTTATCAATTAACAAAATACTGCTCCTTATGAGTCATATAATATTCCTTGAATAAATCCGGTGATTTTCATTTCCTCATTGGTGTAATATTCTACAAGCAGGCTTTTTCCCTCTACGGTAACCTGGCAGTTTTTTGTCTGAAGACGAATCTTTTCCCTGGTATATTCAATAATCCCTTTATAATTCTCTATCAACACCTGATTTCTTCCAGTAGCAGTAACAATAACAGCACCATACACAATATCCCTTGGAAGTTCCAGTGTTTCTACAATATTTGATTTGACCCGGCTAAATTTCTTTTTTCCCATGTTGCAATATATGTCCGGCAGCATGGACTTATTCACAGGTTTACCGAATAATTCCTTTTATCATATCCGTTCTTTTGGGCTGTTCCTTTTGAATTTCATAGGCACACACAATCTTGCCATAGGCTTCTTTGGCCTGTTCCATGTCATTGGCAAAAATAGTAGCCAGAGTATCTCCCATTCCTACATGATCCCCTCGTTTTTTATTTAGAAGTACTCCTACGGAAAGATCAATTTCACTGTCTTTGGAAGTTCTTCCACCACCAAGCACAAGGCTTGCAAGACCTATTTCTTCTGCCTTAATTCTGGACACATATCCTTCTTCGGTATTTTTCACCTCCAAAACAATTCCAGCGGCAGGAAGAAGTTCCGGCTGATATACCAGACGCTTTTCACCACCCTGGGCTTCCACAAACTCAGCAAACTTATCTAGAGCAGTCTTGTCCTGAATGGTTCCTTCCAGCATTTTTCTTGCTTCTTCTTCTGTTTCTGCCTTTCCCCCAAATAACACCATCTGACTGCCCAAAGCATATACCACTTCCATAAAATCCTTTGGTCCCAAGCCATTCAATGAAAGGATGGCTTCCTTTACTTCCAGGGTATTTCCCACTGCATTTCCCAGTGGCTGATCCATATCTGTAATAATTGCTGCTATTTTTTTCCCGGCATTCTTTCCAATCTTCACCATTTCTTCTGCCAGAGCAAAGGCCTCTTCTTCTGTTTTCATAAAAGCTCCGTTTCCGGTTTTTACATCCAGAACAATAGCATCGGAACCCGCCGCCAGCTTTTTACTCATAATACTGGATGCAATTAGAGAAAGCTGATCTACCGTTGCTGTTACGTCTCTAAGAGCATAGAGCTTTTTATCTGCTGGGGCAAGGTTATTAGTCTGCCCTGCAATTGCAAGCTTTATTTCATTTACATTCTTATAAAACTGTTCCTCTGTAAGTGAGGTGGAAAATCCAGGAAAGCACTCCAGCTTGTCAATGGTTCCGCCAGTATGTCCCAAACCTCTTCCTGACATTTTTGCTACCGGAATTCCCAGAGCTGCTACCATAGGTGCAAGTACTAATGTTGTCTTATCTCCCACACCTCCGGTACTGTGTTTGTCTACCTTAATTCCATCTATGGCTGACAGTTCCAGCACATCACCGCTGTCTTTCATGGCAAGTGTCAGGTACAGCGTCTCTTCCTCATTCATTCCCTGAAAGCAGATTGCCATCATCATAGCTGATAGCTGATAATCTGGAATCTCTCCTTTTGTATATCCTTCTATCATAAATTGAATTTCTTCTTGTGTTAATGCATCCCCTTTTTTCTTTTTCATAATTAAATCATACATTCTCATACCCACGTACCTCCTGTGCTATTTATGATAGGGTTCTTTATGCATAATACGATATGCCCGGTATATTTGTTCTAATAGAATCACCCGCATCAACTGATGCGGAAAGGTCATCTTTGAAAAACTGAGTTTAAAGTCTGCACGGTTTAAAATTTCTGCTGTCAGACCTAACGAACCGCCAATTACAAACATCATATGACTGGTTCCATTTACGGCTGTCTGCTCTAATTTCCTTGATAACTCTATAGAATCCAGCATCTGCCCATCTATGGCAAGAGCACATACCCAGACATCGTCTTTTATATATTTTAAAAGGCGCTGACCTTCCTTTTCTTTAATCTGAATTTCTTCTGCTTCACTGGCTCGATCCGGGGTCTTTTCATCCGCCACTTCAATAATCTCCAGTTTACAATAACGGCTCAGTCTTTTTTGAAACTCTTCAATGGCCTGTCTGTAAAATTGTTCTTTCACTTTTCCAACGGTAAGAATTGTTATCTTCATCCTTTTATCCTTTCCCAAAAAACACCTGTCTAGTATATCATACTCATGTTAAGTATTCACTTGAAAAATCTTATTTTTTTATGATTTTTCCCTTTTTGATTGTATTATTTCTCTATTTATCTTATAATTTATTTATCTTTATAAAGCGAGGTATTATTATGTCAGATTTGCATCACGATTCTACCAATACATCGGAAGGAAATGAACAGGATCCCCTTTCTTCCATCCTTTCAGAAGCGTCTTCTTCCTATGTGGAAGCCGGGAAAAAATATGAGGATGTCAAATCCACGGCTTGGACGTTCCTGCTTACCGGAATCGCCGGCATAATATTCCTGCTTCTCCTTTGGTCAGGAATACTTCCACTTTCTCTTTCCGTATTTACATTGGGAATGATGACGATTGTTTTAGGTATTCTTTTTTTGTTTTTCCTGATTATTGGTCTCAAATCTTTTTTTGAAATGCAGACTTTATCGGAAGCAAGGATAAAAGAAGAACGCAGTATCATCCAGATACAGCAATGGTTTCAGGAACATTATTCCGCAGATGCTATTTCAAATGGCATGGATTCCGAAGATATTTCCATGGATCAGCTCTATTTTCTGCGTTCAGAGAATATAAATAGACTCATGGTAGAAGAATTCCCTTCTCTTGAAGAATCTTTTCTGGAGTATATGACCGAGAAAATTTACCAAATGTATTTCCCTGACTAGGGAATTCTGTTATACTAAAATCAATATAAATAATTGTTGCGAGGTGGGTAATATGAAATTATTAGAAGAAAAAATCCTTTCCGATGGAGTTGCTGTCAATGAACATATTTTAAAAGTAGACAGCTTTATCAACCATCAGGTAGATCCTATATTGATGCAGGAGATAGGAAAGGAATTTGCATCACATTTTAAGGACGCAGGTATTACAAAGGTGGCTACCATTGAAAGTTCCGGCATTGTTCCGGCGATTATGACAGCAGCCGCTCTTAATGTTCCGTTGGTTATTTTGAAAAAGCAGCCTTCCAGAATCCTGAATCAGGATTTGTATCAGACGGTCGTTACTTCTTATACGAAGGAAACCAACTATGAACTTACTCTTTCCAAGAAATACATAACGGAACAAGATCATGTTCTGGTTATTGACGATTTTCTGGCCAATGGAGAAGCCGCAACCGGTGCAATCCGTTTGATTCGCAAATCTTATGCTACTATTGCCGGACTTGGAATACTTATTGAAAAATCATTTGAGCCGGGACGTGAAAAACTGACCCAGCAGGGAATTGAAGTATATTCTCTTGCCAGAATTGCAAAAATGGGAGAAGGATTTGTAGATTTTGTAAAAGAGTAACCTTTCACATTTGTACTAAAAAGGAGAGCGCTTGCTTCACAAGCGTCTCTCCTCTTTTTTTATTATAAATGCTGCATAACATCTTCTGTATATACTCTCAGAACTTCCCCCACACTCCAGGCCTGTGAGAAACATCCTCTGGAGGTACATGGGAAATCACCATCAAAGATCTCTGCAATTCCATTCAGACAGCCGTCTTCCATATGATCTAAAAACATTTCACACATATGTTTTACTTCCAACACTGCTTCCTGAGAATAGTCATGTACTTTACAATAAGCTGTAAGATAGGCACCAATCGGATATGCCCAAACGGTTCCCATATGATATGCCGCATCTCTGTCTATACATTCTCCAATATAGATTGAATGATATTCTTCATCTGCCCAGGAAAGAGAACGCATTCCATAAGAAGTATACAGATACTTTTTACATACATTTACAATGCTTATCTCCTGCTCTCTGGAAAGCATCGTATAAGGAAGCGATACCGCCCATAGCTGATTCGGACGTATCTTGGCATCATTTTCATCTACCACGTCATTCAGACAGCCGGTGTCTTCATTCCAGAACTTCCGGCAGAAGCTTTCTTTTACCTTTTCACTCAATTCCCGGTAACAGCTTCCGTCCTCTTCAAATTCTTCACTTAACTGTTCCATTACTTTTAATGCATTATACCACAACGCATTGATTTCAACTGGTTTTCCATGTCTTGGCGTCACGACCCAGTCGCCGACTCTTACATCCATCCAGGTAATTTGATCTAAATCAGAACCACCTGCTATCAGCCCGTCTTCTTCCATATGAATGGAAAAATCCGTTCCATTTTTGTATGCTTTTATAATTTCCTTCAGATATGGGAATATTTTTTCTTTTATAAATTCTTTTCCCTGAGGGGAAGTATCCTGATTCAGATATCGGTCTACTGCATAAAAATACCACATGGATGCATCCATGGTATTATACATTGGCTTTTCCTCTGAGTTATTTGGAAAGACATTGGGGATTAACCCGTTCTTTACATACAGGGAAAAGGACTCCAGCACATCTCTGGCATCCTGCAGTCTTCCGGTGCAAAGGGTAATCCCATGAAAAGCAATCATGGTATCTCTGCCCCAATCAGTAAACCAGGGGAACCCTGCCAAAATTGTCTTTAATCCGTTAGAATTGCGGTCTGCCAAAAAGCTGTCTGCTGCCCATGACAATTTTCTTGCAAAGGTATCCTGAATAACCGTATCATCCATACACTTACGGATAGCTTCCTTATATTGCTCTACCACTTCAAATCCGTTTAGCTGGGTAATATCGTTTTCCTCTACAGAACAAATCATATAAAACTTCTTTTTCTCAAAGGGCTTCAGTTGGATATCAATATCATATGGTGTGTAATGACTATCCAGACTATGTGCACCTGTTCTGATATCAATGGTATAATACAAATCCTCTTCTACCACAAAAGTTGGGGCAGCCATAGACGTTGGATATGTTCCTCTGTCTATATAGCTTCCCTGTGATGCATAGAACTTCACCCCAATATTGGGATACTTCTCCGATTTCATCGTCAGTGTTTTTCCTTCCAGCTCCTGCTGATAGGAAATAGATGACTTATCGGTCATGGACGCCGCTTCCCGCACATTAAACAATGGTGTTACATGCAAGACTGCGGGTTCCATTCCATTTTCAATTTCATAGCAGATTGCCACCGTATTTTTACCCCGTACCAAGGCAATCGTTTTCTTTAAGAAAATATCTTCCACCTGATACAAATACTCCGGTACTGCCTCCAGAGAAAAATGTTCCTGATAGCGGCAGCCATTCTTCTCCTTTCCAATATAGCGCTGACATGCAAGATCAATGGTACGTTTTCCTGCAATATCCAGCCTTTCCTGTGTCTTACTTAAAATCAGCATCCGCTCTACCGGCGGATTCATTGCTGCCACCAGATAACCTGAATGGCTTCTTGTTAATTCTCCCGTTACACTGCAATTGGAATAGCCTCCTATTCCGTTCACCAGCAGCCACTCTTTTTCTACCCCTTGTTTCGCGGTCCGCCAGTTACTTTTTCCTAAGCAATATTTTTCCATATTACTCCTTTCTAGGTTTATGCAGTGGTTATGGTGTATAAACGAAATTATATTTCGACACCTCTGAACACATATTATGTTCGTCAATTAAAATTACAGAAAATATATTATTTCCTTCCGGCATTTCTAATGCGGCGGTATATCTTTCTGAATTTTCGGTGGGATCACTTCCATCCCAGGTATAGTATGCAGTACAGCCTGCCGGCACTCTTACTGTAATCTGCTGGGGCTGGCTGAAGGTTCCACCTCTTGGAGTTACTTCCGGTTTATCCGGCTCCTGAAACTTTATATTATAAACACCTTTTGTTTCCTCACTGTAAATTCCTAATTCATTCTGTGAAATCAACCTTATCGTAGTTTCTCCCTCTTCTAAGGGAACTGGCTCTGTATATTCTTCCCCCTGTTGAGGGTCGGAACCATCCAGTGTATAGTAGGTGGTTGTTCCCTGCTGTGATGAAATTTCAAGGGAAATAATATCGTCATATTCTCCCGGTTCCATATCGGGGACCGGAGCAGTTACCAGGTAATCGGAAAATAAATCCATGATACTGTTGTCTGTTACATTCTCGGCAATTTTTGCAATTTCATCATATTCTTTCCGTCCCGCATATACTTCAATTAGTTTTTCGTATGCTTCTGTACTGTCTTTCTCCAATTCCAGAACCTTCTCCAAAACCTGAATGGCATCCTCTGTCTCATCCTGAGCAATATATACGTCTGCCAGCAGTAACCACGCTTCTACGCTGTCTTCTTCCAGTTCTACCGCCCGGTTCAGGTAGTTCTGGGCTTTTTCATACTCCTCATCCTTTATACAGCTTTCGGCCTGTTCCATCTGATACTCGTAAGAGCTATTCTGGTTGTGGTTTATCAGTACTATAATTAAGATGATAAGAAGTATTACCGCTCCTAAAGCGGCAGCAATCAGAGGCCCTTTCTTCTTTTTTTTCTTTGGAGGAGTCTTGGGTTCTTTTTTCTGCCTCTTTTCCGGTTCTTTTTCCTCTTTTAGGAGTTCTTTTAGGAAATCATCTTCCAGAAGACTATAATCAGGTACGATCTGCGCTTCCTGTCCACATACAGAACAGTACATACAGTCTATTTTCAATTTTGCCCCACACCTTGCACATTTCATATTTAAACCTCATCTATACTCTGTACACAATTATTCATCAGCATAGCAATGGTCATTGGACCTACTCCGCCCGGAACAGGGGTGATTGCAGAAGCTACAGGTTCTACTTCATCAAACTTCACATCTCCGCAAAGCTTATTATTCTTATCCCTGTGAATTCCTACATCAATAACTACTGCTCCCTCTTTTACATATTCCGCACCGATAAATCTTGGTTTTCCAATGGCAACCACCAGAATGTCTGCTTGTTTACAAACTTCCTGTAAATTTCTGGTTCTGGAATGAGCAATGGTAACGGTGGCATTTTCCCGAAGCATTAAAAGCGCCATTGGTTTCCCAACAATATTGCTTCTCCCAATCACCACACAATTTTTCCCTTCTATTTCTACCCCTGAACGTTTTAGCAACTGGATAATACCGGCAGGTGTACAGGACAGGAATCCCTTTTCCCCTATGGTCATTGCCCCTACACTCTGGGGGTGGAATCCATCCACATCCTTTTTAGGGCTGATTGCCTGAATTACCTTATCTTCGTCGATATGTCCCGGAAGGGGAAGCTGCACAAGAATTCCTTTTACATCTTCTTTTTGATTTAATTCTTCTATCAGTTTAAGCAATTCCTCTTCTGCCGTGGTTTCGGGAAGCTCATATGCCAGAGAGTCTATCCCAATATAAGCACATGCATTTTTCTTATTCCGAACATAAACACTTGATGCCGGATCTTCTCCTACTTGTATTACTGCAAGAGCACCTGTTTTTCCTTTTGCCTTTAATGCAGCTACTTTTTCCTTTAATTCATCTTTAATTTCCTGGGATATTTTCTTTCCATCAATTATTTCAGCCATCAATTTTTTCCTTTCTTCTAGTACACTTAAAACAATCCAGTAATAACGCCTTCTTCATCTACGTCAATATTGTAGGCCGCAGGTTTTTTAGATAGCCCCGGCATGGTCATAATAAGACCGGTAACTGCCACAACAAATCCTGCACCTGCTGAAGCATATACTTCTCTTACATTAATGGTAAAATTAGTAGGGCGTCCCAGTTTTGTATCATCATCTGACAGAGAATATTGCGTCTTCGCCATACAGACAGGGAAATCTCCCATTCCCAGTTCTTCGATTCTCTTTAATTCTTTTTGTGCCGCTGTGGTATAAGTTACTCCATCGGCTCCATAAATTTCCTTTGCAACAGTTTCAATTTTTTCCTGCAAAGAAATATTATTCTCATAAAGAGGTTTGAAATTACTTTCTTTTGTTTCTATGGTATTCAGAATTTTTTCCGCCAGAGCGATTCCGCCTTCTCCGCCTTTTTCCCATACTTCTGAAAGGGCAAATTCACATCCCCGCTCCTTACAGAACTCCTCGATGTAATCTGTTTCTGCCTTGCTGTCTGTAATAAATGAATTTAACGTTACTACTACCGGAACTCCGTATTTCTGAAGATTCTCAATGTGTTTTTCCAGATTTACGATTCCTTTTTTCAGTGCTTCCAGATTTTCACTGGAAAGTTCTGACTTCGGCACACCACCGTTATATTTCAAAGCACGTACGGTTGCTACCAACACCACTGCATCTGGGTGTAATCCTGCCATACGGCACTTAATATCCATGAATTTTTCAGCTCCCAGATCTGCGCCAAACCCTGCTTCCGTAATAACATAATCGGCTAGTTTTAATGCGGTCTTTGTAGCACGTACACTATTGCACCCATGAGCAATATTGGCAAATGGGCCACCATGTACAATTGCAGGCGTATGTTCCAGAGTCTGAATAAGATTTGGCTTTAATGCATCTTTTAATAATGCTGCCATAGATCCCGTTGCATGTAAATCATCTGCTGTTACTGGTTTTCCTTCAAAGGAATACCCTACGATGATACGTCCCAGACGCTTCTTTAAATCTGCCATATCATCTGCCAGACATAACACTGCCATAACTTCAGATGCCACAGTAATAACGAAATGGTCTTCTCTTACCATTCCATCTATTTTTCTTCCAAGACCTACTACGATATTGCGAAGGGAACGATCATTCATGTCCATACAACGTTTCCATACAATCTGTCTTGGATCGATTCCCAGTTCATTTCCCTGCTGAATATGATTATCTAATAGCGCTGACAAAAGGTTATTTGCAGAAGTGATGGCATGAAAATCTCCGGTAAAGTGCAGATTCAAATCTTCCATTGGAACGACCTGTGCATATCCGCCTCCTGCCGCCCCTCCTTTGATTCCAAAACATGGCCCCAAAGATGGCTCTCTTAATGCAAGAACAGCTTTTTTTCCAAGCTTTCCGAATGCCTGTCCCAGTCCTACGCTGGTGGTTGTTTTTCCTTCTCCAGCTGGAGTGGGATTAATCGCTGTGACCAGAATCAACTTTCCATCCTGATTATTTTCTACCTTCTTCATCAATTCATCTGATAATTTAGCTTTATATTTTCCGTATAATTCCAAATCATCTTCTGAAATATCAAGCTGTGATGCCACATCCTTAATATGTATCATTTCTGCTTCCTGCGCAATCTGAATATCTGTTTTCATTCTTCATCCTCCATTTAAATATACTCGTCAATATATTCCTCAAACTCTGACAGGGACATCAGAATTTTTCTTGGCTTTGTTCCTTCTTCCGGTCCTACCACGCCGGCTTCCTCCAATTGATCCATCATACGGGCCGCCCGGTTAAACCCAATCTTAAACATTCGCTGCAGCATACCGATTGATCCTTTATCTTTTTCTATTACAAATTTTCCTGCATCTATAAAATAGCTGTCTCTGTCATCACTGCCACCTGCACTGTTTCCGGCAGAACCATTTCCTACTGAAACACTATTCATCTTTTCTTCTATCTCTGTATTGTACACCACAGTACTTTGCTTTTTCAGGAAATCAACTACTGCTTCCACTTCTGTATCTGAAACGAATGGTCCCTGGACCCGCAGTGGTTTCTGATACCCCTGTGGATAAAACAGCATATCGCCATTTCCCAATAATTTTTCCGCTCCATTCATGTCTAAAATAGTTCTGGAATCGACACCGGAAGAAACAGAAAACGCTACACGGGATGGCATGTTTGCCTTAATCAGACCTGTTATAACATCTACTGATGGACGCTGAGTTGCAATAATTAAATGAATCCCAGCGGCCCTTGCAAGCTGTGCAAGGCGGCATATTGCGTCTTCCACATCACCTGGTGCAACCATCATAAGGTCTGCAAGCTCATCTACCACAATTACAATTTGAGGCAGTTTCTGAGGCTTTGTTTCATCTTCTACGTCCTGAATCGCCTCTATCTTCTGATTATACCCCTTTAAATCACGCACCTGATACTCTGCAAATTTCTGGTAACGATCTGACATTTCTGCTACAGCCCAATGCAATGCACCTGCTGCCTTTTTAGGATCTGTTACTACCGGAATAAACAGATGGGGAATGCCGTTATATACACTTAATTCTACTACCTTAGGATCAATCAGAATCAACTTTACATCTTCTGGATTAGCCTTATATAAGAGACTCATAATAATGGTATTAATGCATACGGACTTACCGGAACCTGTTGCTCCTGCAATCAAAAGATGGGGCATCTTGGCAATATCTGCCACTACAACCTGTCCTCCAATGTCCTTTCCTGCTGTAAAGCAGATATTGGATTTATGATTTTGAAATTCCGCTGCTTCTATCATATCCCGAAACCGCACCATAACATTCTCTTTATTTGGCACTTCAATTCCTACTGCTGCCTTTCCGGGAATAGGTGCTTCAATACGAATATCCGCAGCTGCAAGATTCAGTTTGATATCATCCGACAGATTTACAATCTTACTTACTTTTACTCCCATTTCCGGCTGCATCTCATAACGTGTAACACTTGGGCCACAGCTTACATCTGTAATGGTTACATTGACACCAAAATTCTTCAGGGTCTGCTGTAGCTTCACCGCAGTCTCCTGAAGATGTTTTTTGGAATCTCCCTGGGCATTATTTCCCTTTGTCAGCAGATTCAACGGTGGAAATACATATTTTTTTCCATTCGGGTCTGCTGTCGACGGAATCTGAACCATTTCTTGTTCTATTTCCTGCTCTATTTCTGCCACATCTTTTTCAATGGCTTTTAAGGTCTGTTTTGGCCTTTTATGTACTTTTTCTACGACTACCGGTTCCGGTATCTCCTCTTCCTTTTCTACAATATCAACTGCCTCTTCCGTTGAAAAAAGCTTGTCCATTGCCTGTGAAGAAAATGTTTCTGCACTTTCCATTGGCGGAGGTGTCAATTCACTAATATTATCGGAATTCTCTGCTGTGGGCGGAACCACTCTGGTATCCAGCGCAACACCTTCCACTTTCTTATCTATACGCCGCTGAGCCCGTTCTTCCCGCTTCTGCTCTTTCACCTCCCGGCGTCTTTCTACATCCACCTTAGCGGTATCATATACTTTTCTGCTGCCTTTTTTTACGCCTCCCAAAAAGGAACGTTCCGTTAAAAGAACCATGGAGATAATTAAAACAATAATATCCACCACATATGTACCCAGTTTGCCAAGAGCAGGACACAGAAGCCAAGCCAGAAGCCCTCCCAGAGCCCCGCCGCCATTCTTATGTTTTACTGCATAGGAAAATGACGTCTTTACAGCATATTCTGTTGATGCATCCACTACCAGTTCTACAAATAAACAGAGAAATGCAATGAACAACACTCCTGATACTATTTTTACCACAGCAATTGTATTTTTGCGGTTCGATATAAAAAAGGCGGTTCCAACAAATAAACAAATTGGAACTATATATGACATCAACCCAAATATTCCAAAAAAGAGGGTGCTTACTTTTACACCAATAAAACCTCCAAACCCAAAGTTACTAATGAAAAGAAGAATAGATACTGCCAGCATAGAAAGTAAAATTATCTCATTTTTAAATTCCTGCTGCTGTTTTGCACTTTTTCTCCCTTTCTGTCCGGATGTTTTTCGCTTTGTGCCACTTCTACCGGATTTATTTCCAGGTCTTGCTGCCATGTTACTTCCTCCTAAACCTGATGATTTTTCTACAACTTATAGCGCCTTTCTCTATCTACCGAAAGACGCCATTATATATTAACATAATTACTTCAAAATGTCATTATCCCTTTTTTCATCAATCATGTGATGAAGCTTCTTCATCGCTTCTGATATTCCTCCTACCTCATTGATAATTCCTTCTGATACTGCCTGACTGCCCACCAGAATTGTTCCAAGATCCTTTGAAAGCATCCCAGTATTCAACATCATCTGCTCCAGTCTGCTCTGGGGAGCAAAACAGTGATTTGCAATAAAGCCTGTAATTCTATCCTGCATCTGCTGAAAATAATCATAAGTCTGTGGAGCACCAATCACCAATCCGGTTAACCGTACTGGATGTATTACCATGGTACCGGTGGGAACAATATAAGAATAATCTGTAGATACTGCCAGGGGAACACCGATGGAATGGCTTCCTCCCAGTACCAGAGATACCGTTGGTTTACTTAGGGAACTTATCATTTCTGCTATGGCAAGTCCGGATTCCACATCTCCACCTACCGTATTAATAATTATCATAACTCCGTCTATGGAATCATCATCCTCGATGGATGCCAATTTTGGAAGCACATGCTCATATTTCGTTGACTTAGAATTAGCAGATAATGCCTCATGACCTTCTATTTCACCAATGATAGATAATAAATGTATCTTATGCTTTTCTTTTCCCTGTTCCAGAGTTATCTGACCCATTTCCTGTATTTCATCATTCTCATCTTTATTCTTTTCATGCTGTTTTAGATTTTCTTCCATAAAAAACTTCCCTTTCTATGTCTCGGTTTAAACCGTTTTCACATAGTATGGGAAGTTTCTTTAAGAATTATCCAAATAAGAATCGAATCCTGAAATTTTAATATTCACCCATCAGGTAACGATACAAGCCTTCATAGCGGAATTTAGATGAATTCCATGAATAGTCATTTGCCATAGCACGGTCTACCATCTGATTCCAGTGACGCTTACGGTCAAAATAAATATGCTTGGAATAATTTATTGTATTAAGCATTTCTTCACCGTTATAATTTTCAAAAGAAAAGCCATCTCCAATATTCTCATATTCATTAAATGGTTTTACCGTATCTTTAAGACCTCCTGTCTCCCGCACAATTGGTATGGTTCCATAGCGGAAGGATATCATCTGGGTAAGTCCGCAGGGTTCAAATCTGGAAGGCATTAAAAATGCATCTGCTGCTGCGTATAGCTTATGTGCCAAATCATCGGAATAACAGATATTGGCTGAAACCCGGTCCGGATATTTCCACGCAAAGTGCCGGAACATATTCTCGTACTGGGCATCTCCGGTTCCAATTACAACAATCTGAGTATAATCATCTATCAGACGTTCCATGACATATTCAATCAAATCCAGACCCTTTTGATCCGTGAGTCTTGAAATCAGACCTATCATAAAACGTTTCTTATCTACTGCAAGGCCCAGTTCTTCCTGCAGTTTTGTTTTATTCATAAATTTTTTCTTACGGAAATTTTCAGCACTATAATTCACAAAAATCTTCTTGTCTGTTGCAGGGTCATACACCTTGTAATCAATACCATTTACAATCCCCTGCAGATCCATATGCCTTGCAGATAAGAGACCATTTAAGCCTTCGCCATAATAATCCGTCTGTATCTCCTTCGCATATGTATCACTTACTGTTGTAATATAATCTGCGTATACTAGTCCGCCTTTCAGCATATTGGAATCTTTCTTAAATTCCAGCTTATCTGGTACAAAAAGTTCCGCATGGAATCCTGTCAATCCTTTTACTGTCTTAGAATCCCATATTCCCTGAAATTTCAGATTATGAATTGTCATAATAGACTTCATTCCCCAGAAAAACATATCGCCCTGAAATTCGTTCTTCAGGAATACTGGTATAAATCCGGTTTGCCAATCATGACAGTGAATAATATCTGGCTGAAATTTAATTAACGGAAGCATAGAAAGTACAGCCTTGTCAAAAAAGATGAACTTCTCGATATCAAACTTGACATCCCCATATGGAACAACACATTCAAAATAATCCCGGTTATCAATAAAATAATAGGTTACGCCATCCTTTTTATACTGAAGTATTCCTACATACTTGTTCTGAATGTAGTTTCCACAACTCATGTAAAAATGCGTTACATACTCAAACTTATCACGCCATTTTTCTGGAATACAGGTATAATTTGGAATTACAACCCGAATGTCCCATTCCTCCTTATTAAATTCCTTGGGCAGCGCACCGCATACATCTGCAAGTCCGCCTGTTTTAATAAAAGGTACACATTCCGATGCTGCAAACAGAACTTTTCTCATATTCAACCCTCCACATCCTAAATTCTTTTTATATTATTGCCAGTGCCTGTCTTAAATCCTCTATAATATCATCTGCATTTTCGATTCCTACAGAAAGACGAATTAAGTCCGGCGCAACTCCTGCTTCGATTAACTGCTCATCTGTCATCTGTCTGTGTGTATGACTCGCTGGATGAAGCACACAGGTTCTTGCATCTGCCACATGAGTTACAATGGCTACTAAATTTAGCTTATCCATAAATCCGACGGATACTTCTCTTCCGCCTTTTAATCCAAAAGAGATTACACCACAGGTTCCATTTGGCATGTATTTTTGTGCCAATGCATAGTACTTGTTATCTGGAAGTCCTGCATGATTTACCCATGCTACCTTTTCATGACTGTTTAAGAACTCTGCTACTCTTTTGGCATTTTCACAATGTCTTGGTACTCTTAAATGTAAGGTTTCAAGGCCAACATTTAAAAGAAATGCATTCTGTGGAGATTGTATCGAACCTAAATCACGCATCAGCTGTACTGTAGCTTTGGTGATATAAGCACCCTTTCCAAACTTCTTAGTATAAGCAAGACCATGATAGGTTGGATCCGGCTTGGTCAGTCCCGGGAACTTATCTGCATATTTTTCCCAGTCAAAGTTTCCGCTGTCTACAATGCATCCGCCCACACACATTGCATGACCATCCATATATTTTGTTGTAGAATGAGTAACAATATCCACTCCCCATTCAAAAGGCCGGCAATTAATAGGAGTTGCAAATGTATTATCTATAATCATTGGAACACCATGATCATGTGCCAGCTTTACAAATTTTTCAATATCCAGAACTACAAGTGCCGGATTTGCAATTGTTTCTGCAAATAACGCTTTTGTATTGGGCTGAAATGCTTTTGCAATCTCTTCTGACGGAGCATCCGGATCAACGAAGGTACATTCAATTCCCTGCTTTTTTATGGTAGCAGAAAATAAATTAAAAGTGCCACCATATATAGTAGATGCACATACAATATGATCTCCTGCTTCACAGATATTGAAAATGGCATAGTAGTTTGCTGCCTGTCCCGAGGAAGTAAGCATTGCTGCAACACCGCCCTCCAGTTCACAGATTTTCTGTGCTACTGCATCATTCGTGGGATTCTGCAATCTTGTATAAAAATATCCGCTTTCCTCTAAATCAAACAGTCGTCCCATCTGGTCACTGGTATCATATTTAAAGGTTGTACTCTGATATATCGGAAGCACTCTGGGTTCTCCTTTTTGAGGCTGCCAGCCAGACTGAATACATTTTGTCTCAATCTTATAATTGCTCATGTGTCTCCTCCTGATAGTTTATTCTTTATTTATAATTTTATCATAATTATTGTTATAAGGCTAGGAAAAAATACGAGAGATTTTGTTATTTTATGTACATTTATGCTATATATTACACACTTTAATGTAGCAAGGATTAATTATTTTTTTATTGACAATGCGACAGACGTGTCGCATAATATAGAAAGAGACATTCATGTCGCAAAGGAGGTTGCAAAAATGGGAACTAAAGGAGATCAAACAAAATTTCTTATATGTTCGGAAGCATATAAACTTTTTGCTGAAAAAGGCTATAAAGATGTGACTATGAAAAGTATTTGCGAAAGAACTGGACTTAGCCGTGGAGGATTGTATCGGCACTATGGAAGTACGGAGCAAATTTTTTTAGAAATTATAAATTTCCTTATGGGCAATCAGCAAAATGAATTTGAAGAAAAAATACAGAGAGGTATATCTGCAACAGAAATTCTAAATGATACTTTAACAAAATATGAGAAAGAAATGATAGACAGCCATTCCTCTTTGAGTATTGCCATTTATGAATTTTTTAGCAATCCTAAAATATCTAAGAGTGATAATTCCATTTCACAACAATATCTTGCTTCCCGTAAGATGTGGATTGAACTTATTCAATATGGTATTCAGCAAAAAGAATTTAAAGATGTAAATCCAGAAGCAGTATTTGACTTGATTGTTTTTTCTTATCAAGGTGTAAGAATGTATAGTATGCTGATGGATATTGATATAAATATTCCCAAAGGAATTACAGAACAAATTAAATATCTTTTATTATCAGAAAGTGAGGGTGCATAGAATGAAAACTGTAGACAATGCCATAATCAATCCAACGGATGTTATAAAGCCTCTTGATAATTTCCCAGAAATCTGTATTTCTACATTTTCAAAACAGATTATAGACAAATTTGCTGCTTTAGAAAATGTAGAGGTAATAGGACATCTTCTAACTGCAAATGGTAAAATTCCAATCTACAAAATGAAATATGGCGGAAAAGAATTTGCTTTCTATCTATCATTAGTGGGTGCTCCCGCTTGCGTAAGTTGTTTTGAAGAAATAATTGCTCTGGGTGCAAAAAAGTTTGTTTTCTTTGGTAGTTGCGGTGTGTTAGATGAAAACATAGTTCAGCATAATATAATTATTCCAACTGCCGGAATAAGAGATGAAGGTACAAGTTACCACTATTTACCCCCCAGCGAAGAAATTTTCCCCGATATTGAACTAACAACCTTATTAAAAGAATGTTTAGAAAATTGTGGCTACTCTTACACCACAGGGAAAATCTGGACAACAGATGCAATTTACCGGGAAACACGGAAGGCTGTAAAGGAACGAAAAAAATCTGGTTGCATTGCTGTTGATATGGAATATACGGCATTGCTGGCAGTTGCAAAATTTAGAAATGTTCCATTTGTTCAATTCTTTTATGGTGCAGATAGTTTGGATCATGAGGAATGGGAACCTAGAGATTTGACAGATTATGGATTAAGTAATGCAGAAAAATATTTTGCCCTGGCCTTAGAATGTGGTTTGGCACTATCTTGATGGAGGTGAAGCAAAGCGTCTTCGATATCCTAACCTCTCCCCTGCCCACAATCCTGTGGGAGAAGGCGTGTATGCATCCGGCGCGGATAATATAAAAAAAGAGAAGGGATTTCCCTTCTCTCAGACTGTAGACAAACTACTTTCACTAATTTTATATATGAAAATATTGAATAAAAATGCAAATCACCCAGATGTGATGAATTATCTGGGTGATTTGTTGGTTAACTGCTAAATATGATTTAAGCACATTATAAGTGTCTTTTACATTTCTCTGCAGTTTTTCAGTATCTGTACACTTTACCGTTTCATTACCCTTGTTCCCCAAGGTTTCTCAAAAGCCAAAGACCATACGCCCCCAGCAACACAAACGCTACCACGTTTACCCAAATCGCTACCAGAGGGAAGGCCGTTGTGGTGGTAAAGCAGAATAGAATGCCGGAAAGGTTTACCAACATGTGCAAAACGGCAGGTACCCATAGGTTGGCTGTTTTTTTGTATACCGCCCCAAAGTAAATTCCAAGACAAAACGTCCACACTACTTTGGCTGCGGCAACCCACACTCCGCCGCTTAACGCCCCAGCAATGTGCCCCACCCCAAACAGCATCGAGGAAATTAGCACTGCCCACATTACCGCATTTTTACGCTCCCCCATTAACTTTTCAACCAAATTTTGCAACAGACCGCGCAAATATATTTCCTCGAAAAGGCTAACTCCTATACAGTAGAAAACACCTTCCACGAGTACCTTGCCGACAGAAGGAACAACGTTAAAAGAAGAGCGCAAACCAACGGCGAAGGCTGCAATACTTGCCGCTGCTACAACAGCCCCGGCAAGGCCATACCGCCGAAGGCCATTGCCCACTCCTTCACATTTCAAGCCTAAAGTCCATTCAGGAAAAAGCAGACGTTTCAAAAGAGCACACAACAATCCTCCTGCTATAAAATTCGCAAGAAGAATAAGGTAAATGGGGGTTATGCCCCAAAAATCCACCTGCGGTAGTAGTGCTATCGGTAGGCCAGTCATCTCCATTATGGCGAGCAGTAGGGTTGTAAAAAGCACCCCAAGCCATCCCGTTTTTGCTATGTCTTTTTCTCGATTTTTCAAACCACGTACCTCCGCTTTTTTATTCTCATATTATCAATAGTATACTTGCAAAATTAACTATTTACAATAGTCAACATTATACTACCAAAGTCCCAGGTAAAAACCTGGGATTTTTCTATCTAAAGAGTCTAAAAGTTCAGTGTTTATGTGAACTTGAGGGCTCTTTTGTAGAATAATAGAGATATCAAAAACAAGGTGGTGCTTCTACTTATGATGACTCAAAATGCAGATAAAAAACGTGAACAAGTACAATTCTTATGTATGGATGACATGGTTCCCCAGAATCATCTTTTGAGAACGATTGATAAGGCAATTGATTGGAACTTTATCTATTGTCTTGTAGAAGACAAATATTCACAGGATAATGGACGCCCAAGCATGGATCCCGTATGCTCATCAAGATTCCATTCATACAGTATCTCTATGGGATTAGAAGGATGCGACAAACGTGTAAGGAAATCGAAGTAAATGTAGCCTATCGGTAGTTTCTTGGCATAGATATGATGGATAAAGTACCTCATTTCTCAACGTTTCGAAAGAACTATACCAGACGATTTAAGGAAACAGATCTCTTTGAGCAGATCTTTTCGAGAATTCTTGAAGAATGTTACCGGTTCAAATTAGTAGATCCAACAGAAGTGTTCGTAGATGCAACTCACGTAAAAGCAAAGGCAAACAACAAAAAATGCAGAAACGAATTGCTCACCATGAAGCTCTATTCTATGAGGATCTATTGAAGAAGGAAATTAATGATGATCGTGAGAGGCATGGAAAAAAGCCACTAAAAGAAAAAAGTAATAAAAAGGATGATGACAACTCACCTTCAGGAGGTGGTGATTCAAAAGAGTTTACAGATGATATCCCAATAGATGTAAAAACAAGCAAATGTAGTACTACAGATCCGGAAAGCGGATGGTTTCGAAAAGGGGAACACAAGCATGTGTTTGCTTATGCCGTAAAAACCGCATGTGATAAAAATGGATGGATCCTTGCATATACCGTTAGTCCTGGCAACTATCACGACAGCAGAACCTTTAAAGGAATCTATGATAAGATGAAACATATGGGAATCCAGACATTGGTTGCAGATGCTGGACATAAAACACCCGCCATTGTAAAACTACTCATTGATGATGGAGCAAAGCCATTGTTGCCTTACAAACGTCCTATGACAAAGGAGGGCTTCTTTAAGAAATATGAGTACATATACGACGAGTATTATGACTGCTACATTTGCCCTAATAATAAGATACTAGGGTATAGCACAACAAACCGCAATGGTTACAGAGAGTATAAAAGCTACGGAGAGACTTGTGCATCCTGTCCCCATCTTTCCCAATGCACAGAAAACAAAGATCATATCAAGGTGGTTACACGACATATATGGGAACCATATATGGACGCTTGCGAGGATATTCGCCAGACAATCGGAATGAAAGAACTATATTCACAAAGAAAAGAAACCATAGAACGCTTCTTTGGAACCGCAAAAGAGAATCATGGATTCAGATATACACAGATGATAGGAAAAGCCCGTATGGAAATGAAGGTAGGGCTTACTTTCGTATGCATGAATTTAAAGAAACTGGCGAACATGAAGCAGAGAATGGGACTTCTAGAGAGAACCTTTTCTCAATTTTTGACACAAAGAAAGAAAACAAACCTAATACATAGAAAAATGGAGTTAGGATTTGCATCCTAACTCCGCTTTGTCTACATTCTGAGAGAAGGGATTTCCCTTCTCTCAGAATGTAGTAAAAAATCACTCGCTAGCGGGATCGTCCTCTTCTAGAATCCAAAAAATGATTCTAGAAGCTGGTCCTCGCAAAAAATCACTCGCTAGCGGTGATCGTCCTCTTCTAGAATCTAAAAAACTGATTCTAGAAGCTGGTCCTCGCAAAGGATTCGTCCCTCTTTCAGAATCCAAAAAGCGGATTCCGAAAGCTGGTTCTCGCAAAAAATCACTCGCTAACGGTGTCGTCCTCTTCTAGAATCCAAAAAGCGGATTCCGAAAGCTGGTCCTCGCAAAAAATCACTCGCTAGCGGTGATTTTTTACTCGTCCCAGTTGTGATAAACTGCCTGAACATCATCGTCTTCGTCTAATAGGTCTAAGGTTTTCTGTAATGATTTCACCGCATTTTCTTCTGCCAGCTCTACATAATTCTGTGGAATCATAGTAACTTCTGCTGACACCATTGCAATGCCTTCATCCTCCAGTTTCTGACGAACTTCACTGAAGGCTTCCCAATCAGTAATGATTTCAAAGCTGTCTTCTTCTTCTGAAAAGTCTTCCGCACCTGCATCTAACGCCAGCATCA